>JACQER010000053.1 GCA_016200465.1 Gammaproteobacteria bacterium | reverse complement strand
GGGCGCGGTTCCGGGGTTTCCTGAAGGCGCCGTTCGCGATCGTGTGAGCCTGCGTTTGCCTGGGTGGCCTGGTTGGCGCGGCTGGCGGCCGGGGCAACCGCTCTACGGCCGACGCTCGCGTGGTGCCTGAGCTTGGGCCCCGCCTGTGCCCCGCCTGCGCCTGAGGGCGCATGCCGCAGCGCCGGCCCAAAGCCCCAGCCCCTTCGGGTGAGCATCTGCAGTACTTATATGGACGCCTCCCTATGTGCAAGTGAATTCTTGAAGTTCTGGCTTGGCGGATCAACTGCGGTCTTATATCCGGCCTTCAGATGCAAGTCGGGCAAGCCCGCTGCTGGCCTTGATGGTCATTCGCAAGGTTGGGGCTCATCTCAAACGCGGGCTTTGAAAGCCCTGGTACTGCAACAGCCTTGCCAACCCACGGTCCGACCGCTTCACCATCACTTCATCGACTCTCCCGCACACCCGGTCTGGCGTCTGCCATGTTCGTTGTCTTTTCTTCCTTGACTAGCGGCTGTTTGTTTGTTCCGCTGTCATGAGGTCGCCAGTGCCACAGCCCTGTCCGGTGGCACGCTGACCCACTGGGGGGCGTAGCTGCGCTGGTGGGCCACCAGGGCCCAGGCTGTTCGGGCCATCTTGTGGGCCAGGGCCACCACCACCACGTTGAAGGGCCGGCGCTGGCGCATCTGGGTGGCCCACTCGGGCGGGTGGGCGCCCGAGAGCACCGAGCGAGCGCCGCTGATCAGCAGATTGCGCACGTAGGGGTCGCCTCGCTTGCTCATGCGCCCGATGCTCACCTTGCCGCCGGTGCCGCTGTGGCGTGGCACCAGCCCCAGGAAGCCGCTGAACTGGCGGCCGTTATGCCAAGCCGAGCCATCACCAAGCACGGCGGACAGGGCCGTGCAGCCCAGAGGCCCGATGCCCGGCACCTGGCGCAACCGCCGGGCCACCTCATCACTCTGGTGCAGCTGGGCGATCTCGGCCTCCAGGTCCCGGGCGTGCTGCTCGCAGTCGCGGATGGCCTGCAGCTGGGAGTCGATCAGGCGCACCATGGGCGCGGGCAGTTGCGCGTCTATTGCCGCGCGGCGCTCGGCCAGCGCCTTCAGGCCGGCTTCCCGGCCCTTGGGCAGCACGATGCCGAACTCGTAGAGCAGGCCGCGCAGCATGTTCACGCTGGCCGTGCGCACATCCACCCAGTGCTTGCGCGCGCGGTGCAGCGACAGAGCTGTCTGCTGGTCGCCGCTCTTGATGCTGACGCGACGGATGTCGCCATGCTGGGCGGCCAGCCAGATGGCGCGGGCGTCGGCCGCGTCGTCCTTGTTGCCGTGCACGAACGCGCGTACCTGGGCAGCGGGCAGCAGCTCTGCCTGGTGGCCCAGGCTGCCCAGGGTGCGGGCCCAGTGGTGCGAGCCGCCGCAGGCCTCCATGGCGATGCGCGCGCGCTGGCGCTGGGCGAAGAAGTCGCAGAACTTGGCGCGCGTGAGCTTCTTGCGCCGGATCTCGCCGGAGTCGGGATCGACCCAGTGCACCTGCATGACGTTCTTGGCCGTGTCCACGGCGTAAATGGTGGCGGCAGTAGTAGTAGCATTCATCGCGGGACCTCCATCAACAAGTGGTTGGACAGACCTCCACTTTGGCACTTGATGCCGCCAGATGCGAGGTCCCACCCCGATGCAGGAGGGACCTTGCGCCAGTGGCGACGAGCGTGTCAGCGTAGGCGGGAGGCGTCCATACCATCTCAAAACGGGCGAGCCCGGTTTGTACGGGTTTGACACTTGTAGCCCGTTTCATCCCCCGGCCCGTTTTTCCGCGCTTCGCGCCCGTGGCTCTTGATCGGTGGCGCAGGCACTGCGCCGCAGCGGCGTGCTTTGGGCGGGCGAAGAGTTTCCGGGACGGAAGCATAGCCGCCCGTTTGGGGCTCATCCAAGCAGCATCTGCGGCGCACCTTCGTGCGTCGGGTATACATCTCTCCATGGACGACAAGAAACCACTCTCAACCAAATCCTCTACCGCGCCGCTACATCCCGTCAAAGCCGTGGTGGTTGGCGAAGTTGTGCGTTCGGCCGCCCCCATTGGCTCCGCCAAGGCCCAAATCAGCCACAAGCAGATGACGGAGATGATCCAGTCACTTGGAACCATACTGTCCCAACCCGAGGTTCTCCAGGGCGTCTCCTACCTGTCGAAAAAGATTGTCACCGCCCTAGCCCCGCTGGCGCCGGCATTCAAGGCACTGGGTTCAATGGCCGTCCTGATTGGCGAAACCGTCTCCAAGCTGCCAGAGAAGTTTCAAACTACCCTCGTCGCGCTGGCGAACCGGGGATGGTTTCTGGATCCTGAGATCGCTTGGCACATACTGGTCCAGGCCGCCTCTGCAATTGACGAGGGCACGCTCGACGAGGCCGACGCGATGATGGTCGCCCATTTCGAAAACCGGCTTGCCGACATCGAGAGCAAGCTCTCCGCTGCTTTGCCCCACCGCGCTTCTAAGTTCAAGTCAGCCTTCGCCGCCCACCGCCGCGGCGAATACGATCTGTCCATCCTGGCGTTCATGGCGCAGGCCGACGGCATATGCGCCGAGCTGCGCGGCGGCCACTTCTTCCTCAAAGATCGAACTACTGGCAAGTCGTTGGCCGCGCCGCCCGACAGTGTCTATGAAGGCGAGCCCTTGGCCCGCATCGCCAGGCTCGCCCTGTCTGACGATCTACCGATCAGGGAGCGGCTGTCGAAGCGCGCTAAATCGGGCTCAACGGCCTTGAACCGGCATGCAGTGATGCACGGCGAGTCCCTCGACTACGACAATAAGGACAACAGCCTCCGGGCGCTCTCGCTTCTCAACTACGTCGCCCTGGGCCTTGACGAAAGCGAAGGCTCTCCGCTCAAGAGGGCTGGGGCCACTACCCTCGGCTCGCTGGTCAACATCGCGGGCAAATCCGACACAGCTCAGTGAGGCTGGTTCGAGGTTTTCGCCATG
>JACQER010000055.1 GCA_016200465.1 Gammaproteobacteria bacterium | reverse complement strand
CCGCTTCGCGGATGCGCTCCTGGCCGCGCTGCACCGGCCGCACTTCGCCCGCCAGTCCCACTTCGCCGAAGATGACCAGATCTTTCCCCAGCGGCCGGTTGCGCAAGCTGGACATGGTCGCCGCCAGGATCGCCAGATCGGCCGCGGTTTCCACCACCCGCACGCCGCCGACGACGTTCACGAACACGTCCTGGTCGTAGGTCGCGATGCCCGCGTGGCGATGCAGCACCGCGAGCAGCATCGCGAGCCGGTTGGTATCGAGCCCGACGCACACACGCCGCGGATTGCTCAGGTGGCTCTGGTCCACCAGTGCCTGCACCTCGACCAGCAGCGGCCGCGTGCCCTCCTGCGTCGCCAGCACCACGCTGCCCGGCACCGGCTGCGCCTCGCGGCTGAGAAACATCGAAGACGGATTGCCCACTTCGCGCAAGCCGGTCTCGGTCATGGCGAACACGCCGATCTCGTTGACCGCGCCGAAACGGTTCTTGATCGCGCGGATGATGCGAAACGCGCTGCCGGTGTCGCCCTCGAAATAGAGCACCGTGTCCACCATGTGTTCGAGCACGCGCGGTCCGGCCAGCGTGCCTTCCTTCGTAACATGCCCGACCAGGAATAGCGCGGTGCCGGTCTGCTTGGCGAAGCGCACCATCTGGGCGGCGGATTCGCGCACCTGCGCCACGCTGCCCGGGGCCGACTGGAGTATTTCGGTGTACATCGTCTGGATCGAATCCACGACGATGACCTGCGGACGTTCGTCCTGCGCGCAGCCGATGATCTTCTCGACCTGGTTCTCCGTGAGCAGCCGCAACCGGTCGCCCTTGAGCCCGAGACGCCGCGCGCGCAGCGCGATCTGGTCCGAGGACTCCTCGCCGCTGACGTAGAGTACCTGGGCGCTTTCGCTGATCGTGGCCAGCGCCTGGATCAGCAAGGTGGACTTGCCGATGCCCGGATCGCCACCGATCAACACCACCGAACCGGCGACGAGTCCGCCGCCCAGCACGCGGTCGAGTTCGCTGACGCCGGTCGGGATGCGCGCGATTTTTTCCGCCGCGACCTCGGCCAGGTAACGCGCCGGGACCGGCTCGCCATACTGGCGCCCGGCGCGCGCGTGGGCAGCGGACACCACGGCGGTTTCGTAGAGCGAATTCCAGGCGCCGCAGGACGGGCACTGGCCGACCCATTTCGGCGTGCTCGCGCCGCATTCGTTGCAGGTGAAAACCGATTTGGCTTTGGCCATGGCGGGAAAAAATTAATAGACAGGATTCACAGGATTAACAAGATTTTTAAAATTGATCTCCAAGATTTGCCCTGTAAATCCTGTTAATCATGTCCATTTTATTTTCTTCAAATGACCACGCGCGGAATGCGTTCCGTCACGCGACACATCAACTCATAGGAGATGGTCCCGGCGCACTTCGCCACTTCCTCGATGGGCAGTCCCTGACCCCATAGCACCACCGGATCGCCGACTTTCGCCTGCGGCTGGGTATGCAGATCGAGCGTGATCATGTCCATGGAAACGCGCCCGATCAGCGGCACGCGCATACCGTTGACCAGTACCGGCGTGCCGCCCACGGCATGCCGTGGATACCCGTCACCGTAGCCGATCGCCGCCACGCCCACCGGCATGTCTTCCGGGCAACGCCAGTCGCCGCCGTAACCGATCGGATCGCCCTTGCACCGGGTGTGCACGGCGATCAGCGCCGTTTGCAGCGTCATGACGGGCTGGAGGTCCAGTTGCGCCGCGCTCAGCTGCGTCAGCGGCGAGGCGCCATACAGCATGATCCCGGGGCGCACCCAGTCGAGATGACTCTGCGGCCAGGCGAGAATGCCGGCGGAATTGGCCAGACTCGATTCGAGTCCAAGGTCTTTGACGCAAGAAAGAAAACCATCGGCCTGCGTCAGGGTTTCGGGATCGGAGGGAATATCCGCGCGCGCGAAGTGCGACATGAGCCGGATGTCCGCGACCGCGGCACAACGCTGCAACTGTTTCAGGATTTCCGGAACCTTGGCCGGCGCAAAGCCGAGGCGATGCATGCCGGTGTCGATCTTGAGCCAGACGGAGAGTTTCAGCGACGCCGATGCCTGCGCCAGCGCCTTGATCTGCCCCTCCTCGTGTATCGCCGGCTCCAACCGATGCTTCGCCAGCAGCGGCAGTTCATCGGCGGAGAAAAAACCCTCGAGCAGGCAAACCGGCCGGGCAATGCCCACCTCGCGCAGATGGATGCCCTCTTCCACGCTGGACACGCCGAAGGCATCGACACTGCCGTTCAGCGTTTGCGCGACCCATGACAGGCCGTGCCCGTAACCGTCGGCCTTGACCACGGCCATGATCCGGGCGCGCGGCGCGCGCCGGCGCACCTGCTCCAGGTTATGCCGCAGCGCTCCTGCGTCCACCAGCGCGCGCGCCGGTCTGCTCATTCAGAAATTCCCGTCGTAACCGGCCGAGGTGTAATTCTCGAAGCGGGTGTATTCCCCGAGAAAGGTCAGGCGGACGTCACCGATCGGGCCGTTTCGCTGCTTGCCGATGATGATGTCGGCGGTGCCCTTGACCGGACTGTCCTTGTTGTAAACCTCGTCGCGATAGATGAAAAGAATCACGTCGGCGTCCTGCTCGATGGCGCCCGATTCACGCAAATCCGACATGACCGGCCGCTTGTCGGTGCGGCTTTCCACGCTGCGGTTCAGCTGCGACATGGCGATCACCGGCACTTCCAGTTCCTTGGCCAGCCCCTTCAGGGCGCGGGTGATGTTGGAGATTTCCGTGGCCCGGTTCTCTTCGGTCTTTTCGGTCGACTGCATCAGTTGCAGGTAATCGATGAGGATCAGGCCCAGGCCGTGCTCGCGCTTCAGGCGCCGCGCGCGGGCGCGCAGCTCCATGGGCGTCAGCGCCGGCGTGTCGTCGATGAAAATCGGCGCTTCGTTCAGCAGGCTGACCGCCGAAGTCAGCCGCGGCCAATCGTCGTCATCGAGCTTGCCGGTACGCACGCGGTGCGCGTTGATGCGCCCGAGCGAAGCCATCATACGCAGCGCCAGCTGTGTGCCCGGCATTTCCATGCTGAACACCGCCACCGGAATCTTGTGCCCAACCGCGGCGTTCTCAGCCATATTCATCGCGAGCGAGGTGTTGTGCACGCACACGTCGTTGGCGATGAAGTTGTGCGTGTCCGGAATCGTGAGGTCATAAACCTGTTTCGCCCCCGCCGGCACGATGGAGACGATACGGTCCCAGTAAACATCGCTGTTGGCCAGCGCCAGCAGCTCCCGGTTGCCCAAGGCCATGGCAAACTTGGCCAGCCTGGCGCGGGAAAGCCCGCGACGCCCGACGTGAAGGTTGGAACCCGACACCCCGGCCTTCCGCGCCAGCTCGGCCCAGGACAGGTCGCCCTTGGCTTGCGCGATCAGGTCCCAGACTTCGACCGGGAGGAGGTCGGTATTCGTCTGCCACCGGCGTCCGGCGACCGCTTCGGCGGCCGCGGCCAGCGCCTGCTCCTTGCCGTGGATTCCGATCTCGCGCGCAAAGGTCAGTATCGAGTCAGCGTGCGTGATGTCCAGCTGCCAGCAAGGACGGCGCGCCTCGCGGTACTTCACCCAGCGCAGACGCAGGGACGAAATCACGCCGAAACGCAGCAGCAGGTGTTGCACCTGCCGCGCCAGCCGTTCGTTGATCGAGGCGTAGCCGAGCTGGGCCTGACCCGATTTCAGGACGGTCGCCCAGCCATCGGTGGCGAACAACCGGTTGAGAAACAGCGCCTGCTGCTCGCTGGCTGCACACAAAGAACATCGCAGAGTCTCGTGAAGGATCGTTCATCCGGAACCGATTTCCCCTGGCGCCAGTACGTAAGCGACGCCGGCACGACACCCACCGCCGCGGCCACCGCGCGCGCCGACATTTGGCTGGCATCGAGTACACGATCCAGACGCGCGGCAAATTCCGCGCGGTGCTCGGCAATCTGCGCGCGATCGCTGACAACGCTCCACGACGGCGCGAAACCGCGGCGCCGCTCGGCAGTCGTCAGACTCAAGCCGCCGAAGGCCGCTACCGCCTCCTTGAAATCGGCGACTATCCTGGTGTTGCTGTTCGTGAAACGGGCCGTGTTGCCGGTGAGTCCGCCGTCGCCGATAAGGTAGGCAAGCAGCTTGACCTCGCATTCCCGCAGCTGCTCCTGGCCGAATACCGGGAGGCGTCGCGGCACCGCGATCGCATCGCCGGCCTTCAGGTCATGCAGCGGGCGCCAGTCCGTGAGAGTGAGGAACGGGTGCGTGAGCGTGGTTTCGATGCGGCGACCGGAGCGCGTGGTGACTTCGAATACGGGTTTGACGCCGTCGTCCACGTAGTCGCTGGGCGTCGCGCGCGCCAGCCGGAAGTCTTTCGTCAACGTTCCCACGCGCTGCCGGCGGCGATTCCGGAAAATTTCCTCGATGGTAACCACGCTGCCATCATCCAGCACCAATTCCGAATCATGGACGAGACATTTGCCCATCGACGGACGACCGGCGATGATGATCAGGTCCGAGGCCTGCAAGCCGGAGGTCATTTCGTCGAGGTCGGAAAACCCGGTCGGCACGCCGGTGATCGAGGATTTCGAGCGGAACAGCTCGTCGATGCGGTCGACGGCCTTGCTCAGCAGCGTGTTCAGGGCGTGGAATTCACCGCGCCGGTGGCCCTTTTCGCTGATGTCGAGGATGCGCTTTTCGGCCAGGTCGAGCAGTTCGTTGGCCGAGCGGCCCTCAGGCGTATAGACCGCGTTGCCGATGTCCGAGGCGGCGCGCGCCAGTTCACGCATGACCGAGCTCTCGCGCACGATCGCCGCGTAGGCGACGATGTTGGAAGCGCCGGGGGTGTTGTTGGCGAGCGAACCGAGATACGCCAGTCCGCCGGCGGTGACGAGCTCGCCGCTGCGTTCGAGCCATTCCGAGACGGTGACCACGTCGGCTGGGCTGCTTTCCTCGCACAGCGCGGCGATGGCGTGAAAAATGAGGCGGTGTTCGCGGCGGTAGAAATCGTCGGCGGTGATGATGTCGGCGATGCGGTCCCAGCTCTGGTTATCGAGCAGCAGACCGCCGAGCACGGACTGCTCGGCCTCAATGGATTGCGGCGGGACCTTGAGCGCTTCGGTCGCCGACTCCATCCCTCGTCTGGAAATGGCTCGTTCCTCCACCGATCCCCCCTGATGCTCGGCTGCCGTCTCTCTCCGCCGGCAGCGGCTGGTCAGCCATTATATATCGCAGACCGCCCGAATTAACAAATGAGCGGTTCGCCCGAAAGATTCCGGGTTATTTTTCGCCGACAACCGAAACGATGATCTTGAAGTTGACCTCGGGATGCAGCGACACGGAAACTTCGTGATCGCCGACTTCCTTGAGCGGACCGCGGTCGAGATGAAGTTCGGAACGCTCGAGCGCGAAACCCGCCTGCTCCATGGCTTCGCAGATGTCGCGAATGCCGACGGAACCGAAAAGTTTTCCTTCCTCGCTGACCTTGCGCACGATCTGGACCGTGAAGCCGGTCATCTTCTCGGCGCGAATCTGCGCCTTGCCGAGCGCGTCGGCCTGGGCTTTTTCCAGTTCGGCGCGTTGCGCCTCGAATTTGGCTCGGTTTTCCTCGTTGGCGGTGACCGCCTTGCCGTAGGGAATGAGATAGTTGCGCGCGAAACCGGACTTCACCTTGACCTGTTCGCCAAGACTCCCCAGGTTGCGCACTTTTTCAAGCAGAATGACTTCCATCGTTCAGACCTCGCCTAATCGTTCAGTGGCTGTCGCAGTAGGGCAACAGCGCCAGGTAACGCGCGTACTTGATCGCGCGCGTCAGTTGTCGCTGGTAACGGGCCTTGGTGCCGGTGTTGCGGCACGGGATGATGCGGCCGGTTTCCGTGATGTATCCGCTCAGCACCGCGAGATCCTTGTAGTCGATCTCTTCGACCTTCTCGGCGGTGAAGCGGCAGAATTTCTTGCGTCGGAAAAAACGTGACATGGTCGTGCTCCTTAAGCCTGGTCAGGCGACGCGGATTCGGTCGCTTCGGGTTCGCCGCCCTCGGGCGCCGCCGGCGCGGGCGCCGCGGATTTTTCCTCGCTCTCCTTCACGAGCGGCGAGGGGCTGGTGACGGCGTGCTTGCGGCTGATGACGAGCGAGCGCAGCACCGCGTCGTTGAAGCGGAACGCGGATTCCAGTTCGCGCAGGGTCGCGAGCTCGCACTCGATGTTCATGAGCACGTAGTGCGCCTTGTGCACTTTATTCAGGGGATA
>JACQER010000054.1 GCA_016200465.1 Gammaproteobacteria bacterium | reverse complement strand
GTATATCAGGAGCGCGGGGTGCATGAAACTTCCAATTTGGCTTTATCCGGTTGATTTTCGAGAGATATTCAGACCGTAAAGCGCGCATTGTCGCCCTTGCCCTGGCGCGTCACCGTAGCGTGGCCAGATTCGAGCTCAACCACTGTCGTCGGCTCCAAGCCGCAAAAACCACCGTCCACCACCAAATCCACGTCGTGTTCGAGCCGGTCGCGGATTTCCTCAGGATCACTCAGGGGCTGATCCTCGCCCGGCAGAATCAGGGTGGAACTCATGAGCGGCTCGTTCAGCTCGGCCAGCAGAGCCTGGGCAATCACATGATCCGGAACGCGCAGGCCGATGGTTTTGCGCTTCGGATGCTGCAAACGCCGCGGCACCTCGCGCGTGGCCGGCAGGAGGAAGGTATACGCGCCGGGCGTATTGGCCTTGAGCAAACGGTAATCGGCGTTGCTCACGCGCGCATACTGCGCCACCTCGGAAAGATCGCGGCACACCAGCGTGAAATTATGGTTGTCGCCGACGCGGCGGATGCGGCGGATGCGTTCCATCGCCTGCTTGTCGCCGATGTGGCAACCGAGGGCATAGCTCGAATCCGTCGGATAAACGATCACCCCACCGGCGCGCACGATGTCCACGGCGCGCTTGATCAGGCGCGATTGTGGGTGCGTCGGGTGGATTTGAAAATACTGGGCCATTTCCCTTAGGAAAAACTTCCGGCCGCAACCTTGGCTGGCGGTGATTCCACCTGCTCCCAATCGCGCCACACCGGAATACAGCCGGCGGGCAAATCCGGCAGCCGGCCGAGGTCCATCCAGGTTTTCTCCGGATCGTGGAAATCGGACCCGGCCGAGGCGAGGAAATCCTGCTCGGCGGCGATACGCGCGAAGTGTTGAGCGGCTTCCGGCGGATGGCTGCCGGAAATCACCTCAATCGCCTCGCCGCCGCATTCGCGGAATTCGCCAAACAGCCGCTGCAATTTGCCGGCACTGAGTTTGTAACGCGCCGGATGCGCCACCACCGCCTGGCCGCCGGCGGACCGGATCCAACCCACTGCCTCTTCGAGCGCAGCCCATTGGCCGGGGACATGGCCGGGCTTGCCGCTGGAGAGAAACTGCTTGAATGCCTGCTGCATGCCGCGGACATAACCCTGCTCCACGAGGAAACGCGCGAAATGCGTGCGCGAAACGATGTTTCCCTTGGCCAGACGCCGCGCGCCTTCATAAGCACCCTCGATCCGCTTTTTCTGCAGCCGGCGGCCGATTTCCACGGCGCGCCATTGCCGGAATTCGCGCAACCGCACGAGCCCTTGCTGCAGGACGGCCGCATCGGTGTCAATGTTGAGGCCGACGATATGCACCGTCTGGCCCTGCCAGGTCACGGAAATTTCGACGCCGGATATCAGGCGCATGCCCAGTGAAACCGCCGCGGTCCGCGCTTCCTCGATACCGTCAGTCACGTCGTGGTCGGTCAGCGCCAGCACTTCCACGCCGGCCGCTTGCGCCCGCGTCACCAGCTCCGCCGGCGTGAGGGTGCCGTCGGAACGCAGACTGTGCGTATGCAGGTCGTAACGCGTGGGCGTAATAGAAACGGATTTCGTGTCGGTATTGCTCATCTTTCAAACAGTCTATGATTAGCAGACGTATTATACTGAATAATGTGATTGTGTCCGGGACCGACGATGATCACCACTTTGCCGCCCACGCTTGCCGAAGCCGAACTGCGTTTCAACCACGCGGCGGGGGATATTATCGACACCTATGATGCCAGACGCCCGGCCGAGACCAACCAGGTCACGCCGGTGCAATTGGCGGAGGCGATCGAACAGTTTGTAGCGCTGATGGCGCGGATCGATCACGAGGAAGGCGAGATCGGGCCGATTACCCGCGACGATGCCACCCAGATCGGCGATTACGGCATCACGTTGCTGACCGATCTCATCGCCTGGGCGGGCCAGCTCAACATGCCGGTGCCACGGCAGGATCTGGAGATCGTGATCCTCGCCTCCGCCGACTGGATCATGCGCCACGATGGCCAGATCCGCACGCTCGATCCGGTGGTCAACGCGCTCGCCAATTTTTCCAATCGCATGCACGATCCGGCGTCACTCGAGCCGGTGACCGAATACATGAGCCGCGTGATCCAGGCCAGCGCCAACCTCATCAAGGAGGATCTGGAAAAAACCAACCCCGGCCGGCCGTGGCGCGTGCTGCATCTGAACCGCGGCATCGTCGCGACGCGCACGCACAACCCGGAGCTCATGGAAAAGGTCTTCGAGGACCTGGTGCATTACCTGCCGGAGGACGCGGCGGCGTTCTTCGCCGAAGGCATGCAACAGATGGAGGCGCTCAACTATCCGCAGCCGGTGCGTCAGGTCATGGGGCGCTTTTTCGACCGCTGGACACGGCCCAGAATGCATTAGCGCCCAGTGCCCGAGGCGAATGCTCTTTCGGCAATGGGCGCAGGTAGCCGCAGTGAGCCATGTTTCCCTGGGCGCTACTGCCGCCGTCTCCGAAAGAGCTGCGCCTCGGGATCCGGCGGCTACACGCCGGGCATTGCCGCGCGTGCCGCGGAAATGCCAAAATAGCGCTCCTTTTGCCACAACCTGCGCGATGAAATTCCTTTACGATCTGTTTCCGCTGCTGCTGTTTTTCGCGGCCTTCAAGTTCTACGACATTTACGTCGCCACGGCCGTGGCGATCGTCGCGTCGTTCCTGCAAACCGGCCTCTTCTGGCTCAAGCACCGCCGCTTCGAGACCATGCATCTCATCACGCTCGGCGTCATCGCGGTCTTCGGCGGCCTGACGCTGGCGCTGCACAACGACATCTTCATCAAATGGAAGCCGACGCTGGTGTATTGGATACTCGCGTCGCTGCTGCTCGCGAGCCAGTGGTTCGGAAATAAAACCGCCATCGAACGCATGATGTCGGCACAGATCGCCCTGCCCGCGCCGGTGTGGAAACGCCTCAACCTGAGCTGGGGGATTTTCTTCCTGCTGCTCGGGGCGGCGAATCTTTACGTGGCGTTTTTCTACGGACTCGATCTCGACGCCGACACCCGGCGCGGCATCTGGGTCAATTTCAAGGTTTTTGGGTTACTCGGATTAACATTGCTGTTCGTGATCGTACAGGCCGTTTTCATGGCCCGGCACATGCAGGATAAATCCGATGACGACAAATCCACTCCCAACGGAGCCGCCGACTGATGTGGTACGTCATTAACGGCACCGACACCGAAGAAAGTCTCGAACGCCGCCTCTCCGTGCGCGCCGCGCATCTGGAGCGCCTGCAGCAACTTCTGAACGAAGGCCGGCTGCTGCTCGCCGGCCCGTATCCGGCGGTGGACGGCAACGACCCCGGCCCGGCCGGATTCACCGGCAGCCTGATCGTCGCCGAGTTCGATTCGCTCGAGGACGCGCAGGCCTGGGCCAACGCCGATCCTTATGTTGCGGCCGGCGTCTATACCGGCGTCAGCGTCAAGCCGTTCCGCAAGGTGCTGCCGTGATGCGAGTAACTCTGATCGAAAACTGCTTGCGCGAAGCGCTCGCACCCCAGAAAATCGAGGTGCGCGACGACAGCCGCCTGCACGCCGGACACGAGGGCGCCAGGAGCGGCGGCGGACATTTTGCCGTCACCGTCGTCTCGCCCCGTTTTCAGGGCAAGAGCGCCCTGCAACGGCATCAGATGATTTACCAGGCATTGGGCGACATGATGAAAAAGGACATTCATGCGCTCAGCATCCAGGCGTTTACGCCGGATGAACTTTGAACCCTATCACCAACCCCATCACAACCGTCACCAAGGAAAATTCATGTCCACCTTACGCACATCCCTCATCGTACTGCTCGCCGCCGGCGGCCTGCTCGCGGCCGGCTGCGAAAAGAAACCCGGCGAAGAAGCCAAGAAAGAGGCGGCCAAGGAGCCCAGCAAGGTCGTGGCCACGGTCAACGGCGACAACATCCTGGAATCGGATTACCAGGGCTACCTGCAGATCCGCCAGCAGCAGGTCGGCCCGATTCCAGACAAGGACAAGGAAAAGAAGATCGTGCTCGACGAAATGATCGACAAGATGCTGCTCGCGCAATACGCCGTGAGCAACAAGGTCGACCAGGACCCCGAGGTCAGCGGGCTGATGAAGCGCGTGCGCGAGGAAATCCTGGCGCAGGCCGTCAAGCGCAACCTGCTGCGCGACAAGCCGATCACCGAGGACGACGTCAAGCAGCGCTTCGAGCAGGAAGTGGCCAACACGCACAAGACCGAATACAAGGTGCGCCACATCCTGGTGAAGGAGGAAAGCGAAGCCAAGGACATTCTCGCACAGCTGCAGAAGGGCGCGAAATTCGACAAGCTCGCCAAGGAAAAGTCCATCGACACGCAGAGCGGCAAGGCCGGCGGCGAACTCGGCTGGATCAACCAAGGCATGGTGGTGCCGGAATTCTTCAACGCCGTCATGAAGATGAACAAGGGCGTGGTATCGACCGAGCCGGTGAAGTCCGATTTCGGCTGGCACGTCATCAAGGTCGAGGACACCCGTCCGC
>JACQER010000052.1 GCA_016200465.1 Gammaproteobacteria bacterium | reverse complement strand
CGCGGTGCCGTTCAGCGTGCCCTGAAACAACTCCTCGAACTCCAGCACCCGATGGCGGTTGTCGAGGAACAGCACGCCGAACACTTCATTCTTGCGGTCGCGCAATTGCGCCTGGAGAAAATCCTTCGTGTCGCGGGTGGAACCGAGGGTCGCCTCGCGCTTGAGTCGTTCCGCCAGGAACCGCCGGCCGAGCTCGAGGCTGGCCTGCATTTGCACGTACTTGGCCTCGCCCAGTCCCGGTTGTTCGCACAATTCTTCGGCGCCGGCCGCCAGCAGCTCGCGCAAGCCGCCGAAGCGCGCGAGCAAGTCGCGCGCCACGTCCACGGCGGTCTTGCCGGGTACGCCGGTGCGGATGAAAATCGCCAGCAGTTCGGCGTCCGAAAGCGCCTGCGGGCCCCGTTGCAGCAGCTTTTCCCGCGGCCGCTCGTGTTCCGGCCACTCGCTTATCGCCATGATTCGCTCCCTGCGAATTTGTAGACATCTTCCCTGACAAGTACACTCTAACATATGGGCAGTCTGGTCAATAAACGTATTCTGCTGGGCGTCACCGGCGGCATCGCCGCGTACAAGAGCGCCGACCTGGTGCGGCGCCTGCGCGACGCCGGCGCCGAGGTGCGCGTCGTCATGACCGCGTCGGCGACCGAGTTCATCACACCCTTAACCCTTCAGGCTGTGAGCGGCCATCCGGTGTACCGGCACCTGCTCGATACCGATGCCGAAGCGGGCATGGGCCATATCGAACTCGCGCGCTGGGCCGACGCGGTGCTGGTGGCGCCGGCGAGCGCGAACTTCCTCGCGCGCCTGGCGCAGGGCCGCGCCGACGATTTGCTGAGCACGGTCTGCCTCGCCACCGAAGCGCCGGTCGCGGTCGCGCCGGCGATGAATCAGCAGATGTGGAACAACCCCGCCACGCAATCGAATCTCACGGCGATCCGGAAAAACGCAGTGCGGATTTTCGGCCCGGCGGAAGGATCGCAGGCCTGCGGCGAAGTCGGCCCGGGTCGCATGCTCGAACCCGTCGAGCTGGTCACGCTCACCTCGGAACTCTTCGCCACCGGCGAACTCGACGGCCTGACCGTGCTCGTCACCGCGGGGCCGACCTGGGAAGCGATCGATCCGGTGCGCGGCCTGACCAATCGCAGCTCCGGCAAAATGGGTTACGCGGTCGCGGAAGCCGCGGCCGAAGCCGGCGCCAAAGTTATCCTGATCTCGGGCCCGACCGCGCTCGCCGATCCGGCACGCGTGCGCACGATTCGCGTCACCAGCGCGCAGGAAATGCACGACACCGTGCACCAGCACGTGGCCGAGGCGAACATCTTCATCGGCGTCGCCGCCGTCGCCGATTACCGCCCGGCGCGGGCCGCGGAACGGAAACTCAAGAAAACCGAAACCAAGCTGACGCTGGAACTGGAACGCACCCCCGACATACTCGCGAGCGTCGCGGCGCTCCGGCCCGCGCCGTTCACCGTCGGCTTTGCGGCGGAAACGGAAAATCTCGAGCAGCACGCGCGCACCAAGCTGGAAAACAAAAAACTCGACCTCGTCGCCGCCAACCGCGTCGGCGCGGATCTCGGATTCGCCGCGGATGAAAACAGCCTGCTGCTGGTCGAGCACGAGGGCGTCACCGAGCTGCCGGTCCAGCCAAAGGCGAAGCTCGCGCGCGCGCTGATCCGTCATGTCGCCGCGCGAGTTCGCGCCAAAAACGCCGCTTCGGTACACGTGTTACGGAGATCCTGATGCAGAAAGTGGAAGTGAAGATTCTCGACAAGCGCATCGGCGCCGAATTTCCCCTGCCGCGCTACGCCACGCACGGCTCCGCCGGCATGGACCTGTACGCCTGCCTCGACGAACACCTGCACATCGCGCCCGGCGAGACGCATCTCGTGCCCGCGGGGATCGCGATACACATCGGCGACAATGATCTCGCCGCGGTATTGCTGCCGCGCTCCGGCCTCGGACACAAGCACGGCATCGTGCTGGGCAATCTCGTCGGCCTCATCGATTCGGATTACCAGGGCCAGATATTCATCTCGGTGTGGAACCGCGGGCGCGAGCCGTTCACCATCGAGCCCGGCGATCGCGTCGCGCAGATGGTGTTCGTGCCGGTGGTGCAGGCCGAATTTCGCATCGTGGAAGACTTCGAGGAAAGCAAACGCGGCGCGGGCGGTTTCGGCCACTCGGGACGGAAATAGCCCCGCTAACGCCTCGCGCATCCCCGTTTTTTCGCCACGGGTCGGAAGCCGCGCCGTTCCTCTGGCCGCTTGCCGCGAACTTTCCTATGTTTACAGTAAGGAATATGTCTTTTAACGGAAGCCCATCCGCCATGCCAAGGAACCTGTCGTCATGGCCCAGTCACTGACACGGATTCATTTTCAGGTCCTCCTGATCCTGCTGCTGTGTTTCGCCGCCGCTGGCTACGCCGGTTACCTGGCGGTACACGACCTGCAACAGTCTTCCTATCAGCAAAAGGCGACGCAAGCTGCACGCGCCGCGTCCGACCGCATCACCGAAACGCTCGCGCAACAGCGTCAGGCGCTGGAAAAACTTGCGCATCAGCCGGGCGTGGCGGGCTTGCTGTCGCGCGGTACGCCGGCCGACCGGGAACGGAAAGAGGATGAAATCCAATCCACGCTGTCGAACGCGACGGCCGTCCGCCTGCTCCCACGAAACAGCGATGGCGCATTGCTCTCCACCGAAAAACTGGACCCGGCCTGTCTCGACTTCCTCCGGCGCGCGTCCATGGCCGATGCGCCCGCGGCGCCCGAATTTCATGCCATCGGCACGCCCTCCGAACACTATGACATCGCGGTGACGGTACCGGATGAAAACCGGAAACCGGCCGGTTACCTCCTGGCCAGCTTCACGCGCGCGCCGCTGCTGTCCGCCATCGAGAAGTCGTTGCCGCCGGGCGGATACATGGAACTGCAACAACCGGCCGCGGACGATCAATCGCAAGCCGTCATCGCCCTCGGCCAGGTGGCGAGCGTCCAGGGCGCATCCGTGGTCAGCGCTCTGGGCGACAGCCGCTGGACGTTGCTGTACCAGTCCGGGGACATTCCACCCGCGATTTTTGCCGGCAACAGGATCTACTACCTCGGGTTTATCCTGCTCATCCTGCTGGTGATCGTCGTCGTATTGTTCCGACTCTACCGCCAGACCATCAAAGCGATACGACACGACATCCATTCGCTGATCCGCATGTTCCGCGACCTGCGCGAAGGCAGCGTGCGCGTCGACTACCCCATGGCGCTGCGCGAATTCTCGGAAATCTTCGATTACCTCCGCGACCGCGGACAAAAGCTGGTCGAGGAGAAACAGAAGCTCAAGGACATGGGGCTGATGGACCATCTGTCCCAGCTCGGCAACCGCCGGCACTTCGAGGAACGGATCAAGGAACTGTTCGATGCGTCCAGGGCGAACGGCCCGTCCTCGGTGCTGATGATCGACATGGATCATTTCAAGAAGGTCAATGACGTCCACGGCCACGACGCGGGCGACGCGCTGATCGTCGGATTCGCCAACGCGCTGCGCAAAGTGGTGCGCCAGACCGACGTGCTGGTGCGTCTCGGCGGCGATGAATTCTGCATCATCTACGCCTATGCTCCGATCGAGAAAGCCAAGGTGCTCGTCGATCGCCTGCGCCGGCAACTGCCGCGTGAGATTTCACTGACCAAGGGCGTGATCCATCAGCTCCGGTGGACCGGCGGCCTGAGCGCGATGCACGACAAGGACACCAAGCCGGACGACGTGCTGTGGCGCGCCGATCAGGCCCTGCTGCAAGCCAAGGAAGCCGGGCGCAACGTCACCAAAGTCTACGACCCGGCCGCCGGAACGCTCGATAAGAAACGCGTCATCGTCAGCTAAGGAAACCCTTATTAAGTCCGTTCGTGGTGAGCCCTTCGACTCGTCGTTCGGTCTGAGCTTGTCGAAGATCGAACGGCTCGCTCAGGACAGGCCTGTCGAACCATGAACGGACGAGTCGCCTGTCGCTTACGATCTTTCCCGTTCACCCTTCGACAAGCTCAGGGCGAACGGGGGACTTAATCAGAGCTTCCCTGAGCCTGTGTACGACCGGGACGAACCAGCCCGCGGCGTCTCGCCGGAAACGCCGGGATAAGTTAGACTCCCGTTCAAGAAATCCACAGCTGCCATCCGACCGCCATGCCGAAATCCGACACCGCCGCCAATGCGGCGACTGCCCCGCTTCCACCCGAAATCTTCAAGGCCTACGACATCCGCGGCATCGTCGGCAAAACGCTCACGCCGGCCATCGTCGAGCGCATCGGGCAGGCCCTGGGCAGCGAGGCGCTCGCGGGCAACCATAAGCGCTTCGTCATCGGGCGCGACGGACGTCTTTCCGGACCGGAACTCTCGGCGGCGCTGGCGCGCGGGATCGCGCGCAGCGGCTGCGACGTGGTGGACGTCGGCCGGGTGCCGACGCCGGTGGTGTATTTCGCCATCCAGCACCTCGGCGCCGGCTCGGGCGTGGCCGTCACCGGCAGCCACAATCCACCCGATTACAACGGCCTCAAGATGGTCATCGGCGGCGTCACGCTCTCGGGCGACATGATCCAGAAACTGCGCGCGCGCATTCTGGAAAACAAACTGGCCACGGGACAGGGAAACATTTCCTCCGCGGACGTGCGCGGCGCCTATCTCGACCGCGTGGCCGGTGACGTCAAGCTCGCGCGCCCGCTGCGCGTGGCCGTGGATTGTGGCAACGGCGTGGCCGGCGAACTCGCGCCGCAACTGCTCAAGCGCCTCGGCTGCCGGGTGACCGAACTCTTCTGCGAAATCGACGGCACCTTCCCCAACCACCACCCCGATCCGAGCAAGCCGGAAAATCTCGAAGACCTGATCGCCGAAGTCGGAAAAGGCGGTTATGACGTCGGCCTCGCCTTCGACGGCGACGGCGACCGGCTCGGCGTGATCGCACCCGACGGCCACGTAATCTGGGCCGACCGCCAGATGATCCTGTACGCGCGCGACGTGCTGTCGCGGCATCCGGGCGGCGAGATCATTTACGACGTGAAATGCTCGCGCACGCTCGACACCGAAATCCGCAAGGCCGGCGGCAAGCCGACGATGTGGAAAACCGGACACTCGTTCATCAAGGCCAAACTGAAGGAAACCGGCGCGCTGCTCGCCGGCGAGATGAGCGGGCATATTTTCTTCAAGGAGCGCTGGTATGGCTTCGACGACGGGCTGTACACCGCCGCGCGCCTGCTGGAACTGCTGTCGCGCGACCCGCGCCCGACGCAGGCAATTTTCGCCTCGCTGCCGAACACGGTGAACACGCCGGAACTGAACCTCAAATTCGCCGAAGGCGAGCATTTCACCGTCATCAAGGAATTGGTCCAGCGCGCCCGTTTCCCGGACGCCAAGCTCACCACCATCGACGGCCTGCGCGCGGATTTTGCCGATGGCTTCGGCCTGGTGCGCGCCTCCAACACCACGCCGGTACTGGTAATTCGCTTCGAAGGGGATAATCAGGCGGCGCTGGAACGCATCCAGAACCGTTTCCGGGAACTCATCCTCTCCGTTCGACCCGGCATCGCGCTGCCTTTCTAGGTTGTCATTTCCGCGAAGGCGGCCTTAATCCTCGCCGTCATCTCCGCGAAAGCGGAGATCCAGGTTTTGAATATCTCGCGCGCCTTGCGAGCGATCTCAAAAGCTACTTGTGGGTGGCTGACCCACGGCAGAGCTCGTAGGGCGCATTAGGCGATAGCCGTAATGCGCCGAATGTGAACTCCATCCAGCGCAATGCGCTGCGCTTATTGCGCCCTACAGTTCTGACCGAAGAGGCGCCGGACTTGCTCCGGACTCAACACCTCCGGAATCCGTGACGTACGCCTGGCGCGCACAATGTCATCCATCCAGTCGAGTTCCTGTTCAAGCACTTCCTTATATAGGAACAGAATGGCCGCCAACGCTTGATTTTGGGTGGAAGGCGCGACATGCTTGTTAACAGCGAGGTGGGTTAAAAATGCAGTGATTTCCCGTTCCTCCATCTCGAGCGGATGGCGCTTGTGGTGAAACAGAATAAAGCGCTTGATCCACCGGAGGTAGGAAGCCTCGGTACGCAGACTGTCATGGCGAACCCGAAGCACGTTGCGGACTTGATTGAATAAGCGCGGCTTGTCCATGTGTGCCTCCCTGCACAGGCCATGACGTGATAAAAAATATTAACGCCATGATTTTACAATCGTCAAGTTTTTATTACCGCCGAAACAATGCATGCAAACGCAGCATTTGGGTGGTCGAATTATAGTTAGGCTAAAAAAATGGATAACTCCATTCTCGTTGAGATCTCGAAAGCAAAGCGGTTTCGGAAAGCCGTTATCACACTTGTGGCAACTATCGGAGTAACTGCTTGGGCCGTTGGCTATTTCTATTTTCAGAATCAAATCGAAGTAGAAACGTTGTGGGTTTTGCCCTTCTTTTTCACCGGCCTGTACGCGTCTTATAAGTTCTGGCGCACTACCCACGTTGAGCAACTCACACAAGAAGCGCAACAAGAAAAACAAGCGCAAGAACTTGAAATTCATCGCAAGCAGGAAGAACTTGAAAACAAATGGTATGTCCGTTATCCGCTTGCAGCGCTCATGCTGTGGGGTGCTTGGTATATCTTGGACACAAAACCGGACAGGTGGTGGCTCGCGGCATTTGCCGCGCTTGCCGCTGCATTCTTTGCTAGGGAAATTTCGTTTTTCTTGATTGTTGTTGGGCTTGGGTACTTACTGTTTCAGGGCATTGCGTCCTTGCCGATGAGCGCTGCAATTATTATCGGTGCCATAATCATTGCAAGTGCCATCAAAAAATGAGCCTAACAAGTTTTTCGAGCCGACGCCGTGAAACATCGCAGGAGCTTCGCGGTTCTGTGTGTGCCCGGCGCGGCTCAAAAAGACGTTAGCCAGAAAAACACGCGTTATGGAATCTTCTGAAGACTTCAGACCACTCAGATATAGAAGTAGATGGTTCTGCTATCTAGACTTGCTTGGTTTTGCTGCGCTAGTAAGCGGTAAGAACATAGAGCAGGTAATCCCTCTATACAAAAATGCACTGGCTGAAATGGAGCGCATTGCCTCCCCAAAGAAGAAGCATGGCGTTATCTATTCATGGTTCTCTGACACATTCATCATTTATTCGCGTGGCGGCAGCGAACAGGACTTCGCATATGTTGAACGTGTAGGGCGCGTATTCTTTCAGCAGTTAATTCTTCATCGAATTCCCGTTAGAGGTGCTTTAACCTACGGAACGCTGTATTCCCAATCTTCAAAGAACATCTTTGTAGGGCCAGCGCTAATAGACGCATACAGCTATGGTGAGAACCAAGACTGGTTGGGTTTTGTGCTTACACCCAGCGCGTTCAGCCGTCTTTCTGAGACCATCGTTGATCTACGGTACAGAGCTCACTACAGGCCAGTTACAGAACCCGGGATCATAAATCATCAGCCTTCATCGCCTATTTATGCTTTTGCATTTAATAATGGGACAGTAAATGGCAAGAACCCCTATCTTTCTGCTCTTGAGGCAATGAAACAAAAGGCGGGGCCGCGCTATGCTCAAAAATATGAGAACACGATCTCATTTATCCGAAATCATGCAAATTGATTCGGCTAATAAATCAATTCAGCCTAACCCCGGTTCGCGGGCGTCGCTAACGCGCCGCCCGCGAACCGGAACGTTGGGACCTAATAATACTAAGCTCGCTAAAGGAGCATTGCATATGAGACAGGTATATTGCCTAGTTTGTATATTATCGGCGCTGTCAGGCTGCGCTAGCGTTAGCGTCGCGCCAATTGCCTCAGAAAGCTATTTGGGTTACCAGCCAATTGATCCTGTCCCTGCGCCAAAAGTAAAGGTTTATGACAATGCTAAGAATGCAGAAAAGGAAATATTCTGGGAAAGTATAAAGAATGGAGATGCGAAACGAGCACTTCTTCCTATTCAGTCTGCGCAGGTGGCTGTTACAAAAACGGATATATCTGGGAAAGCAACCTATTTAACAGCAGCGGTAAGTGGGGAGGCTGGAAGCTATAAAGTCGTCATGGACTATATGAAGTATAGAGTTGAAGATGTCTATGATGTTAATCATGTCTTGGTAGGAAGTGGGCGCGTTGGTGTTGGTCTTCGCATTAATGCTGAAGTAGTAACGACAAAGTCAAATTTGGATCTTAGTGGCATTATGGCGATTGGTGTCAATGCCAGCGAAGGAAATCTACGGGGTGGCATTTCGGTTGATGTAATCGGCATAGATTCAAAGGATGTAACCAACCTTATTCCACTAACTGCGTCGATAGATCAAAGCTCAATTCAGGCAGCGCTGCAAGCGCTTGCCTCAATAAAAACTAAGCTATGGGAAACGACGACAATTACTCCGCACCTTGTCGCAATTCTTCCAGCGCAACCATCGAAGCAGCGTGAAATCAAGATGCAGTTAATTCGGTAATGGCCCAACAAGGCGCTTCAGCAGACGTCTCTGTCGCTGTTGCGTGTCGCCAGAGCCGCGGCTGAGCTTGGTCGTTAGGGGTCAGGTCAATTTATGGAACAGGGCAGTTTCTCGGTCTGGTTTATCGTTGTTCTGGTCTCAGAATTGTTCGCGATATGGTTAATCTGGAAGCTTTGGCGGTCAGACGACTACGTCTTCTTCAAGGTAAGCCTGTCTATCTTGGCCCTGATTCCAGTGGTCGGTCCCCTGCTGGTACTTTGGATCGGGAATTTCCCTCCAATCCAACCCCGTGCACTTCAAGACAGGGTCCGAAAAACCACGGACGTCTATGATCGCTGGAGAGACGTACTGGAAGAAAAAAATCCACTACGACGTTTCCGAAAATGGCGAGACGTTATGAAGCGCAATCGTGAAGACCCCTACTAACAGCCGCTTCGAGAACCGGCCTCGGAAAGCGCTGCGCGCTTTCCTCGGCGGCTCAAGCAGAACGTTATGCCGCAACAATGAGCTTGGTTGACATACCATATTGAGTATAGCCATAATATGGCATGTGGCGCATCGAAGAGCACCGCCGGGTGGATAAGCAGGCTGCGGTGGTTCCCAAGGATATCCTCAAGCGATATGAAAAGTGGAAGGACATCGCGGCAATATCCGGCCCGCCCGGGCTCCGTCTGATCAGGGGATTTCGTGACGAAGCCCTTTCAGGGGAGTGGCGGGGTTACCGGTCTTCCCGGCTCGGGCTTCAGTGGCGCGTCATCTACCGCGTGGTTGCCGAGAAGCTGCTTTTCCAGGTTGCGTCGATAACCGCGCATGACTATCGGAGGCCGTAAATGAAAGAGTATCGTCCTGCCAAGAAGCGCATTACCGTCTCGGTCGGTGAGTCCGTGCGCATTCTTCGTGAACTCCAGGAGTTGAGCCAGAGCCAATTGGCCCGCCTTACCGGCATTCCCCAAGCCACCATTTCGGCCATCGAGAACGATCGCGTCCGTCTGGGTGTCGAGCGGGCCAAGGTTCTCGCCCGGGCGCTTAAGTGTCATCCCGGGGTGTTGGTGTTCCCCGGCTGGCAGCTGCCCGACAAAGCGGCGGCATAACACGTTGTTCCACCGGACATCGGTCCCGCTGGTGCGGGCCCTCGTCCGTTGAACTCTGCGTTAAGCAAGCACACCCCATGAACAGCGCCCGCACCAATGCATCCGGAGTCGTCATACCGCCACCCATTCTGTATCTTTCGGCTTTTCTGATTGGCTGCATTATTCAAGCGGCTTTGCCGTTGGCGCTCTTCTCGTCCACTCTCATTTCCTGGCCCCTTGGTCTGTGCTTCCTCATCCCGAGCGGTGCATTCGCGCGCTGGGCGTTCGTCACAATGCGTCGGGTGGGCACGAGCGCAAGTCACCGTAAGCCATCTGCCGCCCTTTCAACCGAAGGTCCTTTCCGCATTTCGCGTAACCCAATTTATGTCGCCATGACGGGCCTATACCTCGGCGCGGTTTTCCTGGTCAATTCAGTTTGGCCGCTGCTGCTTCTGGTGCCCCTGATCTTGCTAATGCATTGGGGCGTCATACTTAAAGAGGAGCGCTATCTCTCCGGGCAATTCGGTGATGCATACTCGGCGTACAAATCAGCGGTGAGGCGCTGGCTTTAATGCTCGCTGACCCTTGCTGCGAGCCATGGAGAGCGAAGCGATTGATGGTGCGTGTGACGCACCCTACCTATTTTTCAGCCAACCGTTTCTCGAAAGCGTCACGCCAGCTCGACGAAAGCCCCGGCAACCGCGCGGCGCGCTCGTATTCCGCGCGCGTGCCACCGACATGACGCAAGCGAAATATCTCACGCACATTCATTGAACCGGTAGCGTGCTCGACCCGATCGATTGCGTCACCGGCCTTCACCATGCCTTCCTCCAGCACACGCAGATAAAAGCCGGTGCGATTGGCCGCGGCGAAACGCGCGGGAAAATTTTCATCATTCATACGTATACCGAGCTTGAAACAGGGCGAGCGCGGCTGGGTGACCTGCGCGCGGGCGTCGCCGATCCGGAACACATCGCCGATGAAAACCTCGTCTTCCAGCAGGCCCATGGTCGTGAAATTCTCCCCGAACTGTCCGTGGGAAAAATCATGACGCCCCAGTTCTTTAGCCCAGAAGGCGTAATGCTCGAACGGATACGCGTACACCGCCTTGTCCGCCCCGCCGTGCACCCGCAAGTCCGCCTGGCCGTCGCCCGCCAGATTCAGACGCCCGAGCCGCACCGGCCCGGCGACCGGGGCCTTGAAAATGCCGGTGGTAACCTCCCGGCCGCCATGAATAATTTCACGCGGGAGACCGACATTGATCGAGATCAAAGTCATGCCAATGACATTCGGGGATAGTTTGTTCATATGACAGGTCAGAGGTATACGACGTCCCGGTCAAGGGCTAAACTATAAGCCATGATGCGCTGGTTCCACAGAAAACTGAAACCGATCGCCCGTGGCCTGCTGTCCACGCTCGCTGCGTTGTGGCTGGTCGCGGGTGCGGTGCCGTGCGTGATGGCGCAGTCCCAGCCGATGAATCACGCGTCGGTGCATTGCCCCATGCATGATGGCGGCATGAACCTGGATACCAACGATTGCGGTCCGGTCACGGCGGTGAGCTGCCAGTTGCCCGATCTCCAGTCGCCGCTGGCCGCGGCGTTGGGCGACCTGACCGTGACGCCGGCGCTGCTGACCGTGCTGCCCGTGGTCGTTGCACTCCCGGACAGCAGCATCACCCCACGGCATGATTTCTTCGCGCCGGACATCCCGACGCCTCCGCTCCACATTCAACACCTCACGCTGATCTTGTAGTTCTCTCCCGCGCGCCATCGCGCGCCGCGTCGTTTCTGTTTACGACTTGCAAGGAGAGATTTCATGTTCGTATCGAATTTGTCCCGCTGTGCGGGAATCGTGTTCATCCTCATCACTGGCCTGTCCGGTGCCTACGCCGCCCCGGAGCTGACGCTGGCCGAGGCCGAGCGGCTCGCGCTCGAACAGGCGCCGTGGCTCCAGCATCATCTCACCAACGCCGATGCCGCCGCAGAGCGCGCGGTGTACGAAGGCCGGCTGCCCGACCCGCAGCTCACGCTGGGCGTGGCCAACGTGCCCACCGACTCCTACCGTCTCAACCGCGAAGACATGACCATGACGGTCGTCGGCGTGCGCCAGGCGTTCCCGCCGGGCAGGACGCTCGCGCTCAAGAGCGAGCGCGCGGAAAAGGAACTGGCGCGTGAGCGGGCGCGGGTGCAGATGGAGCAGCGCAACCTGATACGGCAGGTGCGTCAGGCCTGGCTCGAACTCTATTATCAGGAACAGTCGCTGCACACGCTCGACGAGTCGCGGCGGCTGGCGCGCAAACAACTGGACGCGGCCGAGGCGCGCTATCGCGCGGCGCAGGAAACGCAACAGTCGGTGCTGAGATCGCGCCAGGCGCTGGCGCGCCTGGACGAACGCGCGCCGATGATCCGGGCGCAGACGCTGCGCCTGCAGGCGCAGCTGGCGCGATGGATCGGCGACGCCGCCTACCATCCCCTGCCCGCCGAGCTGCCGGTGCTGCCGGCCGTGCCCGGCGCATTCGATTACACGCATCACCCCGACTGGATCGCCACCCAGACCATGCTCGACGAGGCCCGCGTCGAGGTCGACATGGTGCGCCAGGAATACAAGCCGGGCGTGATGCTCGACGTTTCTTACGGCTTCCGCCGCCCGATGCCGGACGGCACCGAGCGTCCCGACCTGCTGAGTGCCATGGTGACGCTCGATCTGCCCGTGTTCCGGAACAAGCGCCAGGACCGGAAACTGGCCGAGAAGCAGACGATGGAAGCCGGCGCGCGCTTCGAGCTCGACGACAAGCGGCGCGAGCTCGAGTCCATGGATCTCTCGCTGCGCGCCGAACTCGACGGCCTGACCGAGCGCGAAAAGATTTTCGCCGAGCAATTGATCCCCGCCACCCGGCGCGAAGCCCAGGTCACCGTGGCCGGTTTCGCCCGCGACCAGTCGGAATACCGCGACGCGCTCATGAAGTCGCTCGACGCCGAGCTCGAATACCTGCGCCTGCGCGTGGACCGCGCCAAGGCGCAGGCGGAACTGCTGTACCTCACCGGAGAAAAACCATGAAACGCAAAACGCTGGTTATCGTGATCCTCGGCGCCGCGCTGGTGCTGGCCGCCGTTGTCGGGGGATGGCGCTTGTTCACCAACGGGAAAAAACCCGCGGAAACCGCCGGCACCGAGCGCAAGGTGCTCTACTGGACCGACCCCATGGTGCCGGGATACCGCAGCGACAAGCCCGGCAAATCACCGTTCATGGACATGGACCTGGTGCCGGTTTACGAAGAGCAGACCGACGCCTCCGGCGCGCCCATCGTCACGGTGCGTCCGGAAATCGTGAACAGTCTCGGCGTGCGCACTTACCGCGTCGAGCGCGGCGTGCACACGCGCGAACTCGCCGCCCAGGGTTACCTGTTCCACGATGGCCGGGGCATGCACGTGTTGCTGGATATTTTCGAGCGCGGCGCCGGCTGGGTGCGGCCCGGGATGTCGGCCGTGGTGCTCGTCCCCGACGCGCCGGGACGCCGTTGGGAAGGCGTGGTCGAGAGCGTGAGCTCCGACGTGGACATCGGCGCGCGCTCGCTCAAGGCGCGCGTGCTGGTGCGGAATCCCGGCGAGGCGCTCAAACCGAACCAGTTCGCCGACGTCGTCATCCAGGGGGCGCGCATCGACAGCCAGAAAATCATGGTGCCGCGCGAGGCGCTGATCCGTACCGGTCGCCGCAACGCCCTGGTTCTCGGTCTCGGCGGCGGACGGTTCCAGCCGGTCGAGGTCGAGGTCGGCGAGGAGTCCGGTGACTGGATCGAGATTCGCAAGGGCGTCAAGGAAGGCGATACCGTCGTGGTCTCGGGCCAGTTCCTGATCGACTCCGAGGCCAGCGTGCGCGCCAGCTTCCAGCGCATGGAACCGCCCGCCGCGCATGAGGAACCGAAACCATGATCGCGCATATCATCCGCTGGTCGATCCACAACCGTTTCCTGGTGCTGCTGTTCACCGCGTTGCTCGTGGCCGGCGGAATTTATTCCGTCAAACGCACGCCGCTCGACGCCATCCCCGATCTCTCGGACGTGCAGGTCATCATCCAGACCAGTTACCCCGGCCAGGCGCCGCAGGTGGTCGAGGACCAGGTGACCTATCCGCTCACCACCGCGATGCTGTCGGTGCCGGGCGCCACGACCGTGCGCGGCTTTTCCCAGTTCGGCGAGTCGTTCGTGTACGTGCTGTTCAAGGACGGCACCGATCTCTACTGGGCGCGCTCGCGCGTGCTCGAGTACCTGAGCCAGGTGCTGCCGCGGCTGCCCGCCGGAGCGCGGCCGGCGCTCGGGCCGGACGCCACCGGCGTCGGCTGGGTGTACGAATACGCGCTCATCGATCGCAGCGGCCAGCACGATCTCGCGCAACTGCGCGCGTTGCAGGACTGGTTCCTCAAGTACGAGCTGCGCACCGTCCCGGGCGTGGCCGAGGTCGCCTCGGTCGGCGGCATGGTGAAACAGTACCAGGTGGTCGTGGACCCGATCCGGCTGCGCGCGTTCCGGCTCACGCTCGAGCAGGTGCGCACGGCGATCGAGAACGCCAACCGTGAAACCGGCGGCTCGGTCATCGAAATGGCCGAAGCCGAGTACATGGTGCGCGTGCACGGCTACATCCAGGGCGAGAAGGACCTGCGCGCGGTGCCGCTCGGCGTGACCTCGGGCGGCGCGCCGATCCGCCTGGAACACGTCGCCGACATCCGTCTCGGCCCGGAAATGCGGCGCGGCATCGCGGATCTGAACGGTGAGGGTGAAGTGGCCGGCGGCATCATCGTCATGCGTCACGGCGAGAACGCGCTCGCCACGATCAATGCAGTCAAAGCAAGACTGGAGAATCTCAAGAAAACCCTGCCCGCCGGCGTGGAAATCGTGCCGACCTACGACCGCTCGGCGATCATCGAGCGCGCCGTCGGCAACCTGCGCGGCACGCTGATCGAGGAATTCATCGTCGTCGCGCTGGTGTGCCTGGTGTTCCTGTTTCACCTGCGCTCCTCGCTGGTCGTGATCATCACGCTCCCGATCGGCATCCTCGTGAGCTTTATCGTCATGAAGAACCAGGGCATCAACGCCAACATCATGTCGCTCGGCGGCATCGCCATCGCCATCGGCGCGATGGTGGACGCCGCCATCGTGATGATCGAGAACGTGCACAAGCACATGGAGAAGGAAACCGTCACCGACAAGAACCGCTGGGACGTCATCCGCGCCGCGACCGAGGAACTGGGCCCGCCGCTGTTCTATTCGCTGCTGATCATCACCCTGAGCTTCATCCCGGTGTTCGCGCTCGAAGCCCAGGAGGGCCGGCTGTTCGCCCCGCTCGCGTTCACCAAGACTTACGCCATGGCCGCGGCCGCGGCGCTGTCGATCACGCTGGTGCCGGTGCTGATGGGTTATTTCATCCGCGGGCATATCCGCGGCGAGCAGGAAAATCCGCTGAGCCGCTGGCTCATCAACGCCTACCGGCCGCTGCTGAACCGCGTGCTGGCGCGGCCCGGGGCGGTGCTCTGGGGGTCGGCGGCGCTGGTGCTGGTGAGCCTGTATCCGGTGATGAAAATCGGCAGCGAGTTCATGCCCGACATGGACGAAGGCGATATCCTGTACATGCCCACCACCCTGCCGGGGCTTTCCTCGGGCAAGGCGCAACAGCTGCTCGCCCAGACCGACCGCATCCTCAAAACTTTTCCCGAGGTGGAAACCGTGTTCGGCAAGGCCGGGCGCGCGGAGACCGCGACCGATCCCGCGCCCGTGTCCATGTTCGAAACCACGATCCGGCTCAAGCCGCGCTCCGCGTGGCGCCCGGGCATGACGCTGGACAAGCTCATTCAGGAGATGAACACCGCCACCGCTTTCCCGGGCCTCTCCAACGCCTTCGTCATGCCGATCAAGACGCGCATCGACATGCTCACCACCGGCATCCGCACGCCGGTCGGGGTCAAGGTCGCGGGGCCGTCGCTCGCCACGATCGACGCCATCGGCCAGGACATCGAGAAAACGATCCGCGCCGTTCCCGGCACCGTGTCGGTCTATTCCGAGCGCGTCACCGGCGCGCGTTACCTGGACGTGCGCATCGACCGGCACCGCGCCGCGCGCTTCGGGCTCAACATCGGCGACATCCAGGAAGCGGTCGCGACCGCCGTCGGCGGCATGAACGTCACGGAAACCATCGAGGGACGCGAACGCTATCCGGTGAATATCCGCTACCCGCAGGACATCCGCGATTCGGTGGCGCGCCTGCGCGCGCTGCCGCTCGTGACCATGAGCGGCCTCCAGGTCGCGCTCTCGGAAGTCGCCGACGTACGCGTCGTGGACGGGCCGGACATGATCCGCAGCGATAACGCGCGTCTCTCCGGCTGGACCTATATCGACATCCGCGACCGCGACGTCGGCTCCTACGTCGCCGACGCGCAGCGGGCCGTGGCGGAGAAAGTGAAACTGCCCACGGGCTACTCGCTCCAGTGGACCGGCCAGTTCGAGTACATGCAGCGCGCGCTCGAACGCCTGAAGCTCGTCATTCCGTTTACCCTGGTAATTATCCTGCTGCTGCTGTATCTCAACTTCCGCAACGGCATGGAGGTGCTGATCGTGATCGTTACCCTGCCGCTGGCACTGGTGGGCGGCTTCTGGCTGCTCTACCTGCTGGGCTATAACCTGTCGGTGGCGGTGGCGGTGGGTTTCATCGCCCTCGGCGGCGTTGCGGTGGAAATCGGCGTGGTGATGCTGGCCTATCTCGATCAGGCGCTGACGCGCCGCCGCGCGGCGCGCACGGAACGCGGACAGGCGCTGACGCGCGATGACGTGCGCGAGGCGGTCATCGAAGGCGCGCTGCTGCGCATCCGGCCGGTGACCATGACCAAGGTAGCGATCATTGCGGCGCTGCTGCCGATCCTGTGGAGCCACGGCACCGGCTCGGAGGCGATGCAGCGCATCGCCGCGCCCATGGTCGGGGGCATGCTGAGTGTCGCGCTGCTGACGTTGGCGGTGATTCCGGCGGCTTATCTGCTGTGGCGGCAACGCGGCCTGTCCGCGCCGGGCGGTAAGCCATGAGAACACGCGCCTGCCACGAGTCATTTCAAGCTGCGGAGTTCTGCGTTCGAACTCATGCAGAGCAATCGTTGTCTAATCATGCAATCCTGAAGGAGGTGTCCCATGAAAGCACGTACCATCACCATCGCCTCGATTGCGGCGTTTTTACTTGCCGTCGGCACGGTAAGCGCGCTCGCCGCCACGTCGCAGGACAAGAAAGCGGCCGAGGATCAGGCCAGGAAAGAGGCCTGTTTCCGGGCGCACGGCAAGCTCATGAGCAAACCCGCGGTCACGAACATTAATGACTGCTGGCGCGCGCATGGCTACCTGATGGAGCGCTGAGCGGCAACACGCTCCATCCCGTGGGGGAGATTCCCGAACGATCCCCCCACGGGTTACTTGCGTCCTGCCCCAGGAATCAACTCCCGCCACCCACCGGGCTGACCGCCACCGACCGATCAAAAACAGCGCTTGACTCCGTACCGGGGTACGGAGCCTATTCTTGTCGTGGAGGTCAAACATCCCATGCCGACCGTCGAACTGATCTACGACCGCGATTGTCCGAACGTCCCGCAGG
>JACQER010000051.1 GCA_016200465.1 Gammaproteobacteria bacterium | reverse complement strand
TTCCGGCGCCGAGCCGGGGAACATCTACTCGCGCTTCACCAATCCCACCGTGCGCGCGTTCGAGGAGCGCCTCGCGGCGCTTGAGGGCGGCGAGAAGTGCGTGGCCACGGCCTCCGGCATGGTTGCGATCCTCTCGACCTGTCTCGCGCTGCTGAAAGCCGGCGATCATATCGTTTCGTCGCGCAATATCTTCGGGCCGACGGTGTTGCTGTTTAACAATTACCTTGGCAAGTTCGGCATTGAGACGACCTATGTCTCGCTCACGGACTACGGCGCGTGGGAAAAGGCGATCAAGCCGAACACGAAGCTGCTGTTCCTGGAAACGCCGTCAAATCCGTTGACCGAGATCGCCGACATCGCCCGACTCGCGAAAATCGCGCATGCCAAAGGTTGCCTGCTGGTGGTGGACAACTGCTTCTGCACGCCGGCGCTGCAACTGCCGATCAAGCTCGGCGCCGATGTGGTGATCCATTCCGCGACCAAGTATCTCGACGGGCAGGGGCGTTGTGTCGGCGGGGCCGTCGTCGGCAACAAGGAGCTGGTGGGCGAGAAGGTCTATGGCTTCATGCGCACCTGCGGGCCGTCGCTGAGCCCGTTCAACGCCTGGGTGTTCCTCAAGGGACTGGAGACGCTGAGCCTGCGCGTGAAGGCGCACTGCGCCAATGCGCTGGAGCTGGCGCAGTGGCTGGAAAAGCAGAAACGCGTGAAGCGCGTTTACTATCCGGGCCTGGCCTCGCACCCGCAGCACGAACTGGCCAAGAAGCAGCAGTCCGGTTTCGGCGGCATCGTGTCGTTCGAACTGGACGGTGGCAAGGACGCAGCGTGGAAGCTGATCGACAGCACGCGGGTGATTTCCATCACCGCCAACCTGGGCGACACCAAGTCCACCATCACTCATGCGGCCACGACCACGCACGGGCGCCTCACGCCCGAGCAGCGTGCCGAAGCGGGGATCAGCGACGGCCTGATCCGCATTTCGGTCGGTCTGGAAGACGTGGACGATCTCAAGCAGGACCTGGCACGCGGACTTTCATGATGCGAAGCGGAGTGTGCTGAACAAATCCGCGGCACACGAGGTAGAATGAGCCGGCATGCGCGTTGGCCTGTTCGTCACCTGTCTCGTGGACCTGATGCGGCCGAGCATCGGCTTCGCGGCCTTGCGCTTGCTGGAAGCGGCGGGATGCGAAGTGGTGGCGCCGAGTACGCAAACCTGCTGCGGCCAGCCGGGCTACAACTCCGGCGATCAGAAAGCCGCCAAAGCGCTGGCGCTGAAGGTTCTCAAAGAATTCGACGGCTGCGAATACGTCGTCGTGCCTTCCGGATCCTGCGCCGGGATGATACGAGTGCATTATCCGGCGTTGTTCAAGGACGATCCATCCGTGATCGAATCGATCAAGCGCCTGGCCGCCTGCACCTATGAACTGACCGATTTTCTGGTCAATGTTGACAAACTCCGAAATGTCCCCGGCCGTTATTCCGGTTCGCTGACCTATCACGACTCCTGT
>JACQER010000050.1 GCA_016200465.1 Gammaproteobacteria bacterium | reverse complement strand
GCGAGGTGCCGCGGCGTTTGCAGCATCCGAAGCGCAAAACCATCGGCCTGCGCGTTCCGGATCATGTGATTGCCCAGGCTCTGCTGGCCGAGCTGAACGAGCCGCTCATGAGTTCCACCTTGATTCTGCCTGGTGAGGATCAGCCTCTGAGCGATCCCGAGGAAATCCGCGACCGGCTCGAACACGACGTGGATTTGGTGGTGGACGGGGGTTTTTGCGGCCTGGAGCCGACGACGGTGGTCGAGCTCGAATCCGGCCACGCTACGGTAACGCGCCAGGGCAAGGGTGATCCGGCGCGTTTTACGGTCTGAATATCTCTCGAAAATCAACCGGATAAAGCCAAATTGGAAGTTTCATGCACCCCGCGCTCCTGATATACTCCCCGGCCGATGCCTGACCTAAGCACCCCCCAGCTGGTTGCCGTTGCCATCCTGCCGCTGCTTTTTGCCATTACCGTTCACGAAGTCGCCCATGGCTGGATGGCCAAGAAATTCGGTGATCCCACGGCGCACCGGCTCGGTCGCCTGACCCTGAATCCCCTGAAACATATTGACCCGGTGGGAACCATCCTGGTCCCGGGCCTGTTGCTGTTGCTCGGCGGGTTTGTCTTTGGATGGGCCAAGCCAGTTCCGGTAACCTGGGAAAATCTTCGTCACCCCAAGCGCGACATGGCCATCGTGGCGGCGGCCGGCCCTGCGGCAAATTTTCTCATGGCGCTTTTCTGGGCGGTGATCGCACGTATCGGCGTGCAGCTTGGCGCTCAGTCATGGGCTGGGTTGCCGATGCAATACATGGGAATGTTTGGCATAGAAATCAATGCAGTATTTATGATTCTTAATCTTATCCCTTTGCCGCCGCTGGATGGCGGAAGGGTGGCAGTAGGTCTGTTGCCGGGGCCTTGGGCCTGGCAGTTGGCTCGGATAGAGCCATTTGGTTTTTTCATCCTTCTGGCCCTGCTTGCTACCGGCATCTTGGGTACGATTATCGGCCCTCCCATTCACCTCGTTGAGCGCCTTATGGCGCTAATCGTGGGGTTGAGATGAGTACGGTTCTACCCGGCCAGACCATGCGGGTTCTCTCGGGTATGCGCCCCACCGGCCGGCTGCATCTCGGCCACTATCACGGGGTGCTTAAAAACTGGGTAAAACTCCAGTCCCAGTACGAATGTTTCTTTTTCGTGGCCGATTGGCATGCCCTGACCACGCATTACGAAGACCCGCATATCATCGAGGAAAGCGTCTGGGACATGGTGGTCGACTGGCTGGCGGCGGGGGTGGATCCGAATAACGCCACCCTGTTCATCCAGTCGCGGATTCCGGCCCATGCCGAGCTGCATGTCCTGCTGTCCATGATTACACCCCTGTCCTGGCTCGAACGCGTGCCGTCATACAAGGACCAGCAGCTCCAACTCAAAGACCGGGATTTGTCCACTTACGGCTTCCTGGGCTATCCCTTGCTGCAAAGCGCCGATATCCTTATATATCGCGCGGGTATGGTGCCGGTGGGCGAAGATCAGGTGGCTCATGTCGAACTCACGCGCGAGGTCGCGCGCCGCTTCAACCACCTGTACGGGCGCGAGCCGGGTTATGAGCAACGTGCCGAGGAAGCGATCAGGAAAATGGGCAAGAAGAACGCCAAGCTCTATCGTGAATTGCGCACTGCTTACATGGAGCAGGGCGACCGCGAAGCGCTGGAGACGGCGCGCGCGCTGCTGGAGCGGCAGAAGAACATCACCCTCGGCGACAAGGAAAGACTGTTCGGATACCTCGAAGGCGGGGGCAAGATCATCCTGCCCGAGCCGCAAGCCATGCTGACCCACGCTCCCAAGATGCCGGGACTCGACGGACGCAAGATGTCGAAGTCCTACGACAACGTCATCAGCCTGCGCGAGCCGCCGGCCGAGGTGGAAAAGAAACTGCGTACCATGCCTACCGACCCGGCGCGCGTGCACCGTACCGACCCGGGCGACCCCGACAAGTGCCCGGTGTGGGATTTTCACCTGATCTACTCGGACGAGGAAAAGAAGGACTGGGTGCAAAAAGGCTGCCGTTCGGCGAAAATTGGCTGCCTTGAATGCAAACAGCCGATCATTGATGCCGTGCTGGCGGAACTGAAACCGATACAGGAACGCGCCGCGGAATTTTCGCGCGATCCGCTGGCCGTGAAGAATATTATTGCAGACGGCAACAAGCGCGCGCAGGAGGCGGCGGAAGCGACGCTCACCGAAGTGCGCGCCGCCATCGGCCTGGGATACAGCGGATGAGCGAAACGATCGAAACGCCAGTACCAGCGCCAATGGCCGTGGTCCGCGGCGAAACGCTGACCAAGCTGCCGGAGGATTTGTACATTCCGCCGGATGCGCTGGAGATTTTTCTCGAAACTTTTTCGGGCCCGCTCGACCTGCTGCTGTATCTCATCCGCAAACAAAACCTCGACATCCTCGATATCCCCATCGCCGAAGTCACGCGCCAGTACATGGGCTATGTCGAGCTGATGCAGACGGTCAAACTGGAGCTGGCCGCGGAATATCTGGTCATGGCCGCGATGCTGGCGGAAATCAAATCGCGTATGCTGCTGCCGCGCCCGGCCGGCGAAGGCGGCGAAGAAGCCGACCCGCGCGCCGAGCTGGTGCGCCGGCTGCAGGAATACGAACGTTATCGCACCGCCGCCGAGTCTCTGGACCAGATGCCGCGGGTCGGGCGCGAGGTGCATCTGGTGGTCATCGAAAACGATCATCCGCCGGTCAAGCGCATCGAACCGAACGTCAGCCTGTTCGACCTCCTGGATGCCTTCAAGGAGGTGCTTGTGCGCGCCGAACTTTACCGGCATCATCGTGTTCAGCTGGAACCGTTGTCGGTGCGCGAGCGCATGACTCGGATACTGGCGAGGATCAACAGCGAGGCGTTTGTGAGTTTCGAGGAAATGTTCGACCTGCAGGAAGGCCGCCGCGGTCTGGTGGTAACCTTCATGGCGATTCTCGAGCTCCTCAAGGAATCGCTGGTGGTCGTGGTTCAGCAAGAACCCTTTGCACCCATTCATCTCAAGGCGGCGGCCTGATGAGCGAGCCCAACGCAGAACTGAAGAACATCATCGAAGCGGCGCTGCTGGTCGCGGGCCAGCCGCTGACCATCGACAAGATGCTGACCATGTTTCCGGCCGAATCGCAGCCGACGCGCGAGGAAATCCGCGATGCCATCGGCCAGCTCGAAGAAGAATACGCCGAGCGTGTGGTTGAGTTGAAGCAGATCGAGCGCGCCTGGCGCTTCCAGACCCGTGACAAGTACGCTCCCTGGATCACGCGCCTGGCCGAAGAACGGCCGGCGCGCTATTCGCGCGCGCTGCTCGAAACCCTGGCCATCATCGCCTATCGCCAGCCGGTGACCCGCGGTGACATCGAGGAGATCCGCGGCGTTTCCGTGAGCACCGACATCATCAAGACGCTGCTCGGACGTGAGTGGATACGCCAGGTGGGGATACGCAATGTCCCCGGGCGGCCCGCGCTGTACGGCACCACGCGCGAGTTTCTCGAGCATTTCAACCTGAAGAGTCTGGAAGAACTGCCACCGCTGTCGGCGCTGCGCGATCTCGACGTCATCAGCAACGAATTGAACCTGCGCCTGGACCTCGAACCCGGCACGGAGCCGGCATCTCCCGCCGCCATGGCCACCGCTGACGGCGAATCGCCCGCTGAGACACAAGACGAGTCAGAGCCGGCGACGCTGATGGAAGCCCGCACGGCACAGCGTGACTGAGCGGAACGTCCCGACCGGGGAGAAGCTGCAAAAAGTTCTGGCGCGCGCCGGCTGGGGGTCCCGGCGGCAGATCGAGCGCTGGATCGAGGAAGGCCGCATCACGATAGATGGCAAACCCGCCACGCTCGGCGCCCGCGTCACCCCCGATCAGATTCTGCGCGTCGATGGACGCAACGTCCCGACATATTCCTTTGAAGTTAAACCTCGCCTCCTGATTTACCACAAGCCGGTGGGCGAGGTCTGCACCCGTTCCGATCCGCAGGGCCGGCCGACGGTCTTCGAAAAACTTCCCAAGCTGCGCGGCGCGCGCTGGATCAACATCGGCCGCCTGGATTACAACACCTCCGGACTATTGTTGTTCACCACCGACGGCGAACTGGCCAATCGCCTGATGCACCCGTCCCACGAGATCGAGCGCGAGTATGCCGTGCGCGTGCTGGGCAAGGTGAGCGACGAAATGCTCGCGCGGCTGAAAGAAGGCGTGATGCTGGACGACGGCCCGGCGCGTTTCGACGCCATCATCGATGTCGGCGGTGCCGGTGCGAATCACTGGTATCACGTGGTATTGAAGGAGGGACGCAACCGCGAGGTGCGCCGCCTGTGGGAGGCGGTGGGGGTGAAGGTCAGCCGCCTGATGCGCGTGCGTTTCGGCCCCGTCGTGTTGCCGCCGCATTTTCATACCGGACGCACGGTCGAGATGGATGAGGAAGCGGCGGGGGCATTGTACGATGTTGTTGGGTTGAAACTGCCACAGCCTGCGAAAAAAAGTGCGCCTGAATCGCGCCTATCCCGGGGGAAACCCCGTCACCGTCGCGATTCCGATGTTTCCCGGAACCGTTCCGATACACGACGCCGCAGAACCGCGCGCCGGTCTTAAAAAGCGTCTTTCTCCATTTCCAGGTAAATCTGGCCCGCATTACGTCTCGCCAGCAGCTCGAAGTTGACGAGATAGCTGAATCCGGATTGATCGATCCGCTCCTCCGCATCGTATTGCATTTCACCCTTGTCGAGCGATTTTCTGATTTCCGCGCGCAGATAGGCCAGGTAGTCGCGCGTGTCTTTACGCGCTGTCATCATGTCAGCGGGATGGCCATGACCCGGCACGATGATCTTCGGATAAAGTTTCGCCAGTTTGTCGAAGGACTGTATCCAGTTTCCGGAGTGGCTGATGGGCAGCACCACCAGCATGCGCTCGGTATAAACGATGTCTCCGGTAAAAGCGATTTTTTGCTGCGGCAACCATACGACGATGTCGCCTGGGGTATGCGCCTGTCCGAAGTGCAGCAACTGTACGACGGTTTTGCCGAGCTTGATTTCGCGCTTGTCATCCAATAATTCAGACGGGTAGGTGAGCGTGGTGCCATCGGCCTTCTCCTTGAGCAATCTTTGGTTGCTCGTAAGCTGCATATTACCGACTTCGCGCATGATCCGGTCGGCCTCCTTGTGCGCCACGATCGCGGCCCCCAGCGATTTGAAATAGCCGTTACCCAGCCAATAATGATTCTGACTGTTGACATTCACCACCCATTTCACGGGTTGCGAGGTGATTTTTCCGATGGCCGCGTGCAGCGCGCGGGCGATCCGAGTACCGGGGCCGGTGTTGATCACCAGCACGCCATCGCCGGTAACGACAAAGCCCAAGTTGCTGTTCAGGCCTTCGTTTTCGTAGGTTTGTGCGCCGAGATCACCGATGATCGCGTAAACATCCGGGGCAATTTTGACGGGGTGTAGCGTCAGCTCCGCGGCTTGAGCCGAGAAGGCAAGAAAAAGGCCGGTGAAGACGGCTGATGCACGCATAGGTCGCCTCGTGTGGTGAATGGACGCCAGTTTACCACGCTAATTATTTACTGTAATAGACATTACATATATGTAGAATATTCTACATGAAAGATTCCGCCCGCCCCCTGTGGTCCATGCTGGTGATCAGCCTTCCCGGGCGACGCGCCACGCCGCGCATGCGGGTATGGCGCGCCCTGAAGGGGCTGGGAGCGGCAGTGCTGCGCGACGGCGTTTATCTGTTGCCGTACAGCGAATCGGCTGACAGGTCGTTGCAGGAACAGGCTGACGTGGTACGGGATTCCGGAGGCGACGCGCACGTCATCACGTTCAGCAGTACAGGACCGTTGCAGTCCGAATATTTTCGCGCACTGTTCGATCGCACCGCCGACTATACGCGGCTTATTGAGGCGATCCGAAAGCTCAAGCCCACGTTCACGCGGAAGCGCGCCGTCTCCGCTTCACGTCTGCTGCGAAAGATACACCGTGAGTTCGAGTCGGTGGCGGCCACCGATCACTTCCCGGGGCCGGCGAAAGAACAGGTTCAGCATCTGTTGTCCGGGACGGAAGCGGAGCTCACCGCGCTGCTTTATCCGGATGAACCACGGTCGGCGGTTGGCGAGATCCGCCGACTCAACAGGCGCGACTATCAGCGACGTGTCTGGGCCACGCGCGCCCGACCGTGGGTGGATCGCCTGGCTTGCGCGTGGCTGATTCATAGGTTTATCGATCCCAAGGCGCGTTTTATCTGGTTGAAAGACCCCAAGCGTTGTCCAGCCAGGGCGATCGGATTTGATTTCGATGGCGCGGCTTTCAGTCATGTCGGCGCGCGCGTTACCTTCGAGGTCTTGCTGGCCAGTTTTGGTCTGGACGATGACGCGGCGCTCACGCGCCTGGGCGGGTTGGTGCATTACCTGGATATCGGCGGCGTGCCGGTGGCGGAAGCCACCGGGCTCGAGATGGTTTTGAACGGTATGCGCCAACAATATGCCGATGATGGCAAACTGCTTAGGGAAGCGAGTAAGGCATTTGATTATCTCTACATTTCATACACAGAAGAATAATTTTTGACTGGAGGCATTTATGTCTGCTGTTACAAAAGTTCACGACATTACCAAACCCCCCGACGCGGTTTCCTTCGGAGAAGCATCCCTCTACTGGCTGAAACTGGGATTCATCAGTTTCGGCGGACCCACCGGTCAGATCAGCATGATGCACCAGGAGCTGGTTGAACGCCGCCGCTGGATTTCGGAGCACCGCTTTCTGCACGCGCTGAACTACTGCATGGTATTGCCGGGTCCCGAGGCGCAGCAGCTGGCGACTTACATCGGTTGGCTCATGCACGGGACCTGGGGCGGTATTGTCGCCGGTGCATTGTTCGTCTTACCTTCGTTATTTGTGTTGATTGCGCTGACCTGGATTTATCTTGTTTTTGGCAACATACCGGCGGTGGCGGGTATTCTTTACGGCTTTAAACCGGCCGTGACGGCGATTGTCGTATTCGCGGCCTACCGCATAGGTTCACGCGCACTGAAAAATGCCGTGCTATGGGCAGTGGCGGCGGCTGCTTTCGTCGCGTTCTTTGCGTTCGATGTGCCGTTCCCGTACATCGTGCTGGGGGCCGGTATCATCGGTTACCTCGGCGGGCGCATCGCGCCGGATAAGTTCAGGACTGGCGGACATCATGGCGATGGCAAGAAGAGCTACGGTTCGGCGCTGATTGACGATCATACGCCGCCGCCGGAGCACGCGCGCTTCAAGTGGGTGCGGGTAATCACATATTCCATGATCGGTCTTGCCATCTGGGCAGGCGTCGAGGGTACGTTGTTCGCCTTGTACGGCTGGCAGGGCACGCTCGCGCAGATGGGCTGGTTCTTCACCAAGGCCGCGCTCCTGACATTCGGTGGTGCCTACGCGGTGTTGCCGTATGTCTATCAGGGCGGTGTGGAGCAATACCAGTGGCTTACCGGTCCGCAGATGATTGACGGCCTCGCGCTCGGAGAAACCACCCCCGGGCCACTTATCATGGTGGTGGCTTTCGTCGGGTTTATCGGTAGCTGGTCCAAGGAGGTGTTCGGACCGGACATGCTGGCGGCTGCCGGTATCGCCGGGGCAGCCGTCGCCACGCTCTTTACGTTCCTGCCGTCGTTTCTGTTTATTCTGCTGGGCGCGCCGGCGGTGGAGGCAACCCGCGGCGATATCAAATTCACCTCGCCGCTGACCGGCATCACCGCCGCCGTCGTCGGCGTGATCCTGAACCTCGCGGTGTTCTTCGCCTACCACGTGCTGTGGCCGCAGGGCATTGTCCAGCCGTTCAGTGTACAAGCTCTGTTCAGCGGATTTGAGTGGTTCTCCGCGCTGATCGGCGTGGTTGCCTTTATCACGTTGTGGCGCTTCAAGATCGGGATCATCCCGGTGATCCTCGCCTGCGGCGCGGCGGGACTTGCCTACACATTGATCAAACCGCTGACAGGCGCGTAAGGAGAGTGTCATGGCTTACGAAATGAAACCGCCGTCGTGTAATCCGGCGAAGCTCAAGGGGTTGTCCGAGAAGCTGATCGTCAGCCACTACGAACACATCTATGGCGGGGGGCGGTCAAACGCCTCAATGCGATCGCCAACCGGTGGCAAGCGTTGGATGGCGCAAACGCGCCGGTATTTGTGATCAACGGTTTAAAACGCGAAGAGTTGATCGCGACCAATTCCATGATCTTGCACGAGCTGTACTTCGATAGTCTCGGTGGGAGCGGGCAGGCAGAGGGCTCCCTGCCTGCGGCGTTGACGCGTGATTTTGGCAGTTACGAGCGTTGGCAGGCCGAGTTCAGCGCCATGGGCAAGGCTCAGGGAGGCGGTTCCGGCTGGGTGCTGCTAATATATTCACATCGCGACAAGAAACTCGTCAACCAGTGGGCGGCCGATCACACCTCGCATCTGGCCGATGACACAGCGATTCTTGCGCTCGATATGTACGAACACTCGTATCACATGGACTATGGCGCGAAGGCCGCCGCTTGCGTCGACGCCTTCATGCAAAACATCAATTGGGCCAACATTGCCCGCCTTTATGAGGGATGTCATCCGTGAACCGTACTATCTTGCCCGATGAACTCAAGCAACTTTTTACCCAACGCCAGAATATTCTGGTGCTCGATGTGCGTCGCAAAAGCGATTACGAGAAAGATGGTCAGAAGATTCCCGGGGCGGCGTGGCTGGATCCGGACAAGATAACGTTGTGGAGCACGGCGTTGCCGCTCGACCGGAACATCGTGATTTACTGCGTGCGCGGCGGTTCGGTGAGCAACTCCGTGGTTGACCAGCTGAAGGCGAAGGGCGTCAAGGCGCGATTCATCGAGGGCGGTATCGAGGCCTGGAAGCAGGCTGGCGGGGAAACCATCCCCAAGTAGCGAGGGTCATTCATGAAATGGGTCACGCGCGAACGTCCCAAGATCGACCGTATCGCCTGTCCGTGGCTCGTCGCGCGTTTCATCGACACGGCCCCGGAATTCCTGTACGTGCCCGGTGACCGGGTGATGACAGTGGCGGCCGAAACCGGCGCGATTCCCTATGACGTTCCCGGCGTGGAGCTGGGCCACGTGGGGGAGTTTTGCAGCTTTGACGCGTTTCTCAAGAAATATCAACTGACCGATCCCGTACTGCATAAGCTCGCGGTCGTCGTGCGTGCCGCCGATACCGGCCGGCCAGACCTGGCGCCGGAGGCGGCGGGCCTGCTCGCGGTCTCGCGCGGGCTGTCGCAGAACTTCCGGGACGACCACGAGATGCTCAGGCACGGAATGGTGGTTTACGACGCCCTGTATGCCTGGTGCCGCGGCGCGTAGCCGGCGCGGATGAGCGACCGTCTGATTCTTTACGCGGCCGCGTTTCTGCGCGCGCTCGCCACCGGCCTGATGGGCGTGTTGCTTGGCATTTACCTCGACAAGCTTGCTTTCACGCCCGCCGATATCGGTCTCGTCATCGGTTCGGGGCTCACCGGCGCGGCGCTGTCTACCCTGATCGTGACATTTCTCGGCGACCGGCTGGGCCGGCGGCGGTCCTTGCTTGTCATGGGCATCGCCAGCGCAGCAGGCGGATTTGCGCTGATTGTCACCTCCAGCCTTGTAGGCGTCTGTGTGGTCGCGTTTATCGGCATGGTCAACGGCATGGGCCGCGACCGCGGCGCCGCGCTCGTGCTGGAGCAGGCGATTCTGCCCGGCACCGTAACACCCGAACGACGCACGCGCGCTTTTGCCTGGTACAACGTATTGCAGGACATGGGCCATGCTTTGGGCGGCGCGCTGGCGGCCATGCCGGTACTGCTGCGCGAGACCGCCGGTGCAGGCGTGCTCGTTTCGTTTCATCTGACGGTTGCTGTCTATGCCGGTCTGCTCCTCCTGAGCGCGTTGCTGTATTCCGGTTTGTCGTCCGCCGTCGAGGCGCATGAGTCGCCCGCGGTGGAGAAACTTGCGCCGCACAGTCGCCGTGTCCTTTGGAAAATTTCATCACTGTTCGCGCTCGACAGTCTGGCCGGCGGTTTTCTCGGCACGGCGCTGCTGGCGTATTTCTTTTATCAGCGCTTTGCAGTGGATGAGGCCACCATCGCCATCTTGTTTTTCTGCGCGCGCACCGCTAACGCGGTTTCGCATTTCGGCGCGGCATGGCTGGCCGCGCGCATCGGCCTCGTGAACACCATGGTGTTCACCCATATCCCTTCCAGTATCCTGCTCATGACGGTGCCGTTTGCGCCCAGCTTCGCGGTGGCGGCGTTACTGTTTCTGCTGCGCGAAGGTTTGGTGGAGATGGATGTGCCCACGCGCCAGTCCTACGTGATGGCCGTAGTCAGGCCCGAGGAGCGGACGTTTGCTTCCGGCATCACGCATCTGGTGCGCATGGGCGGCTGGGCGACTGCGCCGTTCTTCGCCGGGTTCCTGATGCAGGGGCTCGCACTGGCCACGCCTCTGCTTATTGGCGCAGGCATGAAGATTGTTTACGATGTCGCGCTGTACAAGGCGTTCCGCCATATCAAACCGCCCGAGGAACGGCTGCGGGAATAATTTTTCTGAAGCGTACATTTACCGCGAAAACAGCATGGAGGAAGTCGCGATGGAGCCGGGCAGAAAAAAAGGCTATTTTACGTTTCGCACCACGGCGATATTGCTCGTGGTATCCGCCGCCTTCGATCTCCTGTCGATTACCGCCGAAGAACCGCTGTTCGGGGAAATACGCAGCGGGATCAGCGTCGGCCTCTATCATCTCGTTTATGCCGTGCTTTTCACTGCGCTCGGGATCGGTTTATGGCGCGCCCGAAAGTGGGGCTATACCCTGGTTTTCGTGACCGCGGCGCTTTATACCCTGGACAAGCTGCAATTCGTCATGAATCAGCAGGTGATGGAAAACTTCCTCAGGCAGCACATGAGTGGATACGAAAGCGCGCTGCAGGCACAGGGTATCGACAGCATGATGCTCATGCAGGCCATGGCCCTGACCAGTATTGTCGTCGTTTTTTGCTGGTGGGGATTCGCGGCCTATACCTATTGGCGGCGTGATTATTTCAGCGCAGACGGCGGATAGATTTTATTACAGATATCGGTCGAGATAAGCCGGAATGCGTTCTTCCAGCCAGTAGCGCGGCCGCCACGGCCAGGCGCCCGCGACGAAACCGACATGCCCGCCGCGAGGGGAAATTTCCAGCGTCACGGATTCGGACACTTCGTCCGGGCGGGGGATGGCCGACCGGGTCATGAACGGGTCGTCGTTCGCGTGCAGCAGCAGGGTGGGAGTGGTAATTCCCCGGAGATACTGCCGGGAACTGGACACGGTGTAATAGTGATTGGCGCTGTCGAATCCGTGCAACGGCGCCGTAACATATTCATCGAAGTCGCGAAAACTTTTGAGCGCCGACAAATTCCGGATTTTCAGCGGTAAATTCATGCGGCGCCGTTTCTCGGCCACGGTGCGACGCAGGGAGCGCAATAACTGCCACTGGTACAGCCGCGAAAATCCCCGTTGCAGCCGTGCGGCGGCATCGCTCAGCACGTACGGTACCGATACCGCTACCGCGGCGCGGATCGGGAGCGTACCCCCGGTTTTTCCCAGCCACTTGAGCAGCACATTTCCGCCGAGCGAGAATCCCACCACCGCCAGCGGCACATGCGGTTCGCGGTGCCTGAGCGTGTCGACGAAGAACGCCAGGTCGCCGATGTCACCGGAGTGATAGCTGCGCGGCAGGCGGTTCGGTTCGCCGCTGCATCCACGGAAATGCATCACGACTCCACGCCATCCGCGCTGTTCCATGACACGCAGCAGACCGCGGGCATACGGCGATTCGGAAGAGCCCTCGAGGCCGTGCAGGATGATCACGATCGGACCGCTGTCTTTTTCGGTCCAGTCCAGGTCGATGAAATCGCCGTCCGGCAGCTCCAAACGTTCGCGCCACAGCGTGACTTCGGGATGGCGGCGCGCCAGCCGCGCCCACAGCGTCTGGGCATGCGGACCGCGGCACCACCAGGCGGGTTGAAAACATCCATCCATGGATGCGTGGGGATAAAGTAACGACTTCAGGTCCAGAGGGTCTGCCACCAGCGCTCGCGGCTGGCGGGGAGCGGACGCCGGCTTTCGAGCGGTTGCGGTGGAATCAGGCTCATGAGCCAGCCGGGCAACGGCGGGTTGTTGCTGAAGCCGCAGGACACACCGAGATTATTCGGGTCGAAGATTTTGATCATGGTCGGAGCCTCCTTGCTGTCGGTGTACACGATGCCGCAATAATCCTCGTAGTGTTCCTCGTGCAGGAGCTTGTCCACTTCGGCGATGAATTTGACGACGTCCGCGGCGGAGGCGGGTTGCGTGGGTACCGGGGTGCCAATCGCGTAGAGATACCAGCCGGCGCCGGCGTTGTGGCGCACCACGCTCCAGAATTCATCAAGCTGCTGCCAGCTCAACAGACTGCTGAAGTTGCCGCGGAACGTCTGGTGAAACGTGTTGCTGTCGCTCATGATACGGACCGTCGTGGTGTGTCCGGATCATTATCGCATATCCGCGATCTTTTCCTTGAGCGATTCGATGGCGAAACCGAGACCGAGATCGAGCTTGCGGTTGCAGAATTCCAGCAGCGGGAGACAGCGTGTGACCAGGTCCGGCAGGAACGGCACCAGCTTGCCACCATCGTTGGCGCCGAGCATTTTGAGCGCGGTTTCGAGATCGGGCTGCTCGATAATGGCTTCTTCCGGCTTGGGCGCCTCTTCCTGATAGCTGACGCCGAGGCGGTTTCCGCCGGCCGCCTTGGCCAGCGTCATGCGCTGTTCCGCCAGTGCGGTCAGTTCCTCGACGGTTTCGCCGGGGTCGCGTCCCAGCGTCGCCAGGCCGAGACTGATCGTGAGCGGGATCGTGACAGATTCATGTTGGAACGGTTGCGCATTGACCGCCGCGCGCGCCCGTTCGCAGAGGACTGCGGCTTCCATGCGGCCCGACGACGGCGCCAGTATCGCGAACTCGCCGCCGCCGGTGCGTGCGACGGTGTCCTCGGTGCGGCTCGATGCGACCAGGATCTTGGCGAGCCAGACGAGGATTTGATCGCTGACCTGGTCGCCGTGCTTTTTGTAGAGCGTGCGGAAGTTGTCGATGTCGATGCGGATGACGGAGACGTCGCTGTTGTGACGTTTGGCGTAAGCGATATCCTGCACGCCGCGTTGCATGAAATAACGCCGGCTGTGGAGCTGCGTGAGCGGGTCAACGGCGGTCTGTTCTTCCAGCGCGGTCGAGGTTTCCTCGAGCTTGCGCGTGGTCTGGTCGAGTTTGGCGTGGGCGCGGGTCCGCGCCAGCAGTTGCACGCCGTCGATGGGCTTGATGATGAAATCGGTCGCGCCGCAGGCGAACGCGCGCTCGCGGGTCAGTTCGTCGTCGGCGCCGGTGATGACGATGATGGGAATGTTGCGCACACGCTCCAGGTCGGCGGCGCGGATGCGGCAGATGAGCGAGTAGCCGTCGAGTTTCGGCATTTCGATGTCGGAGACCAGCACCTCGACGGAGCCGTCCTTGAGCAGCTGTTCCCACGCGGCTTCGCCGTCGCCGACCTCGACGAGATCGAATTCGTTGCTGAGAATTTTGCTGATCGCCTTGCGGATGACGCGCGAGTCATCCGCCACCAGCACCCGGACCTTTTCGGCGGCGGGTGCGGCGGTTTCGGCGCTGCGGTTCGTTCCCTGATTCGGCGGGATGTTGGCGTCCAGCACGGCTTTGCCGGCGCCCGGGGTTTGCGTATCCATTAGGAATAAACATAGTGCACGCGGGCGGCACATTCAAAGTGCCGAATGCCGGGGATTTCCCCGGAATTAACGCATTTGTCGGGGAAAACCGGTGGTTTCAGCGCTTCATGTGCTGCAGGTGTCGCCGGACGTACCACACGACGGCGATCAGCAGAATGACCCCGATGGCGGCATCGAAACGGTGGAAATAGACCCCGAGAGTATTCCAGTGCTCGCCCAGCTTCATGCCGATCCAGGCCAGCCCCAAGCTCCATATATAGGAGCCGACGAAGGTGTAGAGGTTGAATCGCCACAGGTTCATGCGCGCCACCCCGGCCGGGAAGGCGATGAAGGTGCGTATCACCGGCAGCAGACGCCCGATGAAGATGGTGATGTCGCCATGACGCTGGAACCAGCGGTCGGCGAGATCGAGGTCGTGATGCGAGATCAGAATGTATTTTCCGTACTTCTCGATGAACGGCCGCCCGCCCCAGGCACCGGCGTAGTAAGCGACGATCGAGCCGAGCACACAACCAACGGCACCCGCCAGCCCCACCAGCCACAGGTCCATATCACCGGTGGACACGAGATAACCGGAGAACGGCATGATGATTTCCGAGGGTAGCGGAATGCAGGCGCTCTCGATCGCCATGAGCAGCACAATGCCGCCGTAACCCAGGCGTGAAATCGTGCCGATGATGAATCCGGCGAGGACGGTGATGATTTTCTCGATCATGCGCGTTACCAGAAATAAGCAAGCACCAGCAGCCCGAAAATAATGCGGTACAGCGCGAATGAGGTGAAATCGTGGCGCGACACGAACTTCAGGAACGCCTTGACCACCACCAGCGCGGTCACGAACGACATGACGAAACCGACGGCGAACAGCGGAATGTCCGCGGCATGCAGCAGTTCGCGGTTCTTGAGCAGTTCGTAGAACGTGGCTGCGAACATGATCGGCATTGCCAGCAGGAAGGAAAATTCCGTCGCCGCGGTGCGCGAAAGCCCGGTGAGCAAGCCGCCCATGATGGTGGCGCCGGCGCGCGAGACGCCGGGAAAGAGCGAGAAGGTCTGGGCAATCCCGATCTTCAGGGCGTCGAGCGGCCCGAGGTCTTCCATGCTGTTCACGCGCACGCGCAACGGCAGGCGTTCGATGATCAGGATCAGGATGCCGCCGACGACGAGCGCGCCGGCGACGGTGAGCGGGTTGAAAAGATACGTGGTGATCTTGTGGTGCAGCAGCAGACCCGCCGCGGCGGCGGGCAGGAAGGCGATGAACAGATTCAGGATGAAACGCTGTTCGTGCCGGTTGCCGATGCCGGTGATCAGGTGGCCGACGCGGACGCGATAATCCCAGACCACGCCGAGGATGGCGCCGAATTGGATGACGATTTCGAAAACCTTGCCTTTGTCGTCGTTGAAATCGAGCAGATCGCCGACGATGATCAGGTGGCCGGTCGAGGAGACCGGCAGAAATTCGGTCAGACCCTCGACGACGCCGAGAATAAGCGCTTTGACCAGCAGCAGGAGTTCCATGAGAAGTTTTTTTCCAGGTCAGGAGAATGTGAGCGGGCGGCCGTGCACGCCGTCGCGGATTTTTCCGCGATCGAACGCCACTTGTCCGCCGACGATAGTGTAGATCGGCCATCCGGCGAGGTTGCGTCCGTCGAATGGCGACCAGCGGACTTTGGTGAACATTTCCTCGTTGCGCACCGGTCGTGCGTGCTCGATGTCGACGAGCGTGAGATCGGCGTCCCAGCCCTCGAGGATCTTTCCCTTGTTGCGGATGCCGTAGGCCGCGGCCGGACCGTGGCACATCCATTTCTGGATTTCCGCGAGCGTGCAGCGACCGGCCTTCATTTCCGTCAGCATCAGCGGCAGCGAGGTTTCCACGCCGGGCATGCCGGCCGGCGATTGCGGATAAGGTTTGCGTTTTTCCTCGAGCGTATGCGGCGCGTGGTCGGTGGCGATGAAGTCGATCGCACCGTCACGCAGACCGGCCCAGAGGGAGGCGTTGTCTTCCGGACGGCGGATCGGAGGATTCATCTGCACCAGCGCGCCGAGACGCGCGTAATCGTTCACGTTCAACAGCAGGTGATTGGGAATGACTTCGGCCGTGACCCAGGCGGGTTTGTCGCGCCGCAGCAGTTCCACTTCCTCGTGCGTCGAAAGATGCAGGATATGCAGCCGGCGGCGGTATTTTTTCGAAAGCTCCAGCGCCAGTTGCGTGGCGCGCAGGGCGCATTCGTTGTCGCGGATTTCGGAGTGCACCGCCACGTCGCCGCGGCCCTTGAACCGCTCGCGGCGTTCGCGGATGCGCGCCTCGTCCTCGGCGTGGACGGCGATCAGGCGCGAGCCGTTGGCGAAGATCCGCTCCAGATCCTCCGCCTTGTCCACCAGCAGACTGCCGGTGCTCGCGCCCATGAAAATTTTGATGCCGCAGGCCGGGTTGGCGCGGTTGAGCTGGTCGAGGTTATCGGGTGTGGCGCCGATGAAGAAGCCGTAGTTGGACACGCATTTTTCCGCCGCGCGCCGCAGTTTGTCGTCCAGCGCCGCCTGGCTCGTGGTGGGCGGGTCGGTGTTCGGCATTTCGAGAAAACTGGTGACGCCGCCCTTGACCGCGGCGCGCGAGCCGGAGCCGAGGTCTTCCTTGTATTCCTTGCCCGGCTCGCGGAAGTGCACCTGCGGGTCGATGACTCCCGGGAGCAGCAGATTCCCGTCAGCCTCGATCGTTTCGTCCGCCGCCGAACCGATTTGCGGGGCGATGCGCTCGATGACGCCGTCTTGGCACAGCAGATCGCCTTCGAATATCGATCCGTCCGGGCGCGCGATACGGGCGTTGCGGATCAGGATCTTGGGCAAGGCGGGCTCGGCCGGAAGAAATTATCGTGCAGGTGTTAGAGGGAGTGACAACGAAACGGGCGGCATCATCAGCCCATCTGCTTTTCGCGGATCTCGTCCAGCGTTTTGCAGTCGATGCAGAGCTCGGCCGTCGGGCGGGCTTCCAGCCGTTCCACGCCGATCTCGACGCCGCAGACTTCGCAGTATCCGTAGTCGCCGGTGTCGATGCGCTCGATGGCCTCGTCGATTTTCTTGATCAGTTTGCGTTCACGATCACGCGAGCGCAGCTCGAGCGACATGTCGGTTTCCTGGCTGGCGCGATCGTTCGGGTCGGGCGGATTTTCCGGCACGTCGCGCATCTGCTGCACGGTGCGGGAAATTTCCTCTTCCAGTTCCGATTTCCAGGCGTTCAGCGCAGCGCGGAAATGCTCCTGCTGCTTTTTGTTCATGTACTTCTCGCCTTTCTTCGCCACGTAGGGCTTGATACCCGAAACGGGAGAGACGGATTGTTCCTTTTCCTTCTTTTTTCTGGCCGGCATGCTTCAACTCCTGCAATAATGTGGCCCCGGAAGGGTGGGGGTAAAAAAATAAGCGCGAATCTATACCAGAATCCCCCGGGGGTCGCAACCGTAGAGTATAGATGCGGAAGATGCATGGGGCTTTTATGACAGATTTATCGCGATTTTGTGGACAATTCCGTGTCGCTTGAAGCGCTGATTTTCGACGTGGATGGCACGCTGGCCGACACCGAGCGTGACGGCCACCGGGTCGCGTTCAACCGGGCATTCAGCGACGCCGGGCTGGACTGGCGCTGGGATGTGGATCTGTACGGCCAGTTGCTGGCGGTCACCGGCGGCAAGGAACGCATGCGCCATTACGTCGACCGGTATCGTCCCGATTACGCGAAGCCGGCCGATTTCGACGTGCTGGTCACGCGACTGCACGCCGCCAAGACACGCCATTACACCAGCCTCTTGGGACACGGAGGCATACCACTGCGACCCGGCGTGCGGCGCCTGCTCGAGGAGGCACGCAAAGCCGGTATGCGCCTGGCCATTGCCACGACCACCACGCCGGACAATGTCACCGCATTGCTGCGTCATGCAATATCGCCCGAGGCCGAGTCATGGTTCGAGGTGATCGGCGCGGGCGACGTGGTGGCGGCGAAGAAGCCGGCCCCCGACATCTACTATTACGTTCTCGAGCGGCTGCGCCTTTCGTCGGCACAATGCGTGGCGTTCGAGGATTCGGAAAACGGCCTGCGCGCGGCGCAGGCGGCGGACCTCGCGACCATTATTACCGTGAACGATTACACGCGTACCCACGATTTTTCAGGCGCGGCCATAGTGCTGGACCAGCTCGGTGAACCCGACCGGCCGTTTCAGGTGTTGTCCGGTCGTGCCGTGAACGGTGCATCCTGTCTCGATCTCGGATTGCTCCGGCAGTTGCGGACGAACGCATGAAGCCGTTTGCCGGACGTCTGGCGCGGATCGAGCCGTTTCACGTGATGGATATTCTGGCCCGCGCCCGCGCCATGGAGGCGCAGGGGCGCTCCATCATTCACATGGAGATCGGCGAACCGGATTTCCCCACCGCGCCGGGGATCGTCCAGGCCGGCATCGCGGCGCTGCAGGCCGGACACACGCATTACACGCCCTCGCTCGGATTGCCCGCGTTGCGCGCGGCCATCGCCGCGAGTTATCCGGCTGACGTGCGTCCCGATCCCGCGCGGGTCGTGGTGACGCCGGGCGCCTCGGGCGCGCTGCAGCTGATTTTCGCGGCGCTCGTCAATCCCGGCGACCAGGTGCTGATGGCCGATCCCGGCTATCCCTGCAACCGCCATTTCGTGCGCCTGTTCGAGGGCGAGCCGGTGAGCGTTCCGGTGGATGACGCGACGACCTATCAGCTCAACGCCGATCTCATTCGCCGGCACTGGACGGCGCGCACCGTCGCGGTGTTGCTGGCCTCGCCGTCCAATCCCACCGGTACCCTGATCGAAACGGGAGAAATGGCCGAGATCGTTCGCACCGTGGAGCAGCTCGGCGGTGTGCTGATCGTGGACGAGATTTACCACGGCCTGGTCTATGCGAACGAGGCCGTCACCGCGATCGCGCATTCGCCCGAAGTGTTCGTGGTCAACAGTTTTTCAAAATATTACGGCATGACCGGCTGGCGCCTGGGCTGGCTGGTGGCGCCGCCGGCGTACATTCCCGCGATCGACAAGCTGGCGCAGAATATTTTCCTGGCATCGAGCACCGTGGCGCAACACGCGGCGCTCGCGGCGTTTACTCCCGCGGTGCAGGAAGTACTGGCGCAACGACGGGATATTTTCCGCGAGCGTCGCGATTATCTGCTGCCGGCCCTGCGCGAGCTGGGCTTCAGGGTGCCGGTCGTGCCGCAGGGAGCGTTCTATTTGTATGCGGATGCGTCGCGCTTTACCGACGACAGTCAGGCGTTTGCGCTCGATCTGCTCGAACGCATCGGTGTGGCGATCACGCCGGGGCTGGATTTCGGAAGTTACCGCGCGGCACAGCACGTGCGTTTTTCCTACGCCACCACGCTCGAGAATCTGCACGAGGGCGTTTCACGGCTGCGGAAATATCTCGGACGTATTTAAATGCTGTCTCTTTCCAGGCGCGCGCGCAGCGCCGCATAGGCGCTTTCCAGTTCCTGCAGAACCGATTCCGCCTTGCCGATCTGGCCGTCGTCCGCCATTTTTTCGAGCTGTTCCGCGGCTTCGTGCATGGCGTGGGCCTGGAAATAAGCGCTCGAACTTTTGAGGGTGTGCGCCTCGCGCGCGGCGCGTTGTGCGTCGGAGGCAGCGAAGGCCTGGCGCAGCGAAACCAGCCGTTGCGTGGCTTCCCTGACGAAGATTTCCACCAGTTTCGGATCGGGATTGACCGCGACATCGGCCGATGAGTCATCGGATGGCACCGGTTCGGCATCGGCCGGGCCGGGCGAGGCGGAGGGCATGAGGCTTGCGCTCTTGAGTGTGTCAGCCAGAACACCGGTGTCCACGGGTTTGGTCAGAAAATCCCTGACGTCGAGTGCGCGGCAGCGCTGGATTTCGTCATCCGTGGCGCCCGCCGTCAATACGATGATGGGCGTCTTGGCGACCGTGCCGGAAAGGGCGCGGATGGATTCGATCGCCTGTACGCCGCTGATGTCCGGAAGATGCAGGTCCATGAAAATCAGTCCGTACGATTTATGCCGCACCGCCTCAACGGCGGCGCGGCCGTTCTCGGCGACGTCGGCGGCGTACCCAATCCGCGACAGCATGTTGAGCATGATCTCCCGGTTCACGGGGCTGTCCTCGACCAGCAGCAGGCGCGAATGCTTTTTTCTTTTTTCAGCGAGGGTGTATTTGGTGACGAGGCCGGCGCGCTGGCGCTCCTGTTCCTCCATGCCTTTGGTTGCCATGACTGCTTTAAGCAGTTCGGGCAAATCCTCGGCCGGTATCGGCTTGCCGAAGTAGCCGGCAAAACCGGCCTGGTTCAGGCGTTGCGCGTCGCCGCGTACGCCGGCGGACGTCATCATGACAAGGACGGTGTTGCGCATTTCCGCGTGTGACTTGACCTCGCGTCCCAGTTCCTCGCCGCTCAGATTGGGCAGAAACATGTCCACCATCACCAGATCGAAGCGCAGGCTGGAATCCGCCGCCGAGCGGATCATCTGCAGCGCGGCATTGCCGTTGCCGATGGATTGCACCTCCATTTCCAGCGCCTTGAGCTGTTCCACGAGACTCATGCGCGCCGGTATGTTGCCCTCGGCAACCAGCACGCGCAGCCCCTTGAGACTGACCTGCAGGGACGCGGGGGCGGTTTTAACGGCCGCGGGTTTCCGCAGATTGATGGCGAACCAGAAAATGCTTCCTTTGCCTTCCTCGCTCTTGACGCCGATGCGTCCACCCATGGCCTCGACCAGTTCCTTGGTGATGGCAAGGCCGAGGCCGGTGCCGCCGTAACGATTGGTGGTCGACGCCTTGGCCTGATTGTACGGCTGAAACAGTTTTGCCTGGTCCCGGGACGAAATGCCGATGCCGGTGTCGGCGACTTCGATGTGCAGTTGTATGCGACCGGCGGTTTCCCCGGGCAGTTTTTTGGCGCTGAGGACGATTTCGCCGTGGTGGGTGAATTTGATGGCGTTGCCCAGCAGGTTGATGATGATCTGGCGCAACCGTCCCGGGTCGCCGAGCAGACGGGTCGGCATATCCGGCTGGATCAGGTTGGTGAGCGTGAGCCCCTTCATGTGCGCCTGCTGCGCCAGCAAGGCCACGGATTTCTCGATGCATTCGCGCAGGTCGAATTCGATTTCCTCCAGCTCCAGTTTTCCGGATTCGATCTTGGAAAAATCCAGCAGATCGTTTATCAGCGTCAGCAGGCCGCTCGCGGAGGACTTGATGATTTCCGCGTGACGGCGCTGCTCGTCGGAGAGTTTCGATTCGAGCATCAGATCGCTCATGCCGATGATGCCGTTGATCGGCGTGCGCAGCTCATGACTCATCTTGGCGAAGAAGTCGCTCTTGGCCTTGCTGGTGAAATTGGCCTGGGTCAGCGCCTCGCGCAGCGTCTGCGTCTTGTGCTGCACGAACTCGTTGGCCTCGCGCGCCATGCGGAAGCTGGCGTATTGCCCCCACATGGCGAACAGGAACGGCATGGCATCCACCGTCCACAGCGCGATGTTGGAGGTCTGGGCGAGAATGATGCCATCGAGGGTGATGGCGTCGACCATCACATAGCTCACCAGCAGCGTGGCGATGATCACGCTGGCGCTGGCGATGTACACGCCGTATAACGCGTAGGTGGATGCCCGCTCACGGAGCAGGAGCAGGTCTTCTGCCAATCGCTGCCGCTGATTCATGGCTTAGGTTTTACCCCGATGCTGAAATGCTCTCCCTCATCAAGTGTAGATGTTTTTTATCCGGGAGGCGTGCGGCTGGCCGGAGTGCCGGCCGTGCAAAATCAGTCATTCCTCGAAGAAATGACCAAAGGGACGACGCGGGCGGTGGCTAGAGCCGGAGGGTTTCGGCCAGATACCCGGGCATGTTGTGCGGTTCGACACCGCCCAGGTCCTTTGCCCAGGGTGGCTGTCACCAGCGCCGCGGTGGGGGAACTCAGGGCGGCGCGCAGGCTTCCCAGAAAGCGCGGTTCGGCGACCAGCACCAGTTTCGCATTGCGCTGCTGGTGGCGTCCGTCATCCAGGAGCGCGCTCAGGTGCTTGGCGAATTGTTCCGCCAGGTGCCCCGTGGCTTGCTGTTCGGTGCTCAGGGAATGGCGGCCCTGACCGCGACTGTCGAAGCTGCGCCCCGGTTTGTCGGCGCAGATTTCAGCCTGCCTTCGGGGCGGGGAATGTCTTGCAGGAGGTTCAGGCCCTTTGCCGGACCCTTGCTTTCAAAAACCCGTGCCCCGCCCCGGTGGGTTACCAGAACCCATGTGTTGTTCATCATAAGACTGTCTTCCCGGCAATCTGGAAATACTTAGTCGGACTTTTTTACATTCTATCGGATGACCAACAAGATCGCGCATCTGATTTCGATGCGCGTATAAATCCTTGATTGACAGCGACAAGAATTATCATGGTATCGAATCGCAAGACAAATTCATGTGTTGAGACACATTCCGGGGTGAAATTGTGTAAGGCCCTTCTTACAAGTCGACCGCTCATCGCGGGTGTTCATCAGGCTGATCAATGTGTTTTTTGATTAAACCTCTCGCCAATTCAGAATGTTGACCGAATGTGGCGGGCTCGCCGTCATGAGTGGCACAGGAATTGCCATTAGTATCAGACAGCGCCCGGACTGCCAGGGGGTTGGAGGAACGAGGAGTCATAAAAACAATGAAGTGGTTGAAGGCGTTAAAAAGAAAAATAACGGCATTGAAATCCGCACAGACGGACGATGCTGATCGGTGGGAAACCGCGGCCATGGTGTACGGCGGCGATATCTACGCTGCGCTGGTTCGTCATCGTGCGGCGCGACAGCTCGCGCGGGTGGACGGCAGGCAGCCGGATTATCGTCGTGACGCCGGGTGGCCGTTCATTCGATAGGCGTTTCGGGGCTGTTGCCCCATTCCGACCACGAACCCGGATACCCCCGTACGCGGGGGTATCCGAGACTTTTCAGAACTATATAAGTATGCGCCGAGCGGTGATGCGTCTGACAATAGACGATCGCTTCCTTTTCCAGCGTCACGCCCAGTTCCAGCAAGGCCCGTTTTAATTCCTCCGCCGGTTTGAGCCGCAAGCTGCGCGTCTGATCGATGGCGTTGACCCAGTCGAAATTGACCGCGCCCGGAATATGGCCGGCTCGTTCGGCGCGCCGCGTCTCGCCGCGGTATTCAGCCGGCGTGCGCGTATCCACGATGACCAGGTTCGGATCGCGCAGGTGACTGGTGATGTAGTTCTTGTCCGCCACCGCTGTGCCATGGAATTTCACCGCGTATCGACTTCGCGGCCGTTGCGTCGGCTCGGCGCTGACCGGTTGCCGGTCGTTGAGCCAGGCATGCAATCCGCCGTTCAGAAGCGAATAGTGCCGATGGCCGATGACATCCAGCGTCCACAACAGTCGCGCGGCGCGGCCGCCGCCATCGTCGTCATAGGCCACGACATGACTCTCCGGCGTCAGGCCGACGGCGCTGAACGTCTCGCTCAGCTGCGCTTCGTCCGGCAATGTTCCCATGGCGGGTGGACGCGCGGCGACGATCTGCCGGTAATCGAGATGGACGGCGCCGGGGACGTGCGCCTGGGCGTAGGTTTCAGGGCGGCACAAATCCACGATCAACAGGTTTTCCGTGGCCAGATTCGCAGCCAGCTCCGCCGGTTCGACGACCAATGGCAGATATGATTGGGCCATGAATTTTTTGCCGGTGCGGTGAAGGCATGAAGGAAAACAGGGAAACATTCTAGCGCCAGCGAATGATGGCGGCGAGCCCGGGCAGTTTCCGCGGAACGAGAAAGCCGTTAAACTTGTCGGGTTTTCCCAGGCGGGTTATTTCCGTGGAAATTTTCAAGATCTTCACCATCGAAGCGGCACATCACCTGCCGAATGTTCCGGAAAATCACAAATGCCGCCGGTTGCACGGCCATTCCTTCCGGATCGAGATTCGCGTCGCCGGGCCGGTGCAGCAGGAGTCCGGCTGGATCATGGATTTCGCCGACGTCAGCCGCGCGTTTCAGCCGCTGTACGAGCAACTGGATCATCACTACCTGAACGAGATCGAAGGCCTGGAGAATCCCACGAGCGAGCATCTCGCGCGCTGGATCTGGCGCCGGCTCAAGCCCGCGTTGCCGGCATTGTCCGAAGTCATCGTGCGCGAGACCTGCACCGCCGGTTGCGTCTATCGCGGGGAAAACTGACCGCGAATGGACATCCGCCCGCGCGACGAAGCTCCGGTGGTGACGGAAACGGGACCGAATCCGTCCGCCTGCGTCATCTGGTTGCACGGCCTGGGCGCCGACGGCCACGACTTCGAAAGCCTCGTCCCGGAACTGCATCTGCCGCCGAAGCCCGGCGTGCGTTTCGTGTTTCCCCACGCGCCGATGCGGCCGGTGACGATCAACGGCGGATATATCATGCGCGCCTGGTACGACATCGCCATGACGCCGCACGGTATCGAACAGAACGCGGATCATGTGCGCGAATCGCAAATCATTCTGCAGGGGCTGATTGAGGAACAGGCGCGTCGTGGCATCCCCGGGGAGCGCATCGTGCTCGCCGGTTTTTCACAAGGAGGTGCGATCGCCCTGCACGCCGGTCTGCGTTACCCCAAACCGCTGGCCGGCATCATGTCCCTCTCGGCGCCCGTGCCGTTTGCCGAAAATCTGATGGACGAGATTCATCCGGCCAACGCCGCCGTGCCGGTGTTCCTGGCGCATGGCACGGAAGACCAGATGGTGCCCTTTGCCTCGGCTGAGAAGACCGAGCGGCTCATGATGGCCTGCGGCCTTGCGCCGGAGTGGCGTGTATACGTCATGGGCCACTCCGTGGTTCCGGACGAAATCCGGGACATTTCCCGCTGGCTGGGTCGCGTACTCGGGACAGAAGCAGGATGAAACCGGCCGTCGAGGCCCGGTTTTATGCGGCATGATCGCGGTTTTGACGACGCCAAGCTTGTTGATCCCGTGGACTTCACACGGGGAAAAATGCATCTAGACTTAGGGCTGGGCCCGCTCCGCTGCCGTCTGACGGCGGCGGCTTCATAAGGAATCAGAACAGGAGAGATGTAGTGGTCATATTAAAAGAATCGCCGCGTGACTGGGGTCTCGTTCTTGTTGTCGTGCTTCTGAGCATCGGCGCCAACCTGCCGACCGAGTGGACCGACTGGATCAACATCGACCGGCGTTTTTTCCTCGGCGGCCTGATAGCGGTGATAGCGGTTGCGCTGGTCAAGTACCTCAAGTTCACCCTCATTCTTGTGATCGTCGCACTCGCCGCCGGCGCCAACGTTCCGGCCGACATCGCCCGCGAATTCAATTTCGACCCCCAGATCGCCATGCTCGGACTGGTGGCCATGATCGTCATCTCGCTCAGCAACAAACTGCTCAAGCTGCCGACCGGCCTCGAGAAGAGCGGCCGTTCCAAAACCGCGCACGGCGCGGCCGCCTTGTTTACCGCCATTCTCAAGGGGCGCATCGCGGTGGTGCAGTCGCTGCTGAATCAGGGCGTCAACGTGAACGTTCGCACCATCAGCGGCAAGACGCCGCTGATGGCGGCGGCTTACAAAGGCTACAGCGACATCATTCAGATGTTGCTCGACAACGGTGCGGACGTGAATGCCAAGGACGGGCGCAACGACACCGCCCTCAAGATTTCCGTCCGCGGCGGTTACACACGCATCGTGGAACTGCTGAAGAAGGCGGGTGCGAAGGAAGAATGAACGTCTGGCGACGGCGAACCTGCGTATGAAAAAAGGGCCCAGCCGGGCCCTTTGTATTTTATTGGCGCTCCCAAGGGGATTGCTCGCCACATCCCTGTGGCTCGCCCCTTCGGGGCCGCCGCCGCTTCGCGGCGGCGTTCCGCGCGCGCTCCCGGTGCGCGCAGGTCGACAATTTTGTCGGGAACAAAATTGGACGCACTTTAGTGCGCCCGAAGGGCGGACGCCAGGGATGGCGTCCGTCAAGCCGAGGGTTCGAATCGACATTTGAGACATCAAATTACAAAGAGGCCATGAGTGAACCCCATGGCCTCTTTGTAATTTGGCGCTCCCAAGGGGATTCGAACCCCTGTTACCGGCGTGAGAGGCCAGCGTCCTAGGCCACTAGACGATGGGAGCGTAGGCTGGAGGCGCGCGTGGCGCCGAAAGCGGTGTTATTATACGTGCCGGCCGACAAAGCACCAACAATTCATGGCCAACCGCTTTTTGCTTTGGACCGGAAAGGAACAACGATTAACCAACCGCTTGTCATTTCTCGCGCGCAGCACCCCATCTCCCGCGCGCTGATCAGCGAAAACGCACTCAAGGTCCTGTATCGTCTGAAAGACGCCGGCTATGCCAGCTTACTGGTGGGCGGATGCGTGCGCGACCTGATGCTCGGGCGCGAACCCAAGGATTTCGACGTCGTGACCGACGCCCGCCCGGAACAGATCCGCAAGCTGTTTCACAACGCGCGCGTGATCGGACGGCGCTTCCGCCTGGTGCACGTGCGTTTCGGGCGCGAGATCATCGAGGTCGCCACCTTCCGCGCGATCCCCCGTGACGTTTCGGAAGAAACCATGCGCCCGGAGCAGGAGACCGGCGAGGAAGCGGAGGAAAGCGGGGACGAGACCCCGATCGAGGCTCCCGATCACAATATTTTCGGCTCCCAGGAAGAGGACGCCGTGCGACGCGATTTCACGGTCAATGCGCTGTATTACGACGTGCGCGATTTCAGCGTCATTGATTACGTCAGCGGCGTCGAGGACCTGAAGCGCGGTGTGTTGCGCGTCATCGGTGATCCGGAATCACGCTTTCGCGAGGACCCGGTGCGCATGCTGCGCGCCGTGCGCTTCGCCGCCAAGCTCGGATTCAAACTCGAAGACAGTACCGCCGCGCCGATCCGCGACCTGGCGTCGCTATTGACCACCGTGCCGCCGGCGCGCATGTTCGAGGAAGTGCTGAAGCTGTTTCACGGCGGCTACGCGCTGGAGACCTATGAGCTGTTGCGTCATTACGGTCTGTTCCAGCACCTGTTCCCGCTCACGGAAAAAAGCCTCGAGCGCGAGGAGCAAGGCTTCCCCGTGACGCTGGTGCCGCGCGCCCTGGCCAACACCGACGCGCGCGTGAACGAGGACAAGCCGGTCACCCCCGCATTCCTGTTCGCCGCTCTCTTGTGGGAGTCGGTGCGGCAGCAGACCGGCGAATTGCTCGCGCGCGGCATGAACCGGTATGACGCCTCGTTCCGCGCCGCCGATGCGGTGTTGCGCGAGCAGTTGCGGCACGTCACGATTCCCAAGCGCTTCAGCGTGCCGATGCGCGAGATCTGGAGCATGCAGGACCGCTTCGAGCGACGCGCCGGCCAACAGGCCTTTCGCCTGCTCGAGAACAAATGTTTCCGCGCCGCGTACGATTTTCTGCTGTTGCGCGCCGAGATCGGCGAGGCCGACGCGGCGCTGGCCGAGTGGTGGACGCGGTTTCAGGCGGTGGGAGATGACGAACGCCGCGCCATGACGGCGCAGATGGTGCCGGCTCCCGGTACCGGCCAGCGCAAACGCCGCCGACGTCGCCGCCGGCCATCGTCCGCGCAGGCGCCCCGGCATGAATAAAAAAATCTCCGGGGATGCGCGTGCTTTCATCGGTTTGGGAAGCAACCTGGGCGACCCCGCGGAACGGGTCCGGGCCGGCATGGCGGCGCTGGCGCGGCTCGCCGCAACGCGCGTCGAGGCCTGTTCCTCGCTTTATCGCAGCGCGCCGGTGGGCCGGCAGGACCAGCCGGATTTCATCAACGCCGTCTGCCGCGTGCGCACCGGACTGGCTCCCGCGGCGCTGATGCAGCAGCTGCTGAAAATCGAAACCGTGCACGGACGCGAGCGCCGGGGCGAGAAGGGCGGCCCGCGCACGCTCGATCTGGATCTGCTGCTCTACGGTGACGAGGCCATCCATAGCGAGAGTTTGACCGTGCCGCATCCGAGACTCAACGAACGCGCTTTCGTCCTGTATCCTTTGTCGGAACTCGAGCCGGACCTGGTGATCCCGGGGCGCGGTCCGGTGGGTGAATTGCTGGCCGCTTGTGCCGGCCAACGGTTGCAGAAGATGGATGTTTGAAGGCAGGACAGGTCCAGAATCGGAAAAACACCAGCACATGAATACCGTCAATCCGGGTTATGTCGTCGTGGAAGGTCCGATCGGCGTGGGCAAGACCAGTCTCGCCATGCGCCTCGCGGACGCGTTCGGTGCCCAGCCGTTGCTGGAGCAACCGCAGGAAAATCCGTTTCTCGAACGGTTCTACCAGTCACGTAAAAATTTTGCGCTGCCGACGCAGTTGTTCTTCCTGTTCCAGCGCGCCCGGCAGATGGAGCAGGTCAAACAGAGCGACTTGTTCAGCAACGGTTACGTCGCCGATTTCCTGCTCGACAAGGACAGATTGTTCGCGCGCGCCAACCTCGACGACGACGAGCTGCGGCTGTACGAGCAGGTCTACGCGCAGATGAGTCTGCACCTGCCGGTGCCGGACCTCGTGATTTACCTGCAAGCGCCGGTGGACGTGCTGCACGAGCGGGTGCGTCGTCGCGGGACGGACTACGAGCGCCAGATCGATCGCGATTACCTGCAGCTTCTGGCGGACGCCTATACCCGGTTTTTCCACCACTACACCGCCGCGCCGCTGCTGGTGGTGAACGCGGAGCGCATCAACATCGTCGATAACGACGACGATTTCCAGATGCTGTTGGCGCATATCCGCAAGGTCCGCAGCGGACGTCACTTCCTGAACCCGCTCGCCGCCAGCCTGTGAAGCCGGTCACCGTCAGTTCGCTCCGGGAGATGAAGCGCCGCGGCGAGAAAATCGCCTGCCTCACCGCCTACGATTACAGTTTCGCCAGCCTGCTCGACCGCGCCGGCGTCGACCTGGTCATGGTCGGGGATTCACTCGGCATGGTCGTGCAGGGGCATGACACCACGCTTCCGGTCAGCGTCGCCGAGATGGCTTATCACAGCCGCTGCGTGGCGCGCGGCGTGCAGCGCGCGCTGATCGTCACGGACCTGCCGTTCATGAGCTATCAGCAAAGCCCGCAACATGCTTTCGCTTCGGCGGGGCGCCTGCTGCAGAAGGGCGGAGCGCAGGTGGTGAAGCTCGAAGGCGGCGAGCCGATGGTGGCGACGGTAAGGTTTCTGGTCGAACGCGGTATTCCGGTGTGCGCGCATCTGGGGCTGACGCCGCAGTCCGTGCATCAGCTTGGCGGTTACCGCGTGCAGGGCCGCGAGGCCACGGCCGCGGAACGCATACACCGCGACGCGAAAATGTTGCAGGACGCCGGCGCGAGCCTGCTGGTGCTCGAAGCGGTGCCGTCGGAACTCGCGCAGGCCATCACGCAGGATCTGGAGATTCCCACGATCGGCATCGGCGCCGGTCCTCATTGCGACGGCCAGGTGCTGGTGCTGCACGACATGCTCGGGATTTATCCGCGACCGAGCCCGAAGTTCTCGAAGAATTTCATGCACGGCGCGACCGGCATCGAGGAAGCCGTGAAGGCCTACGTCGCCGCGGTCAAATCCGGCGCCTTTCCGGGCGCGGAGCACAGCTTTCACGCCTCATGATCACGGTCGACGGCGTCGCCGGTCTCAAGGAACAGATCGCGCGGTTGCGGCAGGGCGGCAAGCGCGTCGCGTTCGTGCCCACGTTGGGAAACCTGCACGCCGGGCACATCCACCTGATGCAGGAGGCGCGGAACCACGCGCAGATCGTGGCGGCGAGCGTCTACGTCAATCCACTGCAGTTCGGGCCGAACGAGGATTTCGACGCCTACCCGCGCACGCCGGCGCACGACAAGGTGGCGCTGCTCGCGGCCGGCGTGAACGTGCTGTTCATGCCGTCGGACGCGGTGATGTATCCGCGCGGGCGCGGCGCGCACACCGTCGTCGAAGTGCCGGGCCTGAGCGAGGATCTCTGCGGCGCTTTCCGTCCCGGTCATTTCCGCGGCGTCACCACCGTGGTGCATCGTTTGCTTACCTTGGTCGCGCCCGACGTGGCGATTTTCGGCAAGAAAGATTATCAGCAGCTGATGCTGATCCGATTGATGGTCGCGGACCTCGGCATGCCGGTGGAGATCGTCGGCGTGGACACGGTGCGCGAAGCCGACGGTCTCGCGCTCAGCTCGCGCAACCATTACCTGAGCGCGTCCGAACGCCAGACGGCGCCGCATCTGTACGAGACCCTGTGCCACCTGCGCGACCGGGTGTCGCGTCACGGCAGCCTGACCCGGGAAGCGGAAGAGGCGGCCGTGGAAGATCTCAAGATGCGCGGATTCAGGGTCGATTATGTCAGCGTGCGCCGGCAGAGTGATCTGGCCGCACCGCAACCGGAGGATCGCCGGCTGGTGGCGCTGGCGGCGGCGTGGCTCGGACGCACGCGCCTGATCGACAACGTGGAATTCGGGTTCGAATAGCCGTTTGAATCCGCGCGCATTAGGCCCGATAATATGGATATTCGCCGGAGGTTTTAATTCATGCGCCGTATCATGCTCAAATCCAAGCTGCACCGCGTGACCGTCACGCATTCCGAGCCCGATTACGAGGGCTCGGTGGCGATCGACGGCCGTCTGCTGGACGTCGCGGACATCCGCGAGTACGAGCGCATCGAGGTCTACAACCTCAAGAACGGCGAGCGTTTCTCCACCTACGCGATCCGCGCCGAAGAGGGCTCGGGCATCATTTCCGTCAACGGCGCGGCCTCGCACAAGGCCAGCCCGGGAGACATCGTCATCATCTGTGCCTACGCCGAGTTCGAGGAAAAGGAACTGGCCGCCTTCAAACCGCGCCTGGTGTACGTGGACTCCCACAACCGCATCACCCACACCCGTAATTCCATCCCGGTCCAGGTTGCCTAGTACCGTTCCAGCCTGAGTTGACAGTTCTCGCCTTTCTTGCGCAACGGCACCGCACCGTTACGGGAACCGTCCACGTCTGATGCAAGCTGGAACGGTACTAGCCGCCGGCCTCCGGAGCGCAGAGCGACTCCTTCGAAGCAACCGCGCCACGCGTCAAAGCTGTTACCTCGACCAGCGGTGAACACGGCCAGACCATTGGCCGGCTGACCTTCCCGTCCCTCCCTACTATTTGCTGTATGGGACGTATCGCGAAGCAAGTACGGGAGAGGAAGGTCAGGACATGCAGGAAATACTGATGAGACTGGTTGACGTGCCGCTGGCGCGCATGTTCGTGCTCGCCGCCATCATCTTTCTTTTGGTTGCGGTGCTCGGCAAGATCGAGGGCAAGATCGAGCCCGGAAAAATCGGCCGGATCGGCGCGACCGTGGTCGGCATGCTGCTGATGGGCTCGGGCCTGGCCATGCACTTTATGGATGCCGAAGAACTGCGTGACAAGTTGCGCAGCGGCACGAATCCGCCGCTTTCCGCGCCGACCCGGCTATCGGGTGACGTTTCAGCCGGCGGAACCGCGCGTGATGTCGCCGTTGCCGGCACGCTGCTGAAACAAGCCGAGGCCTCGCCGGGCGGTGCCGTGCCGATAGCCAGGGCAGCGGCGAGCGAAAAACCGGAGAGCGTCAAATCCGCGATCAAAGTGGCCGCTGGCCCTTATGGACGCAACTGCGGCGCCAAGGCCGGCAATGCCACGGCCCAGGTGTCGCGCAGCTGCGACGGGCAGGCCACTTGCGAATACAAGCTTGAACTCCCGGCGCTGGAAGACCCGGTCCCGGCCTGCGCCAAGGATTTCACCGCTGAATGGAAATGCGGAACCGCCGCGACCGTCTATTCCGTTTCCGTGCCGGCCGGCACCGCGCCGGGCGAACGCCTGCGGCTCGCCTGTTCGACGCCGTAAGGCTTACGACTCGCAATGAAAAAGGGGCTGCCATAACGCAGCCCCTTTGTTTTTGGTGCCGGGAGCCGGGCGAAGTTCAATTCCGTTTCCTGAAAGCGCCGGACTTTCGTTAACTCCGGAATCTCCCCAACCGAAATTCCGGTATTCCCCGGGTTGTCGCGCGCTTCGTTGCGGTCCATCCTGTGCGCCTCAAAAGATGACACCACAGGAAATGAATCGGACATGATGTCGGCGAATAAAGACGTTTATCGTAGCAGAAGAATATCTTCCGGAATTTCTGAAACAGTCCCACGCCGTCCGGTGTCGCGTCGCTGGTTCGTTTTGTCACCG
>JACQER010000049.1 GCA_016200465.1 Gammaproteobacteria bacterium | reverse complement strand
GTAAGTGGACAGCAGTACTTCGAACACGATGAGAACCACGATATACCATTCCACGCGCAGCATGCTGCGGTTCTGCATCAGGTTCACTGCCGTCTCGGCGGTCTGGTTGATGAGTGCGAGCTTGCGTTCGAGCACCGTGTTACGCTCGCGCAGTTCGTATTCGTTTTCCAGATGCAGATACAGACGCTCGACCTCCGGATGGTCCAAGAGCAGGTCCGGTTTGTCCTGGATTTCCACGCGCCCGGTCATGCGGTGCAGCACGAGCAGCGTACCGCCGATGTGGCGCAATAGTTCACGTAAGCGCCGGCCGCCGCCGCGCGGATTTTCCAGCCGCCGCGCCAAAGGTTCGATCAGATCGAACGCGGTGGCCATGGCGTTTTCGTAGTAGGCCAGGGCCACGCTGCGGGCCAGAGCCGTGGCCACGATCTGCAGGCGCGCCTGCGTGAGGTCGGCGATGCCGATGCCCTCGGGAGTCACGCCTTCCGGCTGTTTGCCCACGACATAGAGCTGGGCATCCTCGGTTTCCATCTTGCGCAGCGGGTTTTCGATGCGCTCCCGCAGTTCCTTGAGAAAGTTCTTTTGTTCAACCTCGGCCAGGTTGAACATCACCACCGTGCCATAGCGAAACAACACCGCCAGCCCGGCCTCGCCGACCGGCAACGTCAGCGGGCCCAGGGTGACCGCGGGTTCCGGCAAACCGCGCAGGTGCAGCCGTTCACCCATGAAGCAGGCACGTACCGGAATCGGTTTGTTCGTGGGAAGGCGCGCGGTCAGTTCGTTCGTTTTGGGACCCATATCCTTGTCCTGTGCCGGAATCTAAAGCCCGAGTCGTTCCCAGATGGTACAGGTCGGTCCGGCACGGTTGAGCGTGTAGAAGTGCAACCCTGGTGCTCCGCCTTCGAGCAGCTTGTCGCACATGTCGGTGGTGACATCGAGGCCAAAGGCGCGAATGGAATCGAGGTCCTCGCCGAAGCCTTCCAGGCGGCGGCGAATCCAGCGCGGAATTTCGGCGCCGCAGGCATCGGAAAATTTCGCGAGCTGCTTGTAATTGGTGATCGGCATGATGCCCGGCACGATCGGCACGTCAACTCCCAGCGCGTTCGCTTCTTCAACGAAACGCCAGTAGGCGTCCACGTTGTAAAAATACTGGGTCATGGCTGAATTGGCCCCGGCCCGGACTTTGTTCGCGAAGTGACGGATGTCGGACTCGGGGCTGGGCGATTCGGGATGGAACTCCGGATAAGCTGCCACCTCGAGATAAAACTCGTCGCCGGTCTCGGCGCGGATAAAACTGACCAGCTCGTTGGCGTAGTGAAAATCACCCCCGGTTTTGGGCGCGTCCTTGGGCAGATCGCCGCGTAGGGCGACGAGATGGCGGATGCCGAGCTTGCGGTATGAATCGAGCAGTGTCCGGATGTCGGCGCGCGTGGTGCCGATGCAGGAGATATGCGGCGCGGCCTGCTGGCCCATGACCTGGATGTTTTTGACGGTTTCGTAGGTGCCCTCGCGCGTGCTGCCGCCGGCGCCGAAGGTCACGGAGAAAAACTTGGGCTTGAGCTGTGCCAGCTGTTCCACCGTTTCGCGCAGCTTGGCGCGCCCGTCCGCGTTGCGCGGCGGGAAGAACTCGAAGCTGAAGGTGCGCGGAAATTTTTTCTGGGAGTCCATGACGCCATCTTGCAGAAGTCGGAGACAGGCAACAAGGGGCGCGTAGCGCCCCTTGTCAGCTTCCGTTCGGCGACTTAATAACGATAGTGATCCGGCTTGTACGGGCCGTCGACCGGCACACCGATGTAATCGGCCTGGGTCTTGGAGAGCGGCGTGAGGTGGGCGCCGATTTTCTTCAAATGCAGGCGCGCCACTTTCTCGTCCAGCTTCTTCGGCAGCACATACACCTTCTTCTCGTATTTGCTGGTGTTCTGGAATAGCTCCATCTGCGCGATGGTCTGGTTGCTGAACGACGCTGACATCACGAACGAAGGATGGCCGGTGTCGCAGCCGAGGTTCACCAGCCGCCCCTTGGCCAGCACGATGATTTTCTTGCCGTCGGGGAAGATCACGTGATCCACCTGCGGCTTGATCTCCTCCCATTGGTATTTCTCGAGCGAGGCGATATCGATCTCGGAATCGAAGTGACCGATGTTGCACACGATGGCCTCATTTTTCATCGCTTTCATGTGGTCGTGGTTGATGACGTGCACGTTGCCGGTGGCGGTGACGAAGATGTCGGCCTGTGCTGCGGCCTCGTCCATGGTGACCACACGGTAGCCTTCCATCGAGGCCTGCAGGGCGCAGATCGGGTCGATCTCGGTCACCCACACGGTCGCGCCCATGCCGCGGAACGCCTGCGCGCAGCCCTTGCCGACGTCGCCGTAACCCAGCACCAGGCAGATCTTGCCGGCGATCATGACATCGGTGGCGCGCTTGATGCCGTCGATCAGTGACTCGCGACAGCCGTAGAGGTTGTCGAACTTGGATTTGGTGACGGAGTCGTTGACGTTGAAGGCCGGAAATGGCAGCCGTCCTTCTTTCTCCATCTGATACAGGCGGTGCACACCTGTGGTCGTCTCTTCGGTGACGCCGCGGATGTTTTTGAGGATGTTCGAATACCAGCCGGGCTTGGTTTCGAGGCGCTTCTTGATCGAGGCGAACAGCACGCGCTCCTCTTCGCAGGTCGGTTTGGAAATGAGCGAAGCGTCCTTTTCGGCGCGCGAACCGAGCGTGATCAGCAACGTAGCATCGCCGCCGTCGTCGAGAATCATGTTCGGCGTGCCGCCATCGGCCCACTCGAAAATGCGATGGGTGTAATCCCAGTATTCCTCGAGCGTCTCGCCCTTATAGGCGAACACCGGCGTGCCGCTGGCCGCGATCGCAGAGGCGGCGTGATCCTGGGTGGAGAAAATGTTGCACGAGGCCCAGCGGATGTCGGCACCAAGCGCCTTGAGCGTCTCGATCAGCACCGCGGTCTGGATGGTCATATGCAGCGAGCCGGCGATGCGCGCGCCTTTGAGCGGTTGCTTGGCGGCGTACTCCTCGCGCAGCGCCATGAGGCCGGGCATCTCGGTCTCGGCGATCTCGATTTCCTTGCGGCCCCAGGTGGCGAGGTTGATGTCGGCGACTTTGTAGTCGGTGAACTTCGGATTGACGACAGCGTTCATGATGCTTGCTCCTGTACGGATTGAGCGAGCGCCGTTGTTTTGACTGGCGTTCCCTCCGAGCCTGGCCCCAGCGTCGAGCTTGGGGGTTGCAACGCTCCTCGGAGGGCAACGCCTCGCCGCGTGTTGCGGCGACGGTGAAAAAGTTTACGCGGTGGCCGCGCTCCTGGCCTTGAGGCCAGCAGCTTCGCGCAGGGTTTCGGCCTTGTCGGTGCGCTCCCAGCTGAAGCCGGCTTCGGTGCGACCGAAATGGCCATAGGCTGCGGTCGCGAGGTACACGGGACGCAGCAGGTCGAGCATCTGCACGATGCCCTTGGGCCGCAGGTCGAAATGCTTGGTCACGAGCTCCGCGATCTTCGCATCCGGAATCGCGCCGGTGCCGAAGGTGTCGACGTGCACCGACACCGGCTTGGCGACGCCGATGGCGTAGGCGATCTGGATCTCGCAGCGCGTGGCCAGTCCCGCGGCGACGACGTTCTTGGCGACGTAGCGCCCGGCGTAAGCGGCGGAGCGGTCGACCTTGGACGGGTCCTTGCCGGAGAAGGCGCCGC
>JACQER010000047.1 GCA_016200465.1 Gammaproteobacteria bacterium | reverse complement strand
CTGGGGCGCCTTCTCCTGCGGATTGGGTTTCGGGTTGGCGTTGGCGACGTTTCGCGGGTGGCGGTGATGATCTTTCCGCCCTTGCCTGTGACTCATTGTACCCCTTTGGTCATGTGATGGATGATGCGGCCGTTCTAGGCGGCCAGGGAAGATAGACGCGACGGAAAACAAATGATTAGGGTGCAGTTCCTTTACGGTACTGACCTGCCTCTCCATCATGCCGCCCTGGCCAGGGGCAGCCCTTTGATTTTCGACGCATAGTTCCGCTCATGCTCCTGCCGTTGGTGGAAGATGAAATATTCATCGAAATCGCCGCTGGAATGGAGCGAGCGCAGCTTCAACACCGCCTCGGCGCCGGGCAGCGACCAACGCGCCCCGGTGATCTCGAGCCGGTCCTTGACCAGGTGCCGGCAGGCCCCCTCGATGACCCCCGTGGCAATCGGAAAGCCTTCCGCCAAGTACCGGTCGTAGCGGGTCAGGCCCTTGTACTTGAGGAGATAGCCCGCGCAACGGTCGATAGGCTTGCGCTCGCGGGCCGACAGTCCCCTCAGGGTGGCACTGCGCCGCATCCCGGCCGCCACCTGGCTTGCCTCCCCCCGCAGGACCGCCAGCGCGTGGTCGAGCACCCACCCCTCCACCGCCGGATCGTCCTCGGCGAAGAAGCAGTAAGCCGCCTTCCACAGGTATTCCAGCACATGGATGAAGTCCAGGACGATGCTCGCCTCAACCCCGCACCGTTTCAGGGCGCGGCGTATATGACGGAGCTGGCGCGGGTCGCCGTCCACCAGCACCACCCATTGGCGCTTATGCCCCGGGTCCCGCCGCGACGCCTCCTCGATCATCTCCTCGATCACCCGCTCCGGCGCACGCTCCACCGAAGCCCAGACCCGCTTGTTTCGCGGCCGCTTGCGCGCCGGAACGGGGACTTCCTCCGGGTGCGCCAGTATCTCCTCCGGCCGCCGCGGCTGCGGCTCGATGCCGTACACCGCCGCCACCGTGGCCATGCGCTTGCGATTCTTCTTTTCCCCCTTCGACAGCCGCGTCGTCTTCTTGTGCCGCTCCCGCGCCGCCGCCGCCCGCGTCGCCTCCCGCAACCCCTCCGGCCGCATCACGATCCCCTTGCCGTCCGTGGTCAGCACCAACAGCTGTCCGTCCTCGTCCGGTGGCCCGTCAACCTGGCCCTGCTCATGGAAAAGCCCGAAGTCCCGGGCCGCCTTCGCCGTCATCTCCAACACCTGGCGCTTCGGCACATGGCCCCCGCTCACCTCGTCGACCAGCGCCACCGCCCCGTCCACCGCCCCCTTGGCCACCTCCCGCGCCACCAGCCGCTCCAGCCCGTGCGAGTACTTCGCCTCCGGCAGGTTGAGCGCCGCGTCCAGAGGGTGCAGGCTGGCAACCCCCTCGTGTTCATAGGCCCGCCGTTTGACCGTGACCTCGCCAAAGAGGCTCATCAACGACCGCTCCCCTCGTCGCCGACTGACACGGACCACCTCGTCCTCCCCCACCACGGCGGACTGGCGCTCCTCCCGCGCCGCCCGCAGGTTGAGAAAGCCCTGGTACAGCAGACGCATGAATTCCTGGCCCCGCTCCCGGACAAGCTTCTCGGCCTCACCATGGGTCATCCGCTGCGCCACTTCGCCGGCTAGGCCGCAGGCCATCTGCCGTGCGTACTGCATCGCCGCCTCGAACTCTTCACTTCCGCCGCTCCCTGTGCATACAATGGTCATGGGGTGCCTCCTTTTTTGTGGACCTATCGAACTCTCCATTCAATAGATTCCACAGGAGGCACCCCTCTTGCAAGTCTAAAATCATGTTTCCCCAGTGTTTTCATGCCCATTTCCAGTACCGCAAAGGAACTGCACCCAAATATATTTAATAATACCAATCCACCAGGAGGCACGGAGGCACGGAGGCACAGAGCCACAGAGCCACAGAAGGAAAAAAAGTTCAAGAGCATTTTATATAAGGACTTCCCCCATTTTTTTACGGGTCGAAGAGGGTCAATTGCAGGGATGGAGCCGGTTCCT
>JACQER010000057.1 GCA_016200465.1 Gammaproteobacteria bacterium | reverse complement strand
CCGATGGGCTCGGTGCTGACGCCGTCGTTCGTGGGGCTGGAGAACGCCCTCGATCTGCCCAACGCCTCGACGTTCTGCGGCGAGTGCGCGGTGGTGTGCCCGGTGAAAATCCCGCTGCCCGACCTGTTGCGTCATCTGCGCGTCCGGCAGGTGCAGCAGCATCTGCGGCCGTGGCCGGAACGCGCCGCGCTGCGCTTGTGGTCGTGGCTGGCGCTGCGTCCGGCGGCTTATGCGTTGGGAACCAGGATCATGGCGCGCCTGTTGCGCGCGTTTTCAGGAAGCGAAAAACGGTTTCATTATCTGCCCGGTGTCACCGGCTGGACCAGCGGGCGTGACATGCCGGCGCCGGCGGGTCGGACCTTCCGCGATCTATACAAATCGAGGAAGACCGCATGAGCGCACGCGAGAACATCCTGGCGCGAATCGGCAAGGCGCGCGGCCCGGGCGCCGCCGTGAATGTCGACGACGTGATTCGCCGCCATCAGCGCGGACCGGTTCCGCCGCTGGCGCCGGACCTGGTGAAACGTTTCGGCGAACAGGCGGCACGGCTCGCGAGCGATGTCGCGCCGGCCGCGACGCTGATGGACGTCCCGAAGATTATCGCGGGCTATCTGCGCGAGCGCCAATTGCCGTTGAAAGGCGTATGCTGGCCGTCGCTGGCGGCGTTCGACTGGCGCGGCGCCGGCCTGGAGATCGAATCGCGCGCCGCGCGTGGCGACGATCTGGTCGGCGTCACCGGCGCCTTCACCGGCATCGCCGAAACCGGCACGCTGATGCTGCTGTCCGGCACGCAGACGCCGGCCACGGTCAGCCTGCTGCCGGAAACGCACATCGCCGTGCTGGAAACCGGCCGGATCGTGGCGACGATGGAGCAGGCATGGGACCGGCTGCGGGCCGAGCGTGGCGCGCTGCCGCGCGCGGTCAATTTCATTTCCGGGCCATCGCGCACCGCGGACATCGAACAGACCGTGACGCTCGGCGCGCACGGACCTTATCGCGTGCTGATCATCGTCGTCGGCTGACATACGAAGAGGCAAACCATGACACAAGCGGTCCTACCCCTGTGGATCAACGGCCGGGCGCAGGCGAGCGCGAGTACGCGCACGGCGGATGTTTTCAATCCGGCGACCGGTCAGGTGATCCGGCGCACGCCGCTGGCGGGCAAACAGGACGTGGAACAGGCGGTCGCGGCGGCGCGCGCGGCATTCCCCGGCTGGCGCGACACCACGCCGCTGCGGCGCGCGCGCATCCTGATGCAGTTTCGCGAACTGATGCAGCAGCATCGCGATGAACTCGTTCATCTGACCTGCGAGGAGCACGGCAAGACGCGCGAGGACGCCGCCGGTTCGCTGCAACGCGGCATCGAGGTGATCGAGTTCGCCATGGGTGTGCCGCATCTGCTCAAGGGCGAAAAGGCCGAGGACGTCGGTCGCGGCGTGGATTGCCATTCGCTGCTGCAGCCGGTGGGCGTGTGCGCCGGCATCACGCCGTTCAACTTTCCGGTGATGGTGCCGCTGTGGATGTTCCCGGTCGCGATCGCCTGCGGCAATACTTTCATCCTCAAGCCATCGGAGAAGGTGCCCTCGGCGAGCCTGCGCATGGCCGAGCTGTTTCACGAGGCCGGCCTGCCGGCGGGTGTGTTCAACGTGATTCCCGGCGACAAGGAGGCGGTGGACGCGCTGCTCACGCATCCCGACGTGCGCGCGGTGTCCTTCGTCGGTTCGACGCCGGTGGCGAAATACATCTATGAAACCGCGGCGCGCCACGGCAAGCGCGTGCAGGCGCTGGGCGGCGCGAAGAATCACGCCGTGGTCATGCCGGACGCCGATCTCGATTTTGCCGCCGACGCGCTGATGGGCGCGGCCTACGGTTCCGCCGGCGAGCGCTGCATGGCGGTTTCGACGGTGGTAGCGGTGGGCGCGGCCGGCGACGCGCTGGTCGGGAAGCTGCATGCCAAGGCCGCGAAAATCAAGGTCGGTCCGGGCGAACAGGAGGGCATCGACATGGGGCCGGTGATTACCAGCGCGCATCGCGACCGGATTCGCCAGCTGATCGACAGCGGCGTGGCCCAGGGCGCGCAGCTGGTGCTCGATGGGCGCGGGCTCAAGGTTTCCGGCAAAGAGCAGGGCTTTTATCTCGGGCCGACGTTGTTCGACAAGGTCACGACCGCGATGGATATTTATAAAGAGGAAATCTTCGGGCCGGTGCTGATCGTGCTGCGCGCGAACACGCTCGACGAGGCGATCGATCTGGTCAACCGCAATCCCTATGGCAACGGCACCGCGATCTTCACCCGTTCCGGCGCGCACGCGCGCCGCTTCGAGCGCGACATCGAGGTCGGCATGGTCGGCGTCAACGTGCCGATCCCGGTGCCGATGGCGTTTTTCTCCTTCGGCGGTTGGAAGGCGTCGCTGTTTGGCGACCTGCACGTGCACGGCATGGAGGGCGTTTATTTCTACACCCGCAGCAAGGTGGTCACGAGCCGCTGGCCGGGCGGTGAGGAGCAGGGGCCGTCCAATCTGTCGATGCCGACGCTCGGTTAGCGAGACGACCGTCGTATCGGTGTTCATGGCGCTTTACCACCGGTTGCGACAAGATTGGACTCCGGATGCGGACATGCCGGATGTGCGGGCGATCCGGGAACCGGACGCGGTCTGGCGGCAGTTCATGGAGCAAATGACACAAACAAGATCATCGGGGCGCAACCGCGCATGACAGACGGGCATCGGGAAAATCTTCTGCGCATCTTTCAGGCGGCGATCACCGCGGTCAGTGGCCGCGCCTGTGTGCGCGCGCATCTTGAGCAGAAACCCCTCCGCGGCAAGACATATATGATAGCGGTGGGCAAGGCCGCCTGCGCCATGGCGCAGGGCGCGCAGGATGCGCTCGGCAGCCGCATTGCCGACGCGCTGATCATTACCAAGAAAGGATACGCCGAGCCGTTGCCATGGCCGGTGCTCGAAGCCGGACATCCGCTGGTGGACGAGGCCAGTCTCGAAGCCGGCCGGCAGTTGCTGGCGTTCATCGGGCGTGTTCCACAGGACGCCGCAGTGCTGGTGCTGATCTCCGGCGGCGCGTCGGCACTGGTGGAAGCGCTGCCGCCGCAAATCAGTCTCGATCAGTTTCAGAAAATCAACGTCTGGGTGCTGGGTTCGGGCCTCGACATCAACGATTACAATCGCATCCGCCGGCGCTTGTCGCGTCTCAAGGGCGGCCGGCTCGCGAAGCTTTTGTTCCCGCGCCAGGTGTTGAGTCTCGTGGTGTCGGACGTGCCCGGCAACGATTTGCGCGCCATCGGTTCCGGTCCGCTGGCGGCGGACGAAGACCTGGGCCGGCCTTTGGCGCTGACGGGCTTGCCGAATTTCATCACCGAAGCGCTGAAGCACATGCCGCCGGCGCCGGCCGCCGACGATCCCTGTTTCTGGAACGTAAAAAGCGAAATCGTCGCCACGCTCGATCACGCCAAACACGCCGCGGTCGAGGCCGCGGGCAAACTGGGTTACGCGGCAACGATGCACCCCGCGTTCATCGCCGGCGATGCCCTGGAAGCGGGAACGCGATTGGCGCAGGAATTGTTGCGCGCCGAACCCGGCGCGATTCAGATCTGGGGCGGCGAGACCACCGTCATGCTTCCGGAATCGCCGGGCCGCGGCGGACGCAACCAGAGTCTCGCGCTCGCGGCGGCGAGAGTGCTGCAGGGAAAAGACGACGCATGGTTTCTCTCCGCCGGCACCGATGGCACGGACGGTCCCACCGACGACGCCGGTGCGCTGGTGGACGGCGGCACGGTCGCGCGCGGCGAACAGGCCGGACATGACGCCAGACAGTCGCTCGCGCGCGCCGATGCCGGGAGTTTTCTGGAGGCGAGCGGCGACCTGGTGCAGACCGGCCCGACCGGCACCAACGTCATGGACATCATGCTGGGACTGCGCGTGAAGCCGGGAAGCTGAAACACGATGAAACGCCGTTTTTTCCTGCGCGCCTGTTTTTTGCTGACGGCGCTGACAGCCTGCTCCGAACCGACCACGCCCGCTGCCGTGCTTTATTTCGTCGAGCGCGAGCCGGGCGGCGAGCCGTATCGCACGCGCATGATCGTCAGCGCCGGTTTTTTGCGCTTGGACGACGGCCAGGACAGCCAGGATTTTCTGCTGTTCGACCGCGCCGACGGCAGCATCTACAGTGTCAGCAGCGGCGAAAAACAGGTGTTGGTGATCCGTCCGCGTCCGATCGAGTTGAAGCCGCCGACACCATTCATCCACCGCGTGGTGACCGATACGGCCACGTTTCCCGCCGTCGAAGGGCGCAAGGTTACGCACTACGAACTGCTGACGAACGACAAGCGCTGCTATGACCTCTACGCTGCGGAGGGTTTGTTGCCCGCCGCGGTCGTGGCGCTGCGCGAATTTCGCCTGATCCTGGCCGGGCAGCAGGCGTTGACCGCGGCGACCACGCCGCCGGAAATGCAATCCGCCTGCGATCTGGCCAACAATATTTTTCTGCCCGTGCGCCACTTGGAATACGGTTTTCCGGTGCGGCTCGCGGACATGACCGGTCGCACCATGGAACTGGTGGACTACAAGACCGATTTCCGCGCTACCGCCGAGATTTTCCGTCTGCCGGCCGAATACAAGCGGCTGATGTTGGATGAACTGAGAGGGCAGAAATAATTTAAGAGCATCCGAAATCCGGTACAAAAGTCTGGCGTAGTTTCAAATGTTCCTGTCTCTCTATCTCTGAATTGATGTAAGAACTATAAACCGAAGACAACGAGCCGGTGCCCTTGGTCTCGGAATCTCAAAAATTAATCCCGCATTCTCATCCAACTCGTTGTTCCACTGATTTTTCACCTGTCGGCACTAAAGCTTTATGTCGAAAGCTGCTTGACAGGCTCGGCAGTTCACGGCGAAATGAGCTAGCCAGGAAGGCGCCACATAACAACACATCTTTGTAAAGATAAAGAATGCGACACTAAATCATGGAGGAACCTTGCTGTACCAACGGTTGGTATCCCTCATCGTCCTCGGCCTAGCCCTTCTCCCCGCCCACGCGGCCTAGCGTGTTTGGCAATTCGACCTTGCGACGCCAGGTACTTATGAGCTTCACGTTAGGCACGACTACAACGCCGCTCCTATTCCGCGTGGCGCCGAAGTCTCTTATTCATTTCAGACGAAAGAAAAGACGATCACACGCACCGTTCCGTTTTATCGAAGCGGCGACGGTCATCCATACGTTGAATTAATTGTGGAGGTGACAAGTCCGCAGAAGGTCAACGTGGTCATGAGCGGAATCCCTCAACCGTTCTTGCAGCAAATTAAGGTTTACGTCATCGACGCCGATTCCCGTTACCCGTATGAATGGTTCGATGCGGAAAAGAGCGTTGACCTCAGGGCCGCCCAGCAGATACGCCATATCTTGAAACGACCCGAACAAGATATCGACCTTGGTCAAACCAAATTAACGATCGACAAACAAATCGATCCTTCCGTGGACCTCCAAGTCAACCTTCAGAAAATTGACGCCATGGTGAATAGAATCAGAACCATGCCAGAATACGGTGTTTCGAGCGGAAACAGGCTATGGGCGCTCAGACGCTACTTGTATGAAGCTGGGGAATGGAACGGTTTTCAACCCCATCAATACGACTTGGACGACCCCTTAGGCACCAAAATCAACAACAAGCTGCTCCCTACTTACCTGTCCTCAAAGAAAGGCAACTGCGTCACCATGCCGTTCCTGTTCATCATATTGGGACAGCGGCTCGGCCTCGACGTCACCGCTGCCACCGCGCCGGTCCATGTTTTCGTGAAATACCGGGACGAGATGGGAGCGTGGTATAACCTGGAGGCCACGAGCGGTGCCAATCCGACCCCGTGATGTGTGGTATCGCAAGCAACTGCCGATGTCGGATGAAGCCGTCGCTAACGGCGTGTACTTGCAGCCCTTGACCAAGAAAGAAACCGTGGCGCTCATGGCCGAGACGCTGACGGAGTACTACGTCGATCAGCATGAATTCGAGAAAGTGATAACACTGTCTGACCTTATCCTCGAATATTATCCGAAAGATGTTTCCGTGATGATCAGGAAAAGCAATGCGTATTTTGATTTGATGAACAAATATTACGCCCAGAAATACCGTTCACCGAACGACATTCCGGATCGTGCCAAAGGCCACCACCTTTACCTCTCGCGAAACAATCGTTTGTGGGCCAGTAAAGCAGAAAACCTGGGCTGGCGGGAATACCGCCGGGGAGACGACGGCAAGTATCTTCAGTCAATTAAGGAAGCAAAAAGCAAAACAGTGAAATGAAAATTTCAATGAGGAGACCACCATGTCATTGACCAGATCGTGGATCAACACCCTGTTAGGCGCGTTTATTCTTCTGTTGGCTTGCAGCCATACCGCTCTGGCACGGTATCTCAGCAGTGATCCGGTTGGGCTGAGAGGAGGGATGAACACGTACATTTATGTCTATAACAATCCACTGAGGTGGATTGATCCTTCGGGTCTATCAACGGAGCTACTCCCCGATCCACAAAACATGCCTCAGACACCGGATGAGATTAGGTCATCCACGACAATGTTGATTGATCTTTTGCCTGGGTCTAGCCTTCCGGAGGCAATTGAAACCGGGGGCGTGACCGGTGCAGCGATACTAATTACTGAGATACCTGGTCTTAAAGGCGTAAAAGCTGCTGGCAACATTTGTAAGTTGACGTGGCAGTTTGGTAAACACAAGTCCGCCACAAAATGGGCGAATCGAATGAAGAAACGTGGTTGGAGTGAACAACAAATTACGGAAGCTATCGAAACAGGACAGAAATTTCAGGCTCAAAACCTAGTTAATCCAGGCAACCCAGCAACAAGGTATGTTCACCCACAAACAGGGCGTTCTGTTATTGTAGACAATACGACAAAAGAAATAATTCATATTGGCGGCGATGGCTTCAAATATTAAAAAGAAAATATATATCCCTTTGCTTGATGAGGGTGTTCCAGTACTGCGTCCAACGCTAGGAATAGACCTTGGAGGTAACATATTCGAAGTGTTGCCTACAGATGGTTACGATCCGGAAGATGAGGAATGGGAGTTCAGCCCGGGCACGATAGTAGAGTGCGTCTTGGAAATTCGCGACGGAGAACAGGTATTAGTCGCAAAGAAAAAGATAGCGAACAGCAAAAACTGAACGGTTCAATTAAGACGGCCGATGGAACGCTACAGATGCATTTATAGCGAGACAAATCCTTAAAGATTTGCAAGGTGCGCTATCAGGAAGATGAGCAGGAATATGGAACCAGAAAAAATCGCTTCAATACTATTGTTGGAGTTCCCCGAGTTTTCAAAATCTGCTGATCTCAAAGAAGGTCCATATAGCATACTCGGAAACTTCGCTATTTATCTGCGCGATGGCATTACAGATAATACGATCAGAAATGATGAGTTAGACCGAGCCTTTTATTTCTTGAATGAAATAGGTTCTAGCGAGAATAATAGAGAAACACAAAATCAATTTGTCGTAGGAGTGTTAGAAATACTGGCTGACACTGAGGAGTCTGTGAATGTTATGAAACAAAGACTGAAGGGTCAGGCTTTAGAACTCTTTGAGCGGGTATTAGCAGGGTGGAATAACGCCTGAGATGCAGCCGTGCCAAAGGCCACGAAGAAAAGTTCGCCCAACGAATTCGTTTATCATGCCGAGCAGGTACTCCGCCGGATCGACATGTATTTAGGCTCAGGGGATACCGCATTTCCTAAATCATAGATCGAATACATGGCGCAACGGATTACGCAAATGATGAAAACTGCTGCAGGCGCACTGATCAATTGATCGGTTAGTGCATCGATAAAAATCAGAACCAGATCGTCACGATGAAACAGGCAACCAGTGTAGCGTCTGGACTTTTGGCGCTCGCATTTCTCATAGCGGCGATTTATTTCGGCATTAACGAGTCGTGGCTTGTTGCGACTCTGTTTTTCCTCTTGTTCGGCGGACTTGAATTCACTGCGTGGGCGTTCGGCAAATCAAAAAGCGGAAATATACATCACCAAGGAAAATAAGTTCAATTTCGCTTCACTCTAGGAACGCTCTATTTCCAAGGAACCGTTGCACTCAATTCCGGACAGACGGGCGGTGACGTGCAAATCTTTGTACCGAACCCCGTCCTATGGAAACCAAAATGAACAATAGGAATGACAGCCAACGTAGACCGCTTTTTAGAGTAGGAGTAATCGCAGCAATAATTGGTGTCTCGATAGCCGTTGTTATCTTTGTGCTCAACCAGCAGCTTTCGATCGTCCATGCCTGGTGGTACAAGTTTATTTTATTTATATGGCCAAGCTACTTTATCATGCTTCCATTTTCTGGCCCTGTTGATTGGAAAGTGTTGCAAGCTTTGGGAATATCTGCTCTGTTCAACGGTTTACTATATTCCTTGATTGTCGTTTCAATATACGCACTTCTTAGTAGAAGAAAAACATAATTCACTCGAACGGTGCTTTCAACAGCGGACTCCGGATACTCATAATTCAAGAAACGGAACGAGCAGTAAGCGGGCTAATGGCTTCGCTTTAATTTTTCATCTTTCACTTTTGCATGCGCTAGCGGCAGGGACTCCAGTTGCCAACTCTGGGCGTCCACTTGCAGCACGCTGCCCTGTTCGTACCAGTCGCCGAGCACCATGCGCCGCGCCGGACGCCCATCGAGAGTGAACAGGTGTTCCTGCGGACGGTGCGTATGCCCGTGAATCAAGCGCTGCACGCCGTGTTCGCGCATGACCGATTCCACCGCTTTCTGGTTCACGTCCATGATTTCCGGTTTCTTGCTGGCGGTGGAATTTTTGCTGATTTCCCGGAAGTCGCGCACGATCCGTTCGCGCTCGGCCACGGGTTTGCCGAGGAATTCCTTCTGCCACGCCGGGTTGCGCACCTGGGCGCGGAACGTCATGTATTCGGTGTCGTCGGTGCACAGCGAATCGCCATGCATCAGCAGCGTCGGGGTGCCGTGGAGATCGAGCCGCGTCGGGTCCTGGAGCAACCGCGCGCCGGTGGTTTTTTCGAAACCCTGGCCCATGAGGAAGTCACGGTTGCCGTGCATCACGAACACCGGCGTTCCACCGGCGGTCAGCTCGCGCAAGCCGCGCACGACGGGACGGAATTCCTCCTGCTCGACGGCTTCATCGCCGATCCAGTACTCGAACAAATCGCCGAGGATGTAGAGCGCCTGCGCGGCGCGTGCACGATGACGGAGAAAATCGAGGAACAGCCCGGTGATGGCGGGGCGGGCGCCGCAGAGATGCAGGTCGGATATGAACAGCGTGGTTCCCGGCATCTCTGTCCTGGCGTCTCCTATTTTTCTTCGACGACCTGCATGTGCTCGATGAGCACGTCGGACAACGGCACGTCCTTGTGGCCGAGCTTGGAACCGGTGGCGACGCCCTTGATCTGGTCGATGATGTGCATGCCGTCCACGACCTTGCCGAACACGCAGTAACCCCAGCCCGAGGGCGAGGGCGCGGTGTAGTTGAGGAAGTCGTTATCCACGAGGTTGACGAAGAACTGGCTGGTGGCGGAATGCGGGTCGGTGGCGCGCGCCATGGCGAGGGTGCCGCGGCTGTTGCGCAGACCGTTGTTGGCCTCGTTCTCGATCGGCGGGCGGGTCATCTTCTGGGTCATGCCCGGACCGAACCCGCCGCCCTGGATGACGAACTTGTCGATGACGCGGTGAAACAGGGTGCCGTCATAGAAGCCGTCTTTGGCATAGGCGAGGAAATTGGCCACGGTCTTCGGCGCCTTGTCCGGGTTGAGCTCCAGGACGATGGTGCCGTAGTTGGTTTTCATGTGAATCATGGAATGGGACTCTTGGCGCTGGTGAACGATACCGACCCCGCCGGCGGCGGGATTCCTGCGCGAAGTTTACACTGGATTGGCCCGCCCGGCACAACGCCGGGGGTTCGCCGCGGGCGCGGTTTCCGTTACCATGGCGTCCTTCCAATGGCTTTGCGACCCTTCAAGACGCGTTTTGCTCCCAGCCCCACGGGCCTGCTGCACCTCGGCAACATCCGCACCGCGTTGTTCAATTATCTGCTGGCGCGACAGGCCGACGGGACGTTTCTGCTGCGCCTCGAGGACACCGACGCCATGCGTGGGCATGAAAAATTCGCCCGGGCGCTGGAGGAGGACCTGCGCTGGCTGGGTCTCTCTTGGAATGAAGGACCGGAAGCCGGCGGCGGACATGCCCCTTACGCCCAGTCGGAGCGCGGCCACATCTATAAGGAATATTTCGCCGCACTCGAATCGAAAGGCCTGGCCTATCCCTGTTTCTGCAGCGAGCATGAGCTTGCCGTTGCGCGCAAGACCGCGCTCGCCGCCGGGCGCCCGCCGCGCTATTCCGGCAAATGCCGCGCGCTGGCGCGCGCCGAGGCCGAGGCCCGGTTCGCGCGCGGCGAGCCCGCAACGCTGCGGTTCCGCGTGGACGACGGCCGGACGGTCGAATTCGACGACAAGGTGCGGGAACGGCAGACGTTCGCGACCTCGGACATCGGCGATTTCGTGATCCGCCGCTCCGACGGCACGCCGGCGTTTTTTTTCTGCAACGCCATCGACGACGCCGTGATGGGCGTGACGCTGGTGGTGCGCGGCGAGGACCATCTGACCAACACGCCGCGCCAGATCCTGCTGTTGCAGGCGCTCGGCCTGCCGGTGCCGGAGTACGCCCACATCGCGCTCGTGGTCGGCGCCGACGGCGCGCCGCTGTCGAAGCGCACCGGCAGCCGCAGCGTGCAGGAATTGCGCGAGGCCGGTTATTTGCCGGTGGCGATCAACAATTATCTGGCCCGGGTCGGGCATACGTACGATTCCAATGCCTTGATGAGTTTGCAGGCGCTGGCGGAAAACTTCGGCTTGTCCCGCCTGGGCCGCGCGCCGGCGCGTTACGACGAAACCCAGTTGATACATTGGCAGCATGAAGCGCTGCTACATTTGTCCTCCGCGGAAATATGGAACTGGATGGAAGCCAAGGTTGACGCGTTGGTGCCGTCGGACAAGCGTCCGGCGTTCATGGATGCGGTGCGCGCCAACGTCACGTTTCCGGCGGATGCGTTACACTGGGCGCAGATCGTGTTCACCGATGCGTTGACGGTCAGTCATCCGGCGCGTGAATCCATCAATGCGGCCGGCGAGGAGTTCTTCGACATCGCGCGCCGGGCGCTGGAAAAACACGGCGCTGATTTCAAGGCCGTGAGCGATATGCTGCGGCATCAGCTCTCGGTGAGCGGCAAGGCCCTGTTCCAGCCGTTGCGCGCGGCGCTCACCGGCGAACTGGACGGGCCGGAGATGGCGAAGCTGCTGCCCTTGATCGGCGTGGAACGGGCAAGGAATCGTTTTCTGAGTTTAAGCGAGGACCTGAAACCAAAGTAGGGTGCGTCCTACGCACCAATCAACAACAGTTAAAGGAACGGTGCGCGTGGCGCACCCTACATTTAAGATCATGCTACAGATTTACAACAGCCTTACCCGGAAGAAGGATCCGTTCACGCCCATCACGCCCGGCAAGGTCCGGATGTACGTCTGCGGCATGACGGTGTACGACTTCTGCCATCTCGGGCACGCGCGCGTGATGGTGGTGTTCGACATGGTGGCGCGCTACCTGCGCGCGCGCGGCAACGACGTGACTTACATCCGCAACATCACCGACATCGACGACAAGATCATCAAGCGCGCCCAGGAGAACGGCGAGGACATCGGCGCGCTGACCGCACGTTTCATCCAGGCAATGAACGAGGACGCCGCCACGCTTGGCGTGCTGCCGCCGGACGCCGAGCCGCGCGCCACGGTGCACATGCCGCAGATCCTGAGCATGATCGGCAGGCTGGTCGAGCGCGGCTTCGCCTACCAGGCGAAGAACCGCGATGTGTATTACCACGTGCGCAAGTTTCCGCCTTATGGCGCGCTGTCGGGCAAGACGCTGGACGAACTCAAGATCGGCGCGCGCGTGGAGGTCGGCGAGGACAAGGACGATCCGCTCGATTTCGTACTGTGGAAGACGGCCAAGCCCGGCGAGCCGCAGTGGGAATCGCCCTGGGGCGCCGGCCGTCCCGGCTGGCATATCGAATGTTCGGCCATGTCCACCACCTGTCTCGGCAATCATTTCGACATCCACGGCGGCGGCATGGACCTCAAGTTTCCGCATCATGAAAACGAAATCGCCCAGAGCGAGGCGGCCACCGGCGGGAAGTTCGTGAACACCTGGATGCACGTCGGCTTCGTGCGCCTGGACCAGGAGAAAATGTCGAAATCGCTCGGCAACTTCTTCACGGTGCGCGAGGTGCTGAAAAAATACGACCCGGAGGTGGTGCGTTATTTCATTCTCGGCAGCCACTACCGCAGCCCGCTCGATTACTCCGACGAGAACCTGCAGGGCGCCAAGACCGCGCTCACCCGGTTGTATCTCGCGCTCAAGGACCTGCCCGCGACGGATACGCCGGACGCCGGCTACGAGCAACGCTTCAACGCCGCCATGGACGACGACTTCAATACCTCCGGCGCCTTGGCGGTGCTGTTTGATCTGGCGCGTGACATCAACAAGCTGCGTGAAGAGGGCAAATCGGCTGCTGCCGCGCCCTTGGGCGCGTCCTTGCGGCGTCTGGCCGGTGTTCTGGGGCTGTTGCAGCGCGAGCCGCAGGCGTTTTTGCGTGGCGGCGCGGTCGATGGCCTGACCGATGAGCAGATCGAGGCCCTGATCGCCCGACGCACAGCGGCGCGGCAGGGCCGCAACTGGGCCGAGTCGGACCGTATCCGCGACGAATTGAAGACTCAGGGGATCATTCTGGAAGACACCGCCGGCAAAACCACCTGGCGGCGGCAGTAAAAAGCACGGTTTATTGACGTTTTGCTATTGACCCTGCGGATACTTATAAGTAATTTCTTATTTTTAAACCGGCAACCGCTAACGCCCGCGCGCCCGGTTTGGGGCTGGCGCGGGCTTTTTTATTTCCCGAGGAAATTGTGGAATTAACCGGCGCAGATATTTTTGTCCGCTGCCTCGCAGACGAAGGCGTGGAGCACGTCTTCGGCTACCCCGGCGGCGCAGCGCTGCATATTTACGACGCGCTTTACAAGCAGGACAAGGTCAAGCACATCCTGGTGCGGCATGAGCAGGGCGCGGCGCACGCCGCCGACGGCTACGCGCGCGCCACCGGCCGCCCCGGCGTGGTGCTGGTCACTTCCGGTCCCGGCGTCACGAACACCATTACCGGCATTGCCACCGCGTACATGGATTCGATCCCGCTGGTGGTGTTCAGCGGCCAGGTGGCGACCAGCCTGATCGGTGACGACGCGTTCCAGGAAGTGGACGCGGTCGGCATCACGCGCCCGTGCGTGAAGCACAACTTCCTGGTGAAGGACGTCAAGGACCTCGCCACCACCATCAAGAAGGCATTCTACATCGCCACCACCGGTCGCCCGGGCCCGGTGCTGGTGGACATTCCGAAGGACGTCACCGCGCACAAGTGCGAGTATGCGTACCCGAAGGAAGTGCACATGCGCTCGTACAACCCGGTGCTGAAGGGCCATCCGGGCCAGATCAAGAAGGCGGTGGACTTGATGCTCGGCGCCAGGCGGCCGATGATCTACACCGGCGGCGGCGTGATTCTCGGCGAAGCGTCCGCGGCGCTGACCGAACTGGTGCGGCTGCTCGGCTTCCCGATCACCCAGACGCTCATGGGGCTGGGCGCGTATCCGGCCACCGACGACCTGTTCGTGGGCATGCTCGGCATGCACGGCACCTACGAAGCCAACATGGCGATGCATGAATGCGACGTGCTGATCGCCATCGGCGCGCGCTTCGACGACCGCGTGACCGGCGATCTCAACAAGTTCTGTCCGCATGCGCGTATCGTCCACGTGGACATCGATCCGGCTTCGATCTCGAAAAACGTGCCGGTGGAGATTCCCATCGTCGGCGGCGCCGAGGCGGTGATGCGCGACATGATCAAGCTCATCAAAGCCTCGAAGAAGAAACCGGACAAGGAGGCGCTGGCCGCGTGGTGGAAGCAGATCGACCAGTGGCGCGCCATGAACTGCCTCGACTACGACCACGACAGCAAGCTGATCAAGCCGCAGTACGTGCTCGAAAAGCTTTACGATCTCACCAAGGGTGACGCCTACATCACTTCCGACGTGGGCCAGCACCAGATGTGGGCGGCGCAGTTCTACCGCTTCGACAAGCCGCGGCGCTGGATCAACTCCGGCGGCCTCGGCACCATGGGCTTTGGCCTGCCGGCGGCGATGGGCGTGAAGATGGCGTTCCCCAAGGAAACGGTGTGCTGCGTGACCGGCGAGGCGTCGATCCAGATGTGCATCCAGGAACTCTCGACCTGCAAGCAGTACGACCTGCCGATCAAGATCATCAACCTGAACAACCGCTACATGGGCATGGTGCGCCAGTGGCAGGAATTCTTCTACGACCGCCGCTATTCGCATTCGTACATGGATGCGTTGCCGGATTTCGTGAAGCTCACCGAATCCTACGGCCACGTGGGCATGAAGATCGAGAAGCCGAATGACGTCGAGGGCGCCCTCAAGGAGGCGCTCAAGATGAAGGACCGGCTGGTGTTCCTGGATTTCATCACCGACCAGACCGAGAACGTGTATCCGATGATCGCCGCCGGCAAGGGCCAGCACGAGATGCATCTCAAGCCGTGCAAGGCGGTGGTGCCGACCGACCGGGAGCTGGCTTAATATGACCGGACGAACGCAGCGAAGCGGAGTAGGTAGACATTGATGCGTCATATTATTTCGATGCTGCTGGAAAACGAGTCGGGCGCGCTGTCGCGCGTGGCCGGGCTGTTTTCGGCGCGCGGCTACAATATCGAGTCGCTCACGGTGGCGCCGACGGAGGACGAAACCCTGTCGCGCCTTACACTCGTCACCAGCGGCTCGGAGGACGTGATCGAGCAGATCACCAAGCAGCTCAACAAGCTGGTGGACGTGGTCAAGCTCGTGGACCTCACCGAAGGCCCACATATCGAGCGTGAACTGCTGATCATCAAGGTCAATGCCAACGGCAGCATGCGCGACGAGGTCAAGCGGCTGGTGGATATCTTCCGCGGGCGTATCATCGACGTGACCGAAACGACTTATACCATCGAACTGACCGGCACCAGCGACAAACTCGACGCCTTCGTTCAGGCGGTGCGCGGCGCCGGCATCATCGAGGTGGTGCGCTCAGGGGTTTCCGGCATCGCCCGCGGCGAGAAGAGCCTGCGGGTGTAATTTCAGACAACGACAGACGAGGATGTATGAAAATTTTCTATGACAAAGACGCCGACCTTTCGATCATTCGCGGCAAGAAAGTCGCCATCGTGGGTTACGGTTCGCAGGGCCACGCGCACGCGCTGAATCTGAAAGAAAGCGGCGTGCAGGTGATCGTGGCGTTGCGCGAGGGTTCGAGTTCGGTGCAGAAGGCGAAGAACGCCGGCCTCACCGTCAAGAATATTCCCGACGCGGTGAAGGAAGTCGATCTGGTGATGATCCTGGCTCCCGACGAGCAGCACAAGAAGCTCTACAAGGAGCATGTCGAACCGAATCTCAAGAAGGGTGCGACGCTGGCCGTTGCCCACGGTTTCTCGGTTCACTTCGGCTTCATCCAGCCGCGCGCCGATCTCGACGTCATCATGATCGCGCCCAAGGGCCCGGGCCATCTGGTGCGCTCGACCTTCACCCAGGGCGGCGGCGTGCCGTGCCTGATCGCGGTCAAGCAGAACGCCTCGGGCAAGGCGCGTGACGTGGCATTGTCCTACGCGTCGGCCATCGGCGGCGGTCGCGCCGGCATCATCGAAACCACCTTCAAGGACGAATGCGAGACCGATCTCTTCGGCGAACAGGCGGTGCTGTGCGGCGGCGCCACGCACCTGGTGCAGGCCGGGTTCGAGACGCTGGTCGAGGCCGGCTATCCGCCGGAGATGGCCTACTTCGAATGCCTGCACGAGCTGAAGCTCATCGTGGACCTCATGTACGAGGGCGGCATCGCCAACATGCGTTACTCGATCTCGAACACCGCCGAGTACGGTGACTACACGCGCGGCCCGCGCATCGTGAACGAGCAGACCAAGGCCGAGATGAAAAAGATTCTCAAGGAAATCCAGTCCGGGCAGTTCGCCAAGGAATGGATGGCCGAGAACGAGACCGGTGGCAAACGTTTCCCCGAGATGCGCGCGCAGGCGGCCAAGCACCCGATCGAGGAAGTGGGCGGCAGGCTGCGCGAGATGATGCCCTGGATCAAGGCGCATCGCATCGTTGATAAAACGAAAAATTAAAATTCATTACCGCCAGGACGCCAGGGCCGCCAGGAAAAGCGTTTGTAAATTAAACCCCTGGCGTTCCTGGCGTCCTGGCGGTTCAAAATATTTATTCAAACATGACTGACGGTAATTACCCCATCCTGGCCCGCGAGGGCCGGTGGCATATGGCGCTCGCCGCAGGCGCGGCGCTGGCCGTGCATTATTTCGCCGGACCCGCGTGGGCGGCGCCTTTCTGGATTATTCTCGTCTTTGTCGTCCAGTTCTTTCGCGACCCTTCCCGGAACATTCCCGACGCACCCGATGCGATCATCTGCCCCGCGGATGGGAAGGTGATCGCGCTGGGCGAGGTCGAGGACCCCTACCTCAAGCGCCCGGCCCGGCGCGTGAGCGTGTTCATGAACGTGTTCAACGTGCACTCGAACCGCAGCCCGGTGGCGGGAAAAATCATGGAACGCTGGTACAGCCGGGGCAAATTCGTCAATGCCGCGCTCGACAAGGCCTCGCTCGACAACGAGCGCAACGCCCTGTGGATACGGACCGACGAGGGACAGGACGTGGTGGTGGTGCAGGTTGCCGGTCTGATTGCACGGCGTATACTGTGTTATGTGCAGCCGGGCGAGCGGATTGCCCGGGGCGAGCGTTACGGCTTCATCCGTTTCGGTTCGCGCGTCGATGTTTATCTTCCGCGGGAGGCCCGGTTCGAAGTGTCCCTGGGCGATCGCGTGAAGGGCGCCGCCGACGTGATCGCCCGACTCGCGCCGTAAGGCGCAGGAGAGATGATGGAAAATCCTGAAGACGCACCCGAGAT
>JACQER010000056.1 GCA_016200465.1 Gammaproteobacteria bacterium | reverse complement strand
CGCGACAATCCCGAGGAGAAAATCTGGTTCAAGTCGGTGGCGCAGCTCGCGCGCCGGCACGGCATCCCGGTCCACACACCCGATTCCGTGAACACGCCGGAATGGATCGCCCGGTTGCGCGAGATGCAACCGGATATCATTTTTTCGTTTTACTACCGCAACATGATTTGCCAGGAGATCCTGGACATCCCGCCCCTCGGCGCCTTCAACATGCACGGCTCGCTGTTGCCGAAATACCGCGGCCGGGTGCCGATTAACTGGGCGGTGCTGAACGGCGAGACCGAAACCGGCGCCACGCTGCACTGGATGGTCAAGCGCCCCGATGCCGGCGATATCGTCGATCAGGAGCCGGTGACGATCGGCCCGCGCGACACGGCACGGGATGTCTTTATTAAGGTGACCGCGGCCGCGCGCCGGGTCCTGGAACGCAGCCTCGACGCGATCCGGCAGGGCCGCGCGCCGCGCCGACCGCAGGACGAGTCGCGGGCGAGCTACTTCGGTGGGCGCAAGCCCGAAGACGGGTGCATCGACTGGCACGCCGACGCCGGGCGAATTTTCAATTTCATCCGCGCGTTGACCCATCCCTATCCCGGCGCGTTCACGGACGTGGACGGACGGCGGTTCCTCGTCTGGTGGGCCGAGCCGCGGACGGACGGCGCCGGCCGCCCCGGCCAGGTGCTTTCAGTGGCGCCGCTGCGCGTCGCGGCCGGTAAGGGCTCGCTGGAAATCCTGAAATGGCAGTGGCGCGGCGGTCCGGAGCAGCAGGGCGGTGCGCACGGACTTCGGCCTGGCCAGGTGCTGGGCGAAGCGACACCGCGGGCGGCCTCGGTTTAACATACGCATCTTTCGAACGGAGTCAGTATGAGCCTCAAAGTCTTGATCCTCGGTGTGAACGGTTTCATCGGCAACAGTCTGACCGAGCGCATCCTGCGCGACACCGACTGGGAGGTCTACGGCATGGACATGGGCCGGGACAAGCTCGACCAGTGCCTCGGCCACGAGCGCTTCCACTACGTCGAGGGCGACATCACCATCAACAAGGAATGGATCGAGTACCACGTCAAGAAATGTGACGCGGTGCTGCCGCTGGTGGCCATCGCCACGCCCGCGACCTACGTGCTCGAGCCGCTGCGCGTGTTCGAGCTCGACTTCGAGGCCAACCTCGCGATCGTGCGCCAGTGCGTGCGCTACCAAAAGCGCGTGATCTTCCCTTCGACCTCCGAGGTCTACGGCATGAGCGCCGACCGCGAGTTCGACGAGGAAGCGTCGAACCTGGTGCTCGGACCGATCAACAAACCGCGCTGGATCTATTCGTGCAGCAAGCAGCTGCTCGACCGCGTGATCGCCGCCTACGGCCAGCAGCAAGGTTTCAAATACACGCTGTTCCGGCCGTTCAACTGGATCGGACCGAAGCTCGACAACATCATGGAGCCCAAGGAAGGCAGCTCGCGCGTGTTGACGCAGTTCATCGGCAATATCCTGCGTGGCAAGGACATCCAGCTCGTCGACGGCGGCGCGCAGCGCCGCAGCTTCACCTACATCGACGACGGCGTGGACGCGCTGCTGCGCATCATCGCCAACCAGGACGGCTGCGCCGACGGACGCATCTTCAACATCGGCAACCCGCAGAACGACATGTCGGTGCGCGAGCTGGCCGAGACGCTGGTATCGCTGGTCAAGACCTATCCCAAGTACGCCGCACTCGCGGAAAAAACCAAACTCGTCTCGGTCAGCTCGGGCGATTACTACGGCAAGGGTTACCAGGACATCCTCACGCGCGTGCCGTCGATCAGGAACGCCGAGAAATATCTCGGCTGGAAACCGACCACCGACCTCAAGACGGCGCTGCGCAAGACGCTCGACTACCATCTCGGCCGGCCATCGCGGGAACTGGAAGCCTGAACCACGGTCATGCCGGAGACGCGCCTCGCGATCAAGGTCGACGTGGACACCGATCGCGGTACGCGCGTCGGCGTGCCGCGGCTGCTGGACATCCTGGATGAGTTCGGCGTCAAGGCGACGTTTCTGTTTTCGCTCGGCCCCGACAACACCGGCCGCGCCATCCGGCGCATTTTCCGTCCCGGCTTTTTCGGCAAGGTGGCGCGCACCAACGTCGTGGCCATCTACGGGCTGCGCACGCTGCTGAACGGCGTGCTCTGGCCCGGTCCGCACGTGGGCCGGCGCAATCAGGACGTGATGCGCGCCGCACGCGACCGCGGCCACGAAGTCGGAATCCATTGTTACGACCATATCCGCTGGCAGGACGGCCTCATGCGCATGTCGCGCGCTGAGGTTTATGCCGAATTCGACAAGGCGCGCCGCGAGTTCGAGCGCATCTACGGGGAGCCCGCGAAAACCGCCGGCGCCGCCGGCTGGCAGGCGAACGCCCTGAGTCTGGCGGCCTACGACGCCGCCGGCCTGCTGTATGCCAGCGACGCGCGCGGCACGGATGTTTTCTTTCCGCTGGCCGACGGCGTGGTCTTCAGGACATTGCAGATCCCGACGACGCTGCCGACGCTCGACGAGCTGCTCGGGCGCCCGGAACATCCCGAGGAACGCCTGGTCGAACAATACCTGTCGTGGCTGCGGCCGGGACGACTCAATGTCCTGACCGCGCACGCCGAGATCGAGGGGATGATGAAGGCCGATCTGTTCCGCGCCCTGCTGGCGCAGGCGCAAAAAAAGAACGTGAGCTTCGTCCGGCTGGACGAACTGGCGCGCGAATATCTGCGCCAGCGCGAACGCATTCCGGTCTGCGAGTTGATTCAAGGCGAAGTGGACGGTCGTTCCGGCACGCTCGCGGTGCAGAAGGCCGCCTGACCATGCGTCGCATCTGAACCTCACTACTCAATAATTCCAACACCATGCTCGCTCCTGACATCGATCCTGTCGCGATCCAGCTCGGCCCGCTCAAGGTGCACTGGTACGGGCTCATGTACCTCATCGGTTTTCTCGGCGCGTGGTGGCTGGGGGTTTACCGCGCGAAACGCCCCGGCTCCGGCTGGCAACCGCAGGAGATCGCCGATCTGCTTTTCTATGGCGCGCTCGGCGTGATTCTCGGCGGGCGCATCGGTTACGTGCTCTTCTACAACTTCGGTTATTACCTCGATCATCCGCTCGAGGTGGTTTACATCTGGGCCGGCGGCATGTCGTTTCACGGCGGTCTGCTCGGCGTGATCACGGCGATGTGGCTCTATGGAAGGCGCACGCGCCGCACTTTTTTCGGTGTCGCGGATTTTGTCGCGCCCCTGACTCCCATCGGTCTCGGCGCCGGCCGCCTGGGCAATTTCATCAATCACGAACTCTGGGGTCGCGTGACCGACGTGCCCTGGGCCATGGTGTTTCCCAACGCCGGTGCGTTGCCGCGACATCCGTCCCAGCTTTATGAATTCATGCTCGAGGGCGTCGCCCTGTTCACGATTCTCTGGATTTTTTCCCGCAAGTCGCGACCGGAAGCGTCGGTCTCGGGCTTGTTTTTGCTTTTTTACGGGCTATTCCGGTTTACCGTGGAATTCGTCCGCGAGCCGGACGTGCAGCTCGGTTACCTTGCTTTCAATTGGGTGACGATGGGGCAGGTACTAAGCGTGCCAATGATCCTGTTTGGTGCCTGGCTGATACGGTGGGCCTATAAGAAGGTTGGCTAAGCCGGTAATCGTAGGCACGGCATCGCTTTGAGGCAGCTGCCAAGATAAAGCTTTATGTTTACCTTAGGAAACAGGGCCTATAAGTGTATGTCCAGTCTCGTTTTTGTGGTTCCGCGGTTATTATTCCGTTTAGTCTCTCATTCTCCCGAAGGGACTGCCCGCGCCTGTTGTTGACTTGATAACAGTTGATTATTAGTCTGATGGGCTTGAAATTAAGGTGTGGCCGCCACGGGCGCAGACGGAACATCAGTTGCATAAAAGCGCTGAACAATAATTCCAAAATCAGAAACGATCATTACTACTGGAGGAGTATCAGTCATGTACGCAGAAAATCGTTCGCTGGCCGGCATGGTCAAGTGGGGTGCACTGGCGCCTGTTTTGTTCCTGAGCTTGGCTATCACATCTGTGCCGGCGTTGGCGGCGGCTGGAGATTTGTATGCCGGTGTGAATTATGGAAACTTGAAAACCAAGGACAAAGGCGCCTGTTCCGCGGCGGTGAGTGTTTTCAGTCCCGGATACACCTGCACGGGTACTGACAACAGGGATCATGTTGTCAAGCTGTCTGGCGGATATGAATTCATGGAAAATGTCGGTGTTGAACTCGGTTACGTGAGCTTTGGTGAAACAACCGCCAGCGTGAGGAATTCGGCATCAACAGCTACCGCCAACACTAAGTTCAAGGCAAAAGGATTCGTCTTCGCCTTTGTCGGCACGCTGCCGGTTACCAAAGAATTTGGTTTTATCGGCAGAATTGGAACATATCGTTGGAACGTTCAATCCGAGGCTACTACCTCTAGCGGTAATTCTGCGTTAGCGAAAGACACCAAACCCGGTTTTACTTTGGACAATATTGGCATAGGCGCTAAATACAGCTTCAGCAAAACCATGGATGTTCGCATGGAATGGGAGCGCTACAAAGATGTGGGTAGCAGCCATATCACGGGACAAACTGACATAGACACGGTAACGCTCGGACTGATGATTAAATTCTAAAGTCCGCGCGCATTGCGTCGAACAGGAAAGCCGGGGAGCCCCGGCTTTCTTTTTGACGGGTAATGACCGCCTATTTTATCCAGATGGTTTTGACGTTCACGAACTCGCGGATGCCGTGCACGGACAACTCGCGTCCGTAGCCGGAGGCCTTGATGCCGCCGAAGGGCAGGCGTGGATCACTTTTGACCAGCCCGTTGACGAAACTGGCGCCCGATTGGATGCGCCGCGCCAGTCGAGCGCCTTTGTCGAGGTCGCGCGTCCACAGGCTCGCTCCCAGCCCGTAACGATTGTCGTTGGCGATACGGATGGCATCCTCTTCGTCTTTCGCACGAATAACGATCGCGACCGGACCGAACAATTCCTCCTCGTAGGCGCGCATGCCCGGACGGACATGGTCAATGATCGTCGGCTCATAGAAAAATCCCGGCCCCGCCGCCGGCCCGCCGTGCAGCGCGAACGTGGCGCCCATTGTCACCGAATCCGTGACCTGTTTGTGCAGCTGGTCGCGCAGATCGGCGCGCGCCATCGGTCCGAGTTCGGTGTCTTCCCGCGCCGGATCGCCGAGTCGCAGAGCGTGGGCCTTTTGCTTGAAAAGTTCGACGAAGTCATCGGCGATGGTCTCCGTCAGAATGAAACGCTTGGCGGCGATGCAGCTTTGTCCGGCATTGAGAAAGCGCGAGGCGACGCCGACGGATGCCGCCGGTTCGAGATCGGCGTCGGGCAGGACGATGAATGCATCCGAACCGCCGAGTTCGAGCACCGATTTCTTGAGATTTGCCCCGGCCGCGGCCGCCACTTTTCTCCCGGCCGTGTCGCTGCCCGTGAGCGTGACAGCGTGAACGCGCGGGTCGGCGATGACTTTCTCCGCCTGCGCGGCGGAAATCATGAGCGTGCGGAACACGCCCCGGGGGAAGCCGGCCTTGTGGAAAATCTCCTCGATCGCGAGCGCGCACTGCGGGACGTTCGAAGCGTGTTTGAGCAACGCGGTGTTGCCCGCCATCAGGCTCGGCGCGGCAAAGCGGAACACCTGCCAGAACGGGAAATTCCACGGCATGACCGCGAGCACGGTTCCGAGCGGCAGGTACGCGACATAGCTGGCGCCCGCGTCGGTTTCGATTTTTTCGTCCCGGAGAAAGGCCTCGGCGTGCTCGGCGTAGAACTCGCAGCCCCAGGCGCATTTCTCCACTTCGGCGCGCGCCTCGCGGATGATTTTTCCCATTTCCAGGGTGATGAGCCCGGCGTAGTGCGCGCTGTTGCCGCGCAGCTCGGCGGCGGCGTTGCGGAACAGCCGTGCACGCTCGGCGAACGAGGCGGCCTGCCAGGCCATGGTCGCCGCCGCCGCTTCGGCGAGCGCCGCTTCGGTCTGGCGGTCGTTCCAGGTATCGAAGGTTTTCAACCGCTCGCCGGTTGCGGGATTGATCGTTTCCATGGTCATCGATATATATCCTTGGCGGTCACGAGGAATAATTTTAAGTCCGGTTACCTGTTTATCTATAATAAGACAGCATGCGGCGTTTCTTCGTCATTTTTCTGCTTCTGACCGGCCTCACGGGCGCCGGCGGACTCTCGTTGGCGCAGGATTTGACGCCGGACGAGGAAAGCCGCCGCCGCGATTATCTGGCCGCGATCGAGGCCCTCAAGGCCGGCCAGACCACGCGCTTCAAGACGTTCTACGCGCGTCTCGACGGTTATATTCTGCGCGGTTATCTCGAGTACGAATCCCTGAAGAACCGCGTTTCCTCCACGCCCGCGGCCGAGTTGCGGCGCTTCCTCGAGGAGAACAGCGCGGCGCCGACGAGCGACGTCATCCGCAAGAAGTGGCTGCGGGTGCTGGCGAACCGCGGCGACTGGAAGAACTTCCTCAAGGAATATCAGGACATCGAGGACGACCCGGAGCTGCAATGCCTGCGCCTGTCGCATCTGCTCAAGACCAGCGAGGAGCAGGCGACGCTCATGACCGAGGTGGAAAAACTCTGGCTCACCGGCAAGCAGTTGCCACGCACCTGCGATCCGGTGTTCGCCGCCTGGAACAAGGCCGGGCACATGACCGGCGACAAGGTCTGGGCGCGCATCCGCCTGGCGATGGAGGCGCGCAATCTGCGCCTGGCCGGCGATCTGGCGCGCTATCTCGATCCCGCCGACCGGGTGTGGGTCAGGCGCTGGCAGGCGATGCACCGCGATCCGGTGCGCGAGTTGCACAACATCGCCTATCCGGTCGAGACGCCGGTGGCGCGCATGATCGTGAAGCACGGTGTCGTGCGCCTCGCGTACCGCGATCCCGAGGAGGCGATGGTGCAGTGGGACCTGCTCAAGCACAAATACCAGTTCTTCGGCGAGGACGACAATTACGTGCTGCGCTACATCGGCATTCTCGCGGCCCAGGACCAGCTGCCGCAGGCGCTGATGTGGCTGTCCGCGGTTTCCGCCGAACCGAACGACATGACGCTGCATTTGTGGCGCGTGAAGACCGCGCTGCGCGCCGGTCAGTGGGAGACGGCCAAGCGTTTCATCGCCGGGCTGAGCGAGGAGCAGCGCCAGGACAACCAGTGGCGCTACTGGACCGCGCGGATTCTGGAATCCACGGGCAACAAGGACGAGGCGCGCCGCCTGTACGAGACGCTGGCGCGCGACCGCAGTTACTACGGTTTTCTCGCCGCCGACCGCGTAGGCAAGGATTACTCCATGCAGCACGTGAGCATCGAGGCGACGCCGGAGGAAGTGAGCGCGATGCTGGCGCGCCCCGGCATCCAGATGGCGCAGGAACTGTACCTGACGGGTCAGGTCACCGACGCGCGCCGCCAGTGGAGTTGGACCACGCGCCGTCTGAACAACCGCGATCTGGCCGTGGCCGCGGTGATCGCGCGCCAGTGGGGCTGGCATGATCGCGCCATCCTCACGGTCGCGCGCAGCGATCAGCAGGACGATCTCGAATTGCGCTTCCCGCTGCTGTACCGCGACACGATCGAGGCCAACGCCACCGAGGTCGGTATCGACCCGAGCTGGGTTTACGGCGTGGTGCGGCAGGAATCGGCCTTCGTCGTGGACGCGCGCTCGCAGGCCGGCGCGCTCGGGCTGATGCAGCTCATGCCGTCCACCGGCCGGCTCACGGGGCGCAAGCTCAACATGCCGATCCGCAACAACCGCGCGCTGCTGAACATCGAAAACAACCTGCGTCTGGGCGTGAGTTACCTGAAGGAGGTGCTCGGCCGCAACAACGGCAACCAGGTGCTGGCGACGGCCTCGTATAACGCCGGCCCGAACCGCGTGAACGCGTGGCTGCCGGACAAGACGCTCGACGCCGACATCTGGATCGAAACCATCCCGTTCGGCGAGACGCGCGACTATGTGAAGAACGTCATGTCCTATACCACCGTGTATGACCATCGCCTCGGGAGCCGCCCAGCGCGCCTGCAGGACCGCATGCAGAGCGTCTATCCTGCGGAAAAGTGAGTGCCCGCGGGGTCAGTGCCGCCATCCTGTCGCCGAGTCCGTCCGGTCCGATGGGTTGATCTACACTTCCAGTGTGGCCCCGACAACCCGCCACCCCGCGGTACGGACCCTGTCCTGAAGGCTGTCAGCGCCTGGTTAAACGGAATTTATATTTATGAAGGGGGAAACTCCTTTGAATCTGGAAAAGCGTATCTTTCTGCTGGAAAGCGAGCTGCGCGACCGCGAAATCGAGGTTTCGCTGCTCAAGGAAACCGCCGACGCGATCAGCGGCGAGCTGGACCAGCAGAAAGTCTTTCAGCTGGCCGTGGAGCGCGCCCGGAATCTCATCATGGCCGAGACCGTCCTGCTGCCGATATTGGACGTTAACGGGACCGAATACACCTATCGCGCCGGATGCGGCAAAAACGCCGACGAAATCGTGGGCCAGTCCCTGCCGCTGGATCTCGGTGTCTGCGGCTGGGTGTGGCGTCACAAGCGCCCGTGGTGGCACGGCGTGCTGGCGGAGCTCGACGAGGCCGAGCGCAACAAATGGGAGAAGGAAGCGGGCAGCATCATTCTCGTGCCGCTCGTGGGCAAGCGCAATTTTCTCGGCGGCCTGGCCGGCATCAACAAGATCGGCGGCGAGGACTTCACCAAGCGCGACCTCGATCTGCTCTCGCTCTTCGCCAATCAGGTCAGTTTCGCCATCGAGAATGCCGCGCTGTTCGATCAGCTGAACAAGACCAAGGAAGAAGCCGAGGCCTACCAGCGCGAGATGCAGGCGCTGAACACCGAGCTGGAACGACGCGTGGCGCAGCGGACCTCGGCCCTGGCCGACGCCGTGAAGGAGCTCGAACACCTGGCGCTGCACGACATGCTGACCGATCTGCCGAACCGCTCGCTGGTCGAGGACCGTTTGCAACAGAGCATTCACATCGCGCGGCGCGAGAAGAAAGTGCTGTCGTTCCTCATGGTCGACCTCGACCGGTTCAAGGAGGTCAACGACCGGTACGGACACGACGCGGGTGACGGCCTGCTGAAACAGGTCGCGATGCGGCTGCGGCGCGTCCTGCGCCAGTCGGACACCGCCGGCCGGCTCGGCGGCGACGAGTTCGCGCTCGTGCTTCCGTCGACGGACGCCGCCGGCGCGGCGAAGGTCGCCGAGAAACTGCTCAAGGTCATGGAGCCGCCGTTCAAGGTCGGCGACCGGACGCTCAGCAGCGCGTGCAGCATCGGTATCGCCGTGTATCCGGAGCACGGCGTGGAGGTCGCCGCCCTGTGCAAGAGCGCCGAGGCGGCGGCGTGCGCCGCCAAGCGCGGCAAGAAGGGATATGCCGTCTATCGCCCCGAGGATGACAAGGACGCCTGACGGCGGGCTTGGGCCGGATTGGCCGCGTTTCGATCGGCGCTGCATTTCCCCCTCGCGTTTCACCGCCGCGCGGCCCTGGCGCGACAGCGGCGCTTGACCCCGCGTATCGGCGCGAGTAGAACTTCGCTGGTATTCCACTTCCAACGATTGCCATGTCCACGCACAAGATCTGCCTGCTGGGCGGAACCGGTTTCGTGGGCCGGCGCCTTGCCGCGCGCCTTTCCGAATCCGGTCACGACATCGTCATCCTCACGCGCCACCGCGAGCGCCGGCGCGAGCTGCTGGTGCTGCCGACGGTGCGGCTGGTGCAGGGCGACGTGCACGACAGCGCGTTCCTGCGCAGTCAGTTCGAGGGAAGGGACGTCGTCATCAACCTCGTCGGCATTCTCAACGAGCCAGGCCGCGACGGCCGCGGCTTCGCGCGGGCGCACACGGAATTGCCGGAAAAAATCGTCGAGGCCTGCCGCCAGACGGGCGTGACACGGCTGCTGCACATGAGCGCGCTGCATGCCTCGCCCGCCGCGCCGAGTCATTATCTGCGCACCAAGTCGCTGGGCGAGGAGGCGGTGCTGCGCGCCGGCGGCCCGGATTTTCACGTCACCAGCTTCCGCCCCTCGGTCATCTTCGGCCCGGGCGACAGTTTCCTGAACCGCTTTGCCGGGTTGTTACGGATGGCGCCGGGCTTGTTCCCGCTCGCCTGCCCCGAGGCGCGCTTCCAGCCGGTATACGTCGAGGACGTGGCGCGCGCGTTCGTGGCGTCGCTCGACAATCACCATACCTTCGGCAACCGTTACGATCTCTGCGGGCCCAGGGT
>JACQER010000004.1 GCA_016200465.1 Gammaproteobacteria bacterium | reverse complement strand
GCACGTCCGCGGCGCGGATGATCGTGAGCTTCACGTCCGGCAGGTTGGTGTCGAGGATGAGCTTGCGGCTCTTGAGCGGATTTTCCGCGGGGCGGATGCCGGCGCGTTCAAGCAGCGGCAAACCCTCTTCCAGGATCCGCCCCTTGGACAGGGCGATATTGAGCGTGGTGGTCATGATTCACGCCGATTGCTTGCGCGCCGCCCGGGCCGCGAGTTCTCCGGGCACGCGCCGGATGCGCGCACCCAGCTGCGCGAGTTTTTCCTCGATGCATTCATAACCGCGATCGATGTGGTAGATGCGGTCGACGAGGGTTTCGCCCTCCGCCACCAGTCCCGCCAGCGCCAGGCTCGCCGAAGCACGCAGGTCGGTCGCCATCACCGGCGCGCCCTTCAGGCCCGGCACGCCGCGCACGATGGCGGTGTTGCCTTCCATGTCGATGTCCGCACCCATGCGCTGCAATTCGTAGACGTGCATGAAGCGGTTCTCGAAAATCGTCTCGGTGACGGTCCCGCCGCCTTCGGCGATCGCGTTCAACGCGATGAACTGCGCCTGCATGTCCGTGGGGAACGCCGGATACGGCGCAGTGCGGACGTTCACGGCCTGCGGACGCCGGCCCTGCATGTCGAGGCTGATCCAGTTCGGTCCGGTGTCGATGACGGCGCCGGCCTCGCGCAGCTTCTCGAGCACTGCCTGCAGCAGGTCGGGGCGCGCATTGCGCAGGCGCACGGCGCCACTGGTCATGGCCGCGGCCACCAGATAAGTTCCGGTTTCGATGCGGTCGGGAATGACCTCGTGCTCAGCGCCGTGCAGCCTCTCCACGCCCTCGACGGTGATTTCATCCGTCCCCGCGCCGTGAATCTTCGCGCCCATCGCGATCAGGCATTTGGCGAGGTCGACCACCTCGGGCTCGCGCGCGGCGTTTTCGATGATCGTGGTGCCGTCCGCGAGCGTCGCCGCCATCATGATGTTCTCGGTGCCGGTGACGGAGACCAGATCCATGAAGATGCGCGCGCCCTTCAGGCGTTTCGCCCTGGCGCGGATATAGCCGCCTTCGAGGTTGATCTCCGCGCCCATGGCCTGCAGGCCCTTGATGTGCAGATTCACCGGGCGCGAGCCGATGGCGCAGCCGCCGGGCAGGGACACCTCGGCCTCGCCGAAGCGCGCCAGCAGCGGGCCGAGCACCAGGATCGACGCGCGCATGGTCTTCACCAGTTCGTACGGCGCGCGCACCGAGGTGTTCTGGCTCGAATCGGCCTCGATCACCATCTTGTCGCCGACCACCAGGCGCACGCCCATGCGCCCCAGCAACTCCATGGTCGTGGTGATGTCCTGCAGGTGCGGCACGTTGCCGATGCTCACGGTTTCGCCGGTCAGCAGCGAAGCCACCAGCACCGGGAGCGCGGCGTTCTTCGCGCCCGAGATCCTTATCTCGCCGCGCAGGGGCACGCCGCCGGTGACAATCAGTTTATCCATGTTTGAACGATCGCAGACAATAAAAAAGGCCGCCAGAAGGCGGCCTTTCCCGGTCGGGATTACCGGCGCTCAACCCTGCGCCTGGGTAACCAGTTTCTGGAGTTCGCCCTTCTGGTACAGCTCGGTCATGATATCACAGCCGCCGACCAGTTCGCCGTTTACGTACAGCTGCGGGAAGGTCGGCCAATGCGAGTATTCCTTGAGGCCCTGGCGCATTTCCGGGTCCGACAATATGTCGTAACTCGTGAATTTCGCCCCGCACGCGCCCAGCATCTGGGCCGCCTTGGCGGAGAACCCGCACTGCGGGAACTGGGGCGTGCCCTTCATATAGAGAACGATCTTGTCGCTGCTCAGCTGCTGGCGAATCTTGTCCTGTATGCTCATGTGAAACCTCGTGTCTCGTATTTAAGAAGATCGGCGGCTATTCGTCCGGCGCCAGGGTCCGCAGCGACAGGGCGTGAATCTCGTTTCCCATTTTCGTGCCCAGCGTGCGATACACGAGCTGATGACGCTGCAACATCCCCTTGCCGGCAAATTCGCGGGCCACGACCTCGGCCTCGAAATGATGGCCGTCGCCGGTCACCGATACGCGCGCGCCCGGCAATCCCGCCTCGATCATCTGTTTGATGTCTTCCGGCTGCATCATGGATTCATTATCCGTCCACCCGGGCCTATTTCAAGAGATATGCCCATCGGAGATACGCAGCGCCGTAACTAAAAGCCGTAGCAGACATACCATATGTAAATGTCAAAAATATGATTCTGAACCGCCAGGGCGCCAGGGTCGCCAGGAAAAGCCTCTTTTTGATCTCCTTACTCTGGCGTTCCTGGCGTCCTGGCGGTCGATTTCTTATTCTTCAGATAAAATCTAATCGCGCAGCTTGTAGCCGGTCTTGAGCATCAGCAGCGTGATGCCTGAAAGCACCGCCAGCGAAACCGCCACGACCAGCAGGCTCACCCCGGGCGCGATGTCGGATACGCCGAAGAAGCCGTAGCGGAAGCCGTCGATCATGTAGAAAAACGGATTGAAGTGCGACAGCCGTTGCCAGATCGCCGGCAGCGAATGGATCGAATAGAACACGCCGGACAGAAACGACAGCGGCAGGATGATGAAATTCTGGAATCCGGCGAGCTGGTCGAATTTCTCGGCCCAGATGCCGGCGATCACCCCCGTCGCGCCCAGCACCGCGCTGCTCAGGAACGCGAACAGCAGGATGAATCCCAGGTGCTGCACCGGCACCGGCGTGAACAGCGTGCCGGCGAAATACACGCCCAGCCCGACCAGCACGCCGCGCACTGCGGCGGCGAGCACGAACGCGAGGAAAAATTCCAGGTGCGACAGCGGCGTGAGCAGCACGAAAACGAGGTTGCCGGTCACCTTGGACTGGATCAGGCTCGAGGAGCTGTTGGCGAAGGCGTTCTGTATCACCGACATCATGACCAGGCCGGGAATCAGGAACGCGGTGTAGCTCACGCCCGCAAACGCCTGCACCCGGCCTTCGAACACGTGGCCGAATACCAGCAGGTAGAGCAGCGCCGTGATGACCGGCGCGATCAGCGTCTGCAGCAGCACCTTGCCGAAGCGCAGGATTTCCTTGTAGAACAGCGTATACAGGCCGGCCGGATTCACGCGCTGCCCCCGTGCGTCAGCTCGACGAACACGTCCTCGAGATCCGCGCCCTCCATGTTGAGGTCAGTGATCACGGCGCCGTGCGCGCGCAGCGCATCCAGCACCGCCATGACCGAATCGCTGTGCTTGTCGAGCTGCAGTTCCAGCTGGTTGCCTTCCTGCCGGCGTACTTTCTGCGCCAGGGATTCGGGCAGGGACCCGAGCGGCTCCGCGGTGGTGACGCAGACCCGGCGGGTGCGACCGATACCACGCGCCAGCAGCGCGCGCTTGTTGTCGAGCGCCACGATTTCACCGCGGTTCAGGATCGCGATGCGCTCGCACAAGGCCTCGGCCTCCTCGAGGTAATGCGTGGTGAGCACGATGGTATGACCCTCGCGGTGCAGCCGGCGGATAAAGGTCCACAGCTGCTTGCGCAGTTCGACGTCGACGCCCGCGGTCGGCTCGTCCAGCACCACCACGTCGGGTTTGTGCACCAGCGCCTGGGCGATCATGACGCGCCGCTTCATGCCGCCGGAGAGCGCGCGCATGTTGGCGCCGGCCTTCTCGGTCAGCATCAGCGCCTGCATCAGCTCGTCGATCCAGGCGTCGTTGCGGCGCAGCCCGAAATAACCCGACTGGATGCGCAGCACCTCGCGCACGTTGAAAAACGGGTCGAACGTCAGCTCCTGCGGCACCACGCCGATGAGCCGCCGCGTCCGGCGGTAGTCCGCGACCACGTCATGGCCGAGCACGCTCACGAGGCCCCGGTCGAAACGGGTCAGGCCGGCGACGATGCTGATCAGTGTGGATTTGCCCGCGCCGTTCGGACCGAGCAGGCCGAAGAACTCACCGCGCTCGACCGTGAGGTCGATGTTCTTGAGGGCATGGACCCGGGGGTAATGCTTGTGCAGTCCCGTGATGGAGATCGCTGACACGGCTGGGAATAGACAGGATTAACAGGATTTTTCAGGATTTACAGGATTAAATATCTTGGAAAAGAAATATCCCGTGAATCCTGTCGAAATTCAAACGCCGAAGACCTGCGTCAGGCCGTTGACGCGGATGAGATCGCGCATCTGCTCCGGCATGTTGGTGAAGACCATCTCGCGCCCGGCGGCGCGGGCGAGCTGCTGCCACTCGAGCATGAGCGCGAGCCCGGCGCTGTCGGCGAGCGTCACGCCGCGCATGTCGATCGTGATCTTGCCGCTGCCCTGCAACCATTTGTCGCTACGGGCGAGGAACTGCGGCACCGATTGAAATGTCACCTGCCCGGTGACTTCGAACACGCCGTTGTCGCGCGCGTTGATGCCGTTCTCGGGACGTTCTGAATTATCGCTCATGGAAATCGACCCCTAAGCTTCCAGTTCCGATAATGCATCTACTATTCCAAGGGCGGCAATCATAAATTAATCAGAACGTCCCTCGCTCACTTCGGTCCGTCCGCCTTGGTGCCGTTGGAAGCGGACTTGCCCTCGGCCGCGGCCTTGTTGTCGCGCGCGAGACCGGCGATCAGCGCGTCGAGTCCCTCGCGTTGCACCCGTTCCGCGTACGTGGACTGGTAAGTCGTCACGAGGCTCGCGCCTTCGATGGTCACGTCATACACCTTCCAGCCGGCGTCGGTGTGGTAGAAACTGTAATTGATGGCGATCGGCGGGCCGCCGTCGGCGCGGCGGACTTCCGATTTCACGGTGGCGGTGCGGTCCCCGGACACCAGCTTGAACGGGAGATAGACGATCTTTTCATCGTTGTACTTGAGCAGCGCGGTGGCGTAGGTCCGCACCAGCAGGTCGCGGAACTCAGCGGTGAAACGCGCGCGCTGGCTTTCATCGGCCGTACGCCAGTAACGCCCGAGCACCGTGCGCGACATGGCGCGGAAATCGAAATTCGGCAGCACGTGCTCGTCCACCATGGCGTACAGCTTCTTGTGGTCCCGGGAATACAGATCCTTGTTCGCCTTGAGCAGGACGACGATCTTGTCCGTCACCTCGCGCGCCAGCTGGTCCGGCGCCACCTCGGCGGCCGGCGCGGCCAGCGTGAAAACCATCGTCAGCAGGAAAGCGGCGATTTTTTTCATTGGCGTCTCCTCTTGCTCGCGCTACTTGGCCGGCGCGCTCTCGCCGGCCTTGTTGAAGATCACCTGCCCGACCAGCTTCTCCAGCACCAGCGCCGATTGCGTGCGCAGGAAAGTGTCGCCGTTCTTGAGCGAGGCGTCGTCACCACCGGGCTCGATGCCGATGTACTGGTCGCCCAGCAATCCCGAGGTCAGGATGCTCGCGCTGCTGTCCTTCGGAATGTTCTGGTAGCGGCCGTCGATGTCCATCGTGACCAGCGCCTGGTATTTCTGGTTGTCGAAGGCGATCGCCGACACGCGCCCGATGCGCACACCGGCCATGGTCACCGCCGCCTTGACCTTGAGGCCGCCGACGTTGTCGAACCGCCCCGTGACCTTGTACCCGTCCATGACATCCGCCGAGGTGAGATTGCCGACCTTGAACGCGAGCATGGCCAGCGCCAGGATGCCCGCAGCCACGAACAGGCCGACCCACAATTCCAGACTTTTCCGGTTGATCATGTCAGACCTCTCCCAAGGTCAAAGCGGTAAGGATGAAATCCAGGCCCAGCACGGCCAGTGAAGAATATACCACCGTCCGGTTGGTGGCGCTCGCCACGCCCTCCGAGGTCGGCACCGCGTCGTAACCCTCGAACACCGAGATCCAGGTAACCACAACGCCGAACACCACGCTCTTGATGACACCGTTCATGATATCGTCGTGAAAATCCACGCCGTTCTGCATCTGCGACCAGAACGCCCCGGCATCCACCCCGAGCAACCCGACGCCGACGAGGTGGCCGCCGAGCACGCCGATGGCGGAGAACAGCGCTGTCAGCAGCGGCATGGCGACCACGCCGCCGAGGAAACGCGGCGCGATCACGCGCGTGATCGGATTCACCGCCATCATCTCCATGCCGGCGAGCTGCTCCGTGGCCTTCATGAGTCCGATCTCCGCGGTCAGCGCCGAACCGGCGCGGCCGGCGAACAGCAGCGCCGTGACCACCGGCCCGAGCTCGCGCACCAGCGACAGCGCCACCAGCAGACCGAGTGAGTTCGCCGAGCCGAATTTGACCAGCGTGTTGTAACCCTGGAGACCCAGCACCATGCCGACGAACAGTCCCGACACCAGGATGATCAGCAGCGTGAGCACGCCGACGGCGTAGACCTGTTGCACCACCAGATAAAAGCGCCGGAGCAGTTCCCACGAGCCGAGCAGCACTTCATACAGGAACATCGAAGCGCGGCCGATGCGCTCGACGCTGTTGATCGCGATGCGTCCTAAAATGCGCAGCGTGTTCACGTGGAGCTCCGTGTCAGGTCCGTCACGTAGTCGTCGGCCGGATATTGATACGGCACCGGGCCGTCCGGCAGGCCGTCCATGAACTGGCGCACGTGTTCGGAACCGGATTTCTGCACCTCGGCCGGCGTGCCCTCACCCATGATGCGCCCGTCGCCGACGAGATAGGCGTAATCGGAAATCAGGCAGGTCTCGGCCACGTCGTGCGACACCACGATCGAGGTGATGCCGAGGGACTGGTTCAGCTGGCGGATCAATTTGGCGATCACGCCCTTGGAGATCGGGTCGAGCCCGGTGAACGGCTCGTCGTACATGATCATCATCGGTTCGAGCGCGATCGAGCGCGCCAGCGCCACGCGCCGCGCCATGCCACCCGACAGCTCGGACGGCATCAGGTCGCGCGCGCCGCGCAGGCCCACGGTCTCGAGCTTCATGATCGAATACCGACAGGTCGGTGAGCAGCGCGCCGGTCTGGAACAGCATGCCCATGCGCTTGCGCAGTTCGAAGAGATCCCTGGTTCTGAGGTCCGGCACCGATTGGCCGTCCACCGTGAGCGTGCCGCGGCTCGGCTTGATGCGCCCGCCGATGAGATTCATCAGCGTGGTCTTGCCGCAGCCGCTGCCGCCCATGATGGCGGTCACCTTGCCGCGGCGGATGGGAAGCGTGATGCCTTTCAGGATCGGCCGGTCGCCGTACATGAAGTGGATATCCCGGATATCCACCAGGACGTCGCTGTCCGGCGTGCTATGGCTGGGCTGATTCAAACTTTTTCCTTGTTCGGCGCATCGCGAGTCGGAGCCATTCTAACGTATCGGGCCGGCATTGCCACGAGCCGATCTCAAAAATGTCGGCGGAAGCGACAAGATTGGCATTAGGGCCGGGTGCTCAGCAACAAAGGACTGGACGAAATGTATTTTTGAGATCGGTTCACGCCGGCGAATCATTGGACCGCGCGATTCTTGACAAGGTCCTCGACCACGGACGGGTCGGCGAGCGTCGTGGTGTCGCCGAGGTTGGAGAGATCGTTCGCGGCGATCTTGCGCAGGATGCGGCGCATGATCTTGCCGGAGCGCGTCTTGGGCAGACCCGGCGCCCACTGGATCACGTCGGGCGAGGCGATCGCGCCGATCTCCTTGCGCACCTGCGCCACCAGTTCCTTGCGCAGCGCGTCCGAGGCCTGCACGCCGACCTTGAGCGTGACATAACAGTAAATGCCAGTCCCCTTGATGTCGTGCGGGAATCCCACGACCGCGGCCTCGGCCACCGACTTGTGCAGCACCAGCGCGCTCTCGACCTCGGCGGTGCCGAGGCGATGCCCGGAGACGTTGAGCACGTCGTCGACGCGCCCGGTGATCCAGTAGTAGCCGTCCTTGTCACGGCGCGCGCCGTCGCCGGTAAAGTATTTGCCCGGATAGGTCTTGAAATAGGTGTCCACGAAACGCTGGTGATCGCCGTACACGGTACGCATCTGCCCCGGCCACGGACGCAGGATCACCAGATTGCCGCTGCACTCGCCTTCGAGCATCTTGCCCTCGTTGTCCACGATCGCCGGCATGACGCCGAAGAACGGCCGCGTCGCCGAACCCGGCTTCAGGTGCGTCGCGCCCGGCAACGGCGTGATCAGAATGCCGCCGGTCTCGGTCTGCCACCAGGTATCCACGATCGGCACGCGCGCGTCGCCCACGACGTGGTAATACCACTCCCAGGCCTCGGGGTTGATCGGCTCGCCCACGGTGCCGAGCAGCTTGAGCGACTGGCGCGAGGTTTTCTTCACCGGCGCCTCGCCCTCGCGCATCAGCGCGCGGATCGCGGTCGGCGCGGTGTAGAAAATATTCACCCGGTGCTTGTCGATGACTTCCCAGAAACGCGAGGCGGTTGGATAGTTCGGCATGCCTTCGAACATGAGCGTGATCGCGCCGTTGGCCAGCGGGCCGTAGACTATATAAGAGTGGCCCGTCACCCAGCCGACGTCGGCGGTGCACCAGAAGATGTCGCCGTCGTGGTAATCGAAGACGTACTTGTGCGTCATCGCGGCGAACAGCAGGTAGCCGGCGGTGGTGTGCAGCACGCCCTTGGGTTTGCCGGTCGAACCGGAAGTATAAAGAATGAACAGCGGGTCCTCGGCGTCCATTTCTTCCGGCGGACAGTCCACCGGTGCCTTCGCCATCTGTTCGTGATACCACGCGTCGCGCTTCGCGTCCCAGGCGATCTGACCGCCGGTACGTTTGACGACCAGCACGGTATGCACGTTCGGGCAATGCGTCAGCGCCTGATCGGTGTTGGCTTTCAGCGGAATTTTCTTGTTGCCGCGCACGCCCTCGTCGGCGGTGATCACCACGCGGCAGTCGGAATCGAGGATGCGGTCCTTGAGCGACTCCGGCGAGAAACCGCCGAACACCACCGAATGCACTGCGCCGATGCGCGCGCAGGCGAGCATCGCCACCGCGGCTTCCGGGATCATCGGCATGTAGATGCACACGCGGTCGCCCTTCTTCACGCCGCGGCTTTTCAGAACGTTGGCGAACTTGCACACCTCGGCGTGCAACTCGCGGTAGGTGATTTTCCGGTCGACCTTCGGGTCGTCGCTTTCCCAGATGATCGCCGTCTGGTTGCCGCGTTTTTCCAGGTGCCGGTCGAGGCAGTTGACGCTGGCGTTGAGCTTCGCGCCCTCGAACCAGCGGAGGTGCAGATTTTTCGCGTCGTAATTCCAGTCCGACACCCGGGTCCACGGCTTGGACCACGTCACGAATTCCTTCGCCTGTTCGGCCCAGAAACCGTCCGGGTCCCTGACCGAGCGCTCGTACATGGCTTTGTACTTGTCGTCGTCGATCCAGGCGCGCCGGGCGACTTCGGCGGGAACGTTATAAATCTTTTCGTCGGACATGAATCACTCCTCCTCGCGTACCTTATTAAACGATTTTGCAGTATCTGGCATCCGCGCCTCAAGCCGGCATTATCGCGGCTTGCCGTCGCCGGCTGAAACCCCCAGAATGACCGGGATTATTGCGGCGGCATGAAACCATTTGAACCGTTTTGAAGGAAAATCCAGCACAATGGCCTCGGGTTTAATCACGTTATACCGCCGCAATAATCGAAAATCTTATGATTTTTCGTTATTGACCCGGCACGATCTTCTCATCACAAACGCCGTGCGACAACGACGCGGCGCACCTCCGTTCAAACAGTCATGCCGGGTCAATAACGGGAGCCTCGCATGAATCTGGAAGCCTGGCGCTGCCGCCTGCGGGCGCGATTATTCGAATTCCTCCGGCTGCCGGACAAGGCCATGTCCGAATACCGGACGGCGCTCGAACTCGAACCCTCCTCCGCCCAGGCCGCCCGGGCGCTCGCCTTCCTGCTGACTTCACATGGCCGTTACCCCGATGCCGAGCGGTATTTCCACATGGCCCTGCGCCTGGAACCGGAGCGGGCCGCGACCTGGTTCAATCTCGGCTTCATGCATGACAAACAGCGCGAGCCCGCCAAGGCCATCGAGGCGTTTCGCGAGGCGGTCCGGATCAATCCCGGACTCGACCGCGCATGGTACGGCATGGGCCTGTGCCAGACCGCGCTCGGACAGCATGAAGCGGCGGTGCAATCGTTCGAGCAGGCCGGACAGCTGCAACCAATGAACCCGCACGCGTGGTACCAGCTGGGACTGGCGCAACACGCGCTCGCCCGTCCCGACAAGGTCAGGGAAGTGATCGAATATCTGCACCGCTTCGACCCCAAAATGACCCGGCAACTGATTCACGACACCGGCCGCTCCGACCTCGCCCATCTCGTGGCCGATCTGAGAAACTAGCTCACGAGGCGACGCGCTTCCAACACCAGCTGGATCTTGAGCATCGTCAGCGCCAGCCATAACCCAACCACCAGAAAAAACGCCGCAATACCGACGTGACGGTCCGGCACGAAGCGCGGCGTGATGAAACGCACCGCGCGCATGATCGGGGACGTGATCGTTTTCAGCAGCTTGTAAAAAAGATTCTGCTCGCGCTGGGCGCCGGCCAGCACGAACAATATCCCCTGGCCGAGCAACGCCAGCCCCGCGATCTCCATCAGGGCCTTGAGAATGATGACGATGTTAAGCATGACCGCCTGTTCCGCAACGATTCACGTCTGAACAAAAGGCCCGCTCGCGCGGGCCTTTTGCACCGGATGGCCGGACTTGTCTCAAGTGGCGCGCGTGTCGATATCGCCCCTGAGGTGCGGATACCGTACGTGCTCGATGAGCTCCTGCGTTTTCTTGTCCGGCGCCGGGGTCAGCAGGCTCACGATAATGATCACCGCGAACCCGAGCGGCACGCCGAAGACGCCGGCCGAGATCGGGTTGATCCCGAACCACATGTTGTCGGCGACCGGCGAGGTCACGCCGAACAGGCCGCGCAACCACGGCTGGGTCATCGCCATGTAGTAGAAGGTGATGCCCAGGCCCGCGGCCATGCCGAGCACCGCGCCCCACGAAGACGCCCGCTTCCAGAAGATGCCGAGCACCAGCGCCGGGAAGAACGCCGCCGCCGCGAACGAGAACGCCGCCGACACCAGGAACAGGATGTCCGCCGGCTTCTGCGACGCGACCGTCGCGGCGATCGCCGCCACCACCAGCAGCAGCATCTTGGCGATGGTGAGACGGCGCTTGGTCGACGCATGCGGGTCGATCATCTTGTAGTACACGTCATGCGACAACGCGTTGGCGATGGTGAGCAGCAGACCGTCCGCGGTCGAGAGCGCCGCTGCCAGGCCGCCGGCCGCCACCAGGCCCGAGACCACGTACGGCAGACCCGCGATTTCAGGTGTCGCCAGCACGATGATGTCCTGGCCCAGCACGATCTCGGCGAGTTGCACGATGCCGTCACCGTTCAAGTCCTTGATCGACACCAGTGTCGGATCCACCGCCGCCCACGACGCCACCCATCGCGGCAGGTCGGCGAAACTCGATCCGACCAGGTGCGTGTACACGTCGAACTTCACCAGTACAGCCAGCGACGGCGCGGTGAAATACAGTAGGAAGATGAAGAACAGCGACCATCCGACTGACTGGCGCGCCTCCTCCACCGAGGGCGTGGTGTAGTAGCGCATGAGGATGTGCGGCAGTGCCGCGGTACCGACCATCAGACAAAAGACCAGCGCGAGGAAATTGAGCCGCGCGGTGTTACGGGCAGCATCGTCCTTGCCCACGAAGGCTTCGGCATGCGGGCGCGGCGGTGCAGCGCGCGCCGCAAGGCCCTTCTCCTTGGTCCATTGCGCCTTGGCCGCATCCACGTCCTTCGGGAACGCGGTCAGCGACTTCTCGGCGGCGGCGACCTGATCCGGAGCCGCATTCGCGGCCTTGAGATCGGCCAGTTTCTTTTCCGCGGCGGCCTTGTCCGCGGCGTAGGCTGCCGCCGGGTCTTTCAGTTTCGCCTCGGCGTCCGTGGCCTTGGCCTTCAGGATATTCCGAACCTCGATTTCCTTCGGATCGACCTTGATCACTTTTTCGCGTTCGGTCACTTTTTCCAGCGCGTAGCCGTAGGAAAGCTGCGGGATCGGGAAATGGGTGATCTGCACCGACAGCCACACCACCGGAAGCAGGTAGGCGATGATCAGGATGATGTACTGCGCCACCTGCGTCCACGTGACCGCGCGCATGCCGCCGAGAAACGAGCACACCAGGATACCGCCCAGACCCACGAACACACCGACGCCGAATTCCAGCCCGGTGAAGCGCGAGGTGATGAGGCCGACACCGTAGATCTGCGCCACCACGTAGGTGAAGGAGCAGAGGACCGCGGCGAACACACCGATGCTGCGCGCCGTGTGGCCGCCATAGCGCTCGCCGAGGAAGTCCGGAATCGTGAACTGACCGAACTTGCGCAGGTACGGCGCCAGGAACAGCGCCACCAGCACGTAGCCGCCGGTCCAACCCATGATGAACGCCAGACCGTCATAGCCCTGGATATAAAGGCCGCCGGCCATGCCGATGAACGACGCCGCCGACATCCAGTCGGCACCGGTCGCCATGCCGTTGAAGAACGCCGGCACCCGCCGGCCCGCGACGTAGTATTCGGCCACGTCCGCGGTGCGGCTCATGATGCCGATCATGGCATACAGGCCGACGGTGGCGAACAGGAAGCAATAGCCGATCCAGCGGTTGGGCAGGCCCATCTGTTCGGCGATCGCCAGCAGGATGACGAAGGCAATGAAACCGCCGGCGTAGAGGCTGTAATATTTCTTGAGCGATTGCTTGAATTGCGCCTGGGTTTGCGTAGCCATTAGCCTTCTCCTTCCGCGACGTCATACTCTTTGTCGAGTTTGTTCATGCGAATGGCGTAATAGAAAATCATGATCACATAAATGATCAGCGACCCTTGCGCCCCCATGTAGAAACCGAACGGGAAACCGAAGATAACCAACTCGTTGAGCTCACGCGCATACCAGCCCACGACGTAGGTGACCACAAACCAGATCGCCAGCAATATCGCCGTCATTTTCATATTTCTTCGCCAGTACTCCTTGTGTCGTTCAGTCAGTTGCATGGTCATTCTCCTGGTTGTGTGCAATAAAGGACGTTCTGAATAATTCAAATCACCCGTGGACATGAAATCTCGAGTCTCTGATTTTGATAATACGTTTTATATTCCATGGAGCGAAAACCATAATTAATCAGAACGTCCTAAACTTTTTGACAGGACGTTCGTGCATGGCGTCTTACGCCCCCCCTGCCCCGCCCCCGGGGACAAGTCTTGCCTGCTGCTCGCCCGCCGCCAGCAGCGCGCTGACGCTGGTCAGGCCGCGCGCGCGGGCACGGGCGAGCATGATCAGAAAAAGTTCGGCGGTGGCGAACGCGTCATCCAGCGCGCGGTGACGCGCGTGCGCGCGCAAGCCGAAATGATCGAGCCAATCGTCGAGCCCGGCGTGCGCGAGGCGCGCCTCGGGAAACAGCGCCGGGCCGAGATGGGCCAGATCGAGCCACGGATTGGACAGACGCACGCCCAGGGCCGCGCGCAACGCGCGGTCGAGCATCGTCTGATCGAAGCTGGCGTGAAACGCCACCAGCGGATGCCGGCCGGCGAACTCGAGAAACCCCATGAGCGATTCCTCCGGAACCTCTCCCGCGGCCTGCGCCTGCGGGCCGATGCCATGAATCAGAATATTGTCGCGTTCGTTTGTCTCGCCGCGCCGCAGGATGGTCGCGTAATTCTCTCCGGCACGCAGGCGCAGCGCCTCGACCGCGCAGGCGCCGACGGACAGCAGGCGGTCGCGGCGCATATCCAGTCCCGAGGTCTCGACGTCCACCACGATGAAGCGCGCCTGCGACAGTCCGGCCTTCTCGCTCGCGGCCGGCTGTTCGCGCCAGGCCCGGACGCGCTCCGCCAACGCGGGCGACAGTTCGATCTGCGGACGAAACAGGCGCGCGAGCCAGCTCATAACTGATAATCCAGCGCCAGGCGCGTCTGCAGCTTGCGCGCCTGACGGAAGGCTTCCTTCAGGATGCGCCGGTCGAGATCGTTCAGGCGATCCGGATCGACGTGGTTGTCGAGGGGTTGGCCCTGGCTCAATTGGCTCCGGTGCGCGCGCATGCGCAGCAACTGGATGAACGCGTAGGCGTCGCACCAGGCGCCGGCTTCCTCTTCCTGCAGCACGCCGCGCCCGGCCGCGGCGCGGATGCGCGCCAGCGTGCCGGTTTCGGCGATGCCGTGCGCGAGCGCCAGCAGCCGCGCGCCGTCCACGAACGGCGCCGCGCCGTTCATTTTCAGATCGATGGTGTGCGGATGCTCGCCGCCGCTGGCGACGACGAAATCACGCACCAGCCCGAGCGGTGGACGGTTGCGCAGGGCGTTTTCCGCCATCTGGCGCAGGAACGTGGCGTTTCCGGCCACGCGCTCGAGCACCCAGGCCTGCAACGCCTCGGCCGGCGCGCGCTCGCCGTAAATCGCGCGGAAATCGAAAAAGATGTTGGCCTTGAGCAGGTGCTCCGGCGTGCCGTGCTCGATCCAGTCGCGGAACCGGGTCTTCCATTCGTCCAGGCTCAGGCAGCAATCCGGATGGCCGGCCATGATGTTCCCCTGGCACAGCGGAAAACCGCAATCGCCCAGGGCCTGGTTGATCCGCTGCGCGAGCGGCAGCAGTTCCGCGCGCACTGCATCGGCGCTTTTGCCCATCGGCGCCACGAACAGGATGCCGTTGTCCTGGTCGGTCTTGAGGGTCTGTTCCTGGCGTCCCTCGCTGCCGAAGGACAGCCAGGTAAACGGCACCGACGGCGTGCCGGCCTCGGCGAGACACAGGGCGATGACGCGGCGCGCGATGTGATCGTTGAACAGCGTGATGATCTGCATCAGTTGCGCCACCGACGCGCCCTGCACCAGCATCTGGTCGACGACGCGATGGATGTCCTGCTCCAGCCGTGCCAGCGTCGCGACATCCGGCGCGCCGGTAATGGCGCGGGTGAGCTGCACCAGACCGACGCGCTGCAGCGAGAACAGGTCACGCTCGGACACCACGCCGAGCAGTCGTCCGTTCTCGACCACGCACACGTGACCGAATCCCATGCGCGCCATGAGCGCCGCCGCCTCGTGCGCCGGCGCCTGCGGCGGCAGCGACAGCGGCCGCCGCGTCATCACCTGTTCGATGGGCAATTCGAGACTGACGCCCGAAGTCGCCACGCGCCCCAGCAGATCGTGCAGCGTGAACAGGCCGAGCGGTTTGCGCTCCGCGTCGGTGATGACGATGGAACCGACGCGCTCGGCGTTCATGGTGCG
>JACQER010000059.1 GCA_016200465.1 Gammaproteobacteria bacterium | reverse complement strand
CGGTTGATGCGCATCAATCACGTCGGGGAAATCTGCGCCCAAGCGCTGTACCAGGGCCAGGCCGTGACCGCGCGCCTCCCCGAAGTACGCGACAAAATGGAACAGGCCTCGCGCGAGGAGAACGATCATCTCGCCTGGACCGAGCAACGCATCAGCGAACTCGGCGGTCACGTGAGCTATTTGAATCCGTTGTGGTACGCCGGCTCCTTCGCGCTCGGCGCGCTCGCAGGCGCGCTCGGCGACAAGTGGAGTCTGGGGTTCGTTGCGGAAACCGAGAAACAGGTGGTGGAGCATCTCACCGGGCATCTGGTGCGACTGCCCGCCGCCGACGAGAAGAGCCGCGCGATCCTCGAGCAGATGCGCGACGACGAGGGCCGTCACGCCACGGTCGCGATCGAGTCCGGCGGCGCGCCCCTGCCCGAACCGGTCAGGCAGGGCATGCGATGCGCCTCAAAAATCATGACGCGCACGGCTTACTGGGTTTAATCGCCTGAGGATTATTTTCCCGCCAGCGGCGGATGGTAAATCATCTGGACCGTGTTGCCGTCGGGATCGCGACAATAGAAACTGCGCGCCCCGTCGCGATGGGTTCGTGGCTCCTTCACGATGGGAACATTGTTCGACTTGAGAAACAGATACCACGCGTCCACTTCCCCGATCTCGTTTAACACAAAACCAATGTGATCGAGCCGCTGCGCCGGCCCCGGTTCGGCGCCCGGCGCCCGGTGCAGAGCCAGATTGTCGGTCCCGCCGGTGAGATAGACATTGTCCGGGTCCGGTCGCCATTCCGCGCACATGCCGAGCAGCTCGGTGTAAAACCGCTCGCAGGATTCGAGATCGCGGACGTTGAGCGCGACGTGATGCAGTCTGGGAACCGCCATCGGCCGATTCATGATCTCCTTCCCGTGCGCCATCGGATTATTTCCCTTCCACGATCTCAAAATCGTGCGTGATCTTCGCCGTCTTGCCGAGCATGATGGAAGCGGAACAGTATTTGGTCGCGGAAAGTTCGATGGCGTGCTCGACTTTTTTGGCATCCAGATTCCTGCCGCTGACGACAAAATGGATATGAATGTGCGTGAACACCTTGGGATCGGTCTCGGCGCGCTGCGCCTCCACTTCGGCCACGCAGCCGGCGATTTCCTGCCGCGACTTGCGCAGAATGTGCACCACGTCAAACGCGGTGCACCCTCCCATGCCGATCAGCACCAGCTCCATGGGGCGCGCTCCCTTGTTCTGGCCGCCGTATTCCGGCGCGCCGTCCATGATCACGGTTTGGCCGCTGTCCGCCGTCCCGGCAAAACTGACGTCGCCGGTCCACTTGATGGTTGCCTTCATGATTTCTTCTCCCGAAGCTGGGCCGAGACGTTGAACAATTCATCCAGTTTCATGCCGGGATCATCCGCCTTCATGAACGCTTCACCCACCAGAAACGCGTTCACCCCCCGCGCCTGCATGGCGGCAACGTCCGCGGGCGTGTGAATCCCGCTTTCCGTGATCACCACGCAATCTGGCGGGATCTTTGCCAGCAGGCCGAAAGTTGTTTCCAGCGTGGTGTTGAACGTGCGCAGATCGCGGTTGTTGACGCCGATCAGCGGAGTGTCGAGAACCAATGCACGATCGAGTTCACGCGCGTCGTGCACTTCCACCAGCACGTCCATGCCGAGTTCCGCCGCCAGCACGGCAAGTTCGCGCAGGCGTTCGTCGGTCAGCGCGGCAACGATCAGCAGGATCGCGTCCGCGCCGATGACGCGTGCCTCGATCACCTGGTAAGGGTCCACGGTAAAATCCTTGCGCAGCACCGGCAACGCGCAGGCGGCGCGCGCCTGTCGCAGGTACTCGTCCGAACCCTGAAAGAAATCCTCGTCGGTCAGTACCGACAGACAGGTAGCGCCGTGGCGCTCGTAACTCCGGGCAATCTCGGCCGGCCGGAAATCCGCGCGCAACAAGCCCTTGCTGGGACTCGCCTTCTTGATCTCGGCGATCACGGCGGGACGGCCGGCGGCAAGTCGGCTCCGGATCGCCTGCAAAAATCCACGGGGGGCGGGCGCGGCCGGGACACGCTGCTGGAGTTCCCTGAGCGGCAACCGGCCGGCGCGCGCGGCGATTTCCTCCGCCTTGCGCGCGAGGATTTTACGAAGAATGTCAGGGGCGCTATTCATTTGGCCGAAAGCTGTCTGCTCAGCGCCACCAGATCGTGCAGTTTCTTTGCGGCCGCACCGCTCGCGATGACGGCGAGCGCGGTTTTGATGCCGGCGCCGAGGTCGGGCGCGAGCCCGGCGACATAGATCGCCGCGCCGGCATTGAGCGCGACGATGTCGCGCGCGGGCCCGGGCTGATTATTCAACACCGACTCGATGATCGAAAGACTTTCAGCCGGGCCGGCAACAGCCAGTTTAGAGACATCGCCGCGTTGGATACCGAACTGCTCCGGCTGGATGGTAAAAACTCGTAGCCGCCCTTCCTTCAACACGGCGACATGCGTCGGCGCGCCGACGCTGATCTCGTCCATGCCGTCCCCGGCATGGACCACGAGCACGTGCTCGCTCCCGAGGCGTTGCAATACTTCCGCCAGCGGCTCGATCCACTGATCCGAAAACACGCCCAGCACCTGATTGGGGGCGTTGGCCGGATTGGTCAGCGGCCCGAGCAGGTTGAAAATCGTGCGCACACCCATTTCGCGCCGCGGGCCGATCGCGTGTTTCATCGCGCCGTGATGTTTCGGCGCGAACATGAAGCCCACGCCCACCTCGTTGACACAACGCGCGACCTGCTCCGGCGCGAGGTCCAGGTTCACGCCAGCGGCCTCGAGCACGTCGGCGCTGCCGGACTTGCTCGATACCGAACGATTGCCGTGCTTGGCCACCTTGCCCCCCGCGGCCGCCACCACCAAGGCGGAGGCGGTGGAGATATTGAAGGTGCTGGCGCCGTCGCCGCCAGTGCCGCAGGTGTCCACCAGGTGCGGGCCACTCACCGGCACGGGGGTGGCGAGCTCGCGCATCACCGCGGCCGCGGCCGCGATCTCCTCCACGGTCTCGCCCTTCATGCGCAGCCCGACGAGAAATCCGCCGATCTGCGCCGGGGTCGCCTGCCCGGTCATGATCAGGCGCATGACCTCGCGCATCTCGGCGCCGGACAGATGACGCCGTTCGATCACGGTGCGGATGGCGGATGGCATGTCCATGAGTTTTTCTCTGTCGAAATTAATGAACCGTTCGGATTCTGTCGCCGACCGACATGTCGGTCAAGGCAATGCCGGCCGCGGTTCGAGGGCCTCCTGGTGTTTTCTCCAGAACAGCCACAGCCCGAAACCCGTGAGACTGAGCATGAGCATGCCGGCAGCCATGAATTCCACCCGGCCCGACAACAGCGGCGCCAGCAAGCCCGCGACCACGGCGTTGAATCCGGCCTGACCGAAGCCTTGCAGCGCCGAAGCCAGTCCGCGGTGCGAGGGAAACACGTCGAGCGCCAGCAAGCTCAGATTCGGCATGGCGAGCGACATCCCGGTGGCGTAAACCACGACCGGCGCGATGATGGTAAATGCCGTGTGTGTCAGCCACTGCGCCAGGCCCAGATTCACGCCCGCCGCCACCAGCATGATCCCGAAGCCCGCGGTCGCGGCCCGCTCGTGCGAATACCGCCCGGCGATCCGGCCCGAAATAAACGCTCCGAACATGAGTCCGCTGACCAGCGGGATGAACAGCCAGCCGAATTCATCCGGACCGTAATGCAAGTGCCGGTACATCAGGTCCGGCGACCCCGCGACATACAGAAAGAATCCGCCGAAGTTGAGCGCGATGATCACGATCAGGATCATGAAGCGCGGCGCACCCAGCGCCTTCCAATAAGCGCCGGCGATGGCGCGCGGATGTCCCGACTGCCGGCCCACCGGCGGCAGGGTCTCGGGCAGGAACAACGCCGACCACAACCACACCGCCACACCGAGCAGCACCAGAAACCAGAACACCGAACGCCAGCCGAAAGCGTCGTGCAGCCAGCCGCCGATGACCGGCGCCACCGCCGGCGCGAGCGCGAAGATCAGCATCACCTGCGACATGACGCGCTGCGCCGCCGCCCCGGCGAACGCGTCGCGGATGATGGCGCGGCCCACCACCAGCGCGCCGCTCGCGGACAATCCCTGGCCGATGCGCATCAGCAGCAGCGAATGGATGTTCGGGGCCAGCGCGCAGCCGATCGAGGTCGCCACGTACACCGCCGTGGATACCAGCACCACGGTCTTGCGACCGAATGCGTCCGACAGCGGCCCGTACACCAGCATCATCGTGGCGAACGACAACAAATAAAAGCTCAGCGTCTGCTGCAACACCACCGGCGACACCGAAAACTCGCGTCCTATGTCGGGAAACGACGGCAGATAGGTGTCGATGCTGAACGGCGCCAGCATCGCGAGCAGCGCCACGGTGAACGACAGCCGCAGCCCGAGATGACGATGGGAATGATGATCTGATTCGTGCATGAGCAAAATATGCAACGAGTACGCCCGGCGCGCGGCTCAGGCCGCGCGCCGGTGGCTCTTCAGGAAATTCGCCAGCAGTTCGTGGCCGTGCTGGGTGAGGATCGACTCCGGATGGAACTGCACACCCTCGACCGGCAACGTCTTATGCCGCACGCCCATGATCTCGCCGTCGTCGGTCCAGGCGGTGATCTCCAGCACGTCCGGCAGCGTCTCGCGCTCGATCACGAGCGAATGATAGCGAGTGGCCTCGAACGGATTCGGCAGGCCGGCGAACACGCCTTTATTCGCGTGTTGGATCATCGAAGTCTTGCCGTGCATCAGCTGTTTGGCCCGTATGATCCGGCCGCCATAGGCCTGACCGATACTCTGATGACCGAGACAGACGCCGAGGATCGGAAATTTTCCGCCCAGTTTCTGGATCGTTTCGACCGACACGCCGGCCTCGTTCGGCGTACACGGGCCGGGCGAGATGACGATGTGATCAGGTTTGAGTTTCTCGATCTCGGCAACCGTAATCTGGTCGTTGCGGTACACGCGCACGTCCTCGCCCAGCTCGCCCAGGTACTGCACGAGGTTGTAGGTGAAGGAATCGTAGTTATCGATCATCAACAGCATGGCTAAGCTCCTTGCCGGCCGTTGAGGCCGGCGCACGCCAGCGATACCGCGCGGAAAATCGCGCGGGCCTTGTTCATGGTTTCGTTCCATTCGTTGCGCGGGATCGAGTCGGCGACGATACCGGCGCCGGCCTGGATGTAGAGCATTTTGTCCTTGATCACCGCGGTGCGGATGGCGATGGCCGTGTCCATGTTGCCGTTCCAGCCGATGTAACCGACTGCGCCGGAATAGATGCCGCGGCGCGTGGGTTCGAGTTCCTCGATGATTTCCATCGCGCGCACCTTGGGCGCGCCGCTCACGGTGCCGGCCGGAAACGTGGCGCGCAGGACATCCACGGCGTCCATGCCCGGTTTCAGTTCGCCGTGCACATTGGAAACGATGTGCATTACGTGCGAATAGCGCTCGATGACCATCTTGTCCGTGACCCGCACGCTGCCCACCTTGGCCACGCGCCCGACATCGTTGCGGCCCAGGTCCATCAGCATGATGTGTTCGGCGCGTTCCTTGGGATCGGCCAGCAGATCCTTTTCCAGCGCCTGGTCCTCCGCCTCGGTCGCGCCACGCGGTCGCGTGCCGGCGATCGGCCGCACCGTTACCTGCCCGTCCTCGAGGCGCACCAAGATTTCCGGCGACGAGCCGACGATGTGGAAATCCTGGAGGTCCATGAAATACATGTACGGCGAGGGGTTGAGCGTGCGCAGCGCGCGATACAGATCGAGCGGATCGGCGGCGAACGGAATCGTCAGGCGCTGCGACAATACCACCTGCATGATGTCGCCGGCACGGATGTACTCGCGCGACTTCTCGACCGCGGCCTCGAAACCCTGCTGCGTGAAACCCGAGACGAAATCGGTTTCGCTGACGGCCTTGTTTTTTGTCTCGGTGCGACCGCGCGGGATACCCTCTCCCAGTCTCGACACCAACTCGTCCAGCCGCGCGTTCGCCTTGTTGAAGGCATCCGCCACCGCCGGGTTCACGTGAATCACGACGTAGAGCTTGCCCTTGAGGTTGTCGAACACCACGACTTCGTCCGACACGGTGAGCAATATATCCGGCGCACCGATGGCGTCGGGCTTGGCCATTTTCCCCAGCCGCGGCTCGATGTAGCGGATGGTCTCGTAGCCGAAATAACCGACCAGCCCGCCGGTGAAGCGTGGCAGACCGGCGATCTCGGGCACGGTGTAGCGCGCCTTGAAGCGGCGCACGGTTTCGAGCGGATCGGAAACCGTTTCGCGCTCGACCGGCTTGCCGTCCTTTTCCACCGTCACGTCATTGCCGGAAATGCGTAACAAGGTGCGCGCCGGCAGACCGATGATGGAATAACGTCCCCACTTCTCGCCGCCCTGCACCGATTCGAACAAATAGGAATACGGCCCGCGTGCGAGCTTGAGATAGATGCTGAGGGGCGTGTCGAGGTCCGCCAGGACCTCGCGCATCAGGGGGATGCGGTTGAAACCTCGGGAAGCGTAATTATCGAAATCTTTTTTACTTAACGACATGAGTCACCATGAGATCACAGGTTAAACGGTCAGACAGCTGCAACAGCGGCGGCCCAGGGCCGCCACCAGCGCATGTCCGACCATTTACGTATTCTGTGTCTCATGTGTGTCGATCAAGCATAAAGCCGCAGGTACTGCGGCACGTCGGTCAGCGAATCCACCACGGCGTCGGGCAGAGACTGACGGATATCGTGACCGTGATTATAGCCATATGTCACGCAAATGACAGGCATGCCCGCGGCGCGCGCCGCCTGCACGTCGTTGCTCGAATCCCCGACCAGCACCCCGTGCGTGGAATCGATGCCGAAATGCTGGCAGGCATGCCGCAGCGGCAGCGGATCGGGCTTCTGTTTCGGCAGGCTGTCGCCGGACAGCACCAGCTTGAAATACTTATATAAGTCGAGGTTCCTGAGCAGCGGCAGGGTAAACGCCTCGGCCTTGTTGGTGATGCAGGCGAGCGAAAATCCGCGCGCCGCGAGCTGTTCCAGTCCCTCGACCACGCCCGGATAGGGACGGCTCAGATCGGACACCGCTTCGCCGTAATGCCGGCGAAACGATGCGAGCGCGCGTTCGTTGAGCTCAGCCTCGGGCTCGGCCTGCATCTCGCCGGTCAGGGCGCGCTTCACGAAGCGCGGCACGCCGTTGCCGATCCAGGCACGGTAATGCTCCATGTCCCACGCGGGACGTCCCAGATCAGCGAGCATGCGGTTCGCGGCCGCGGCCAAGTCCGGCACGGTGTCGATGAGCGTGCCGTCGAGGTCGATCATGACCATCTTCACCGACAGCGGAGACGTCGCCATTTTTTTCGCCGTCGATTCCACTAGACCTTGGCCTTGGCGAGTTCGTCGCGCATCGCCTTCACCACCGAGTTATAGCGATTCGCGTCCGTGGCCTTGCCGGCGCTGAAGATGGCGGAACCCGCGACGAAGGTGTCGGCGCCGGCCTCGGCGATCTCGCGGATGTTGTCCACTTTCACGCCACCGTCGATCTCGAGCCGGATCTGGCGCCCGCTGGCGTCGATGAGCTTGCGCGCCTCGCGCAGCTTGTCGAGCGACGACTTGATGAAACTCTGGCCGCCGAAACCCGGGTTCACCGACATCAGCAGCACCATGTCCACCTTGTCCATCACGTACTTCAGGTAATCGAGCGGCGTGGCCGGATTGAAAACCAGACCGGATTTGCAACCCGAGTCGCGCACCAGTTGCAGGCTGCGGTCGATGTGCTCGGAGCCCTCGGGATGGAACGTAATATAGGTGGCGCCGGCCTTGGCGAAGTCCGGGATGATGCGATCCACCGGCTTGACCATCAGGTGCACGTCGATCTCGGCCTTCACGCCGTGCTTGCGCAGCGCCTCGCACACCAGCGGACCGATGGTGAGGTTGGGCACGTAATGGTTGTCCATCACGTCGAAATGAACGATGTCGGCGCCGGAAGCGATGACGTTCGTCACCTCTTCGCCCAAGCGGGCGAAATCGGCGGAGAGAATCGAAGGAGCAATCTTGTAATCACGCATGTGGTTAAACCTTATGTGCAAGTGGAACGCATGACGATTTTGTCGGAAACAAAGACGCGCACTTTACCCGAAGACCGGCAAGTTTTCAGCCTTTGGAACGGTGGGCCTATGACCGGCGCGTCAGCAGCCAGCGGCTGACGTTGCGCACGCTTTTTCCGACCAGGCGCGCCGCGCGCTCGAGGGGGGTTTTGCGGTCGCGCGCCAGCGCCTGTCGCTCGGATTCCGTGAGCAGGTCCGGCGCGTGGCTGCGCTTCAGACGCGCCACCGCGACCCGGTCGGCCTCGCAGAACTTGCCGTACATCCAGCGGCCCGGCAGATTCCATCGGCGCGGCCGGCGGAAATGCGCGACAAAATCCACCGCGTGCGGCTCGCCGTCGGCGCCGACGAGAATGTTCCCCTGGCTGCGCAGGTCGCAATGCGCCACGCCGAATTCGTGCAGACGATCCACGAGACGATAAAAGCGCTCGAAAAATTGCGGCGTCAGCCCGCCGGGCGGAACCTCGCGCGTGCTGGTCCCGGGCATGTATTCCATCAGCAGCGCGTCGCGACCGATGACGCGCAGCAAGCGCGGCACACCGCGCGCGCCGTCCAGTTGCCGCAGCGCGCGCGCCTCGCGCCGCACCGACAGCGGACCCACGAGACGCCGGAACCAGGGATCGGCACGGGTGAAATCCTTGAGCACCGCTTCCTCGCCGTTCACCCGGATCAGCAGCACGTCCGGACGCGATCCACCGCCGTGCCGGAAGGTTTTCACGGCATGGGCGCGCAGCTGCTCGAGCGAAAGATCTTGTAGCGAGGTCACGCGGCAGAGAATAATATGATCGTCTCAATAAACTCAATCATTCGCGGGAATTTTCATGCCGTTAGCCATCACGCTGCACGTTCTGTCGGCGGTCATCTGGGTCGGCGGGATGTTTTTCGCCTACATGGCGCTGCGCCCGGTGGCCGCGAGCCTGCTGGAACCGCCGTTGCGCCTGCCGTTGTGGTCCGGGACTTTCGCGCGCTTCTTTCCGTGGGTATGGGCCGTCGTCGTGCTGCTGCCGGCGAGCGGCTACTGGATCATCTTCCAGACCTTCGAAGGCATGGACAACGTCGGCGTGCACGTGGAAGTCATGCAGTTCACCGGCTTCACCATGATCGGCATTTATCTATATATATTCTTCCTGCCCTACCGGCGCATGAACCGCGCGATCGCCGCCGGCGACTTCCCCGCCGCCGGAAAACAGCTGGCCGTGATACGCCGCCTCATCGGCGTCAATCTGATCCTCGGCCTGGTCACGATCGCCGTCGCCACCGGCGGCGCCTACTGGCTTAATGTCGACTGATCCCGGCATTCGCCCGTTGCCGCCCGGCCCCTGACCCGTGACGGATTTTATCGTGTCAACGCCGCCGGAAACGGCGCGTTAAATTCATGACGAACGCGATTGGCTAGACTCAGTCATAGTCGCCCGTGTTTAGCGCTGCACCATACCATCCACTTCAACCGGAGAATTGCATCATGCTGAAACTGAAACTTGCCGCGGTCGGAACCGTTCTCACCCTTGCCGCCATGCCGGTGGTTCACGCCGCCGACCCCGCGCCACAGGGCAACCCTGAACTGCGATCCGACACGAAGGAAATCGTCCAGGACCGGAAGGAAATCGCCCGGGACAAGCGCGAGATTCACCAGGACGTCCGCGAACGCAACCAGGATCGGCGTGAATTGAAACAGGAAAAGCGCGAGGGCGACAAGGCCGGCGTGGGACGCGAGCGGCGCGAACTGAAACAAGACAACGCCGAGCTGCGACGTGACAAGCGCGACCTGCACGCCGACAAGAAAGACCTCAAGCGCGACAAGCGCGACCGTCGTCATGACCACCGTCAGGCGCATCGCGCCAAGCGGTCATAAGTATTCCTTGGTGCCGCAAAAAAGGCGGGGCGCCCAGCCCCGCTTTTTTATGCCTGTCATTTATCTCGCCACCAGCATCCCGCGCAGTACATGCGCATCTGGCAGGTAAACTCGTATTCGCCCGGATGCGGCGGGGTCACGGTCACGTCTCGGGGTTTGCCCCGCGGGAGAGACCGGCATTGACGCCGAGGCCGTCGAACAGCGCCTTCTCCGCGCGGGCCAGGCTGGTTGCGAAAGGGTGGTGCGACGTGGTCATCTATCGGGATGATAAATCGCCTTCGGGATGAGATGCAAAAAAGGCCCCGTTCAAAACCAGGACCTTTTTTGTATTTTGACGATTCATTTTTGTGAACAGGATGCACCCGAGAAATAACCGGCGAGCTGCTTGATTATATCCTTGGACAGAAGGTTCGTCGTGGCATGCATGATCGGTTGAGAGCGTCTGCCGTCCTGGAACTGCAAGAGTGCCGCTTCGAGATACTCGGCATTCTGCCCACAAAGCTTGGGAATGAGGCCCTGCACGGGAGCGGCTCCCTTCGGTCCATGACATTGCTCGCAGGAAGCTGTTTTTTCTCCGCCGGGACGAGCGGTGTTTTCAGCACGGACTGCCGAAACCCCCATCAGGAAAAGAGCGACAAGCGAGGTTGAGAGTACGACAATTTTATATTGCTGCACTTGAGTTATCTCCTATGCAAGTTAAACAAAGATACTGTTCAATATTTTGCGCTTCATTGTACAAAAAGAAAATACTCTGGCGCGGCTTTTTTTCGGAACGTTCGGGCATCGCGCATCATCGCGATCGCCGGTGCGCGAACAAGCGTGATGGCCTCGGGGACGGGGATGGCCAGTGTCGCTTCGATAAAACTCCGGCGCTGGTCGGACATCTCACGATGCATCGCGTTCGGAATTCACACTTGAGAAGTGGACCCGGAAATCTGGACACGGGGCAAATAGCGAACTTGCCCTGGGTAAGGGCATCGTCGGGCAGCCGCACGCCACGCCCGGAGAAACCAAGCTCGGCCCGGGGAGCTGCTCTACTTTATCTGAGTCACCATGTATTCGACCGCGGCCTTGACGTCGGCATCGGCAAGGGAGGCGTTGCCACCTTTCGGCGGCATCGTTCCCTTGCCCTTGATCACCGAGGCCACCAACGCATCGTTACCCTGCTTCAGGCGAGGCTGCCAATTCGCCATCTCGCCTGTCAATTTCGGAGACATCTGATTGTGGCAAGGGAAGCAGTTTTTTTCGAACACCGCCTTGCCGTCGGCAGCGGATGCCTGCCCAATGCTGAACAGCGCCGCAAAACTTGTAATCGTGATCGCCGCAAGTTTCATGTCAATTTCCTCTTCGGTTGAGTGCATCTTTATTGCCCGGCAAGTCTCTCACCAGTTACGTTACAACGGCCACGCCGCGATAAGGTCAGCCGGCCGGTCAAGGGCTCCATCCGGCTTCCGGTCAACCAACATCGTCGCCTTCCCTCTTCACGATCTGTGAAGTCGCCGGGGAGAACCACATCTGATACATCGACACCACCCACATGAAGGCGAAACACAGGCCCATGACCACGCCGGAAATGATCACCACCCAGGCGAACCATGCATACAGCTTGGTCATGTACCAGGCGCTGACGTCCAGCAGGGTGCAGACAAAGGGCGTCGCGACGACGGCGCACTTGAACCACACCGGACGCATGCGGGCATGACTGAAGATCAGGCCGATCGTGAAGAAGATGAAGGTGAACCCGAACAGGTGAATGTGCGACACGCGAACGAGCGTGAAGATCTCGGCACCGGTATCCTGTTCGGTCACCTTCTTGAGATTATCGTATCCGACCAGGTTGAGCAGGTGCGGGTTGCTGCCGTCGTGGCAGGTCGCGCAGCGCTTTTCCAGTAACGGCTTGATCTCCGTCTCGTAATGGGAGCGCTCTGCGCCTTCCTTGACCCACTTGATGAGGGAAGCGCTCTCGTCGGCCGGGAGCATCGTGGACATGGGCCCTCGCAACGCCCCCTCAAGCCGCGAGCCCTTCCCGCTGCCCCGGTAAGCGAGCACGATATCCTCGTACGACAGCGAGCTCGGATTCCCGTCCCGCCCGGCTTGCGCGTGGAAAACATAGATCAGCGCGAACAGGTAGCCTAAGCCAAGAATGGCAAGCGCCGAGGTGTAGAGCACGCGCAGACTGCAAGGCAGCTCCGAGTAGTGGTGATTCAGCCTGTGCAGCGGGGCGTCATTCATGGTCCGTTCCTTTTGGTCTTGTCGACCGAGACATAGTCACTGGCCCGGCACGGGCATGAACACGACCGCCCGCGCCTTCTGCCGCGCGTAGTACGCCGCGAGGTTCTCGATGTCCGCCTCGGTGAGCGCGTCGGACATGGCGGCCATCGTCGAGCTCTGGTGCACGCGCGTCCGATAGTCGTGCAATACCTTTACCATGTACTCCGCGCGCTGACCCGCGAGGGCCGGCAAAAACGGATCGGTGCTGTTGCCGTTGACGCCGTGACAGCGGTCGCACTTCTGCACCCACTCGGCGGTTGTCAGAGGCTTGCGTACGTCCGGCGGCTGCGGTGGCTGCGCCGCGTAAAAGGCCGCCATGTCCTTCGTCACCCGGTCATCGAGCGCCGCCGCCAGGCTCTTCATCGTTGCGTCGCTGCGCGATCCGTTCTTGTAGGCCTGAAGGGCGGTCGCGAGATACTGCGCATCCTGACCCGCGAGGCTCGGGGCGGCGGGATTCGTGCTGACGCCCTGGTTGCCGTGACACCCGGCGCAGGCCGCGGCAGCGGTCTTGCCTGCCGACCGGTTACCGGCTGCCGGGGTCTGCGCCCGGGCCGGCGTCTGCAACGCGTAGTAGAGCGCAACGTTATTCATGTCCGCATCACTCACAGCCGCGAGCATGGACTTCATCAGATCGTGCTTGCGCTGACCGCTCTTGTAGCTTTTCATTGCCGCGACAAGGTATTTCGGGTCCAGCGCGACGAGGTTCGGCATGCCGGGCGTTTTGCTGATGCCGCCCTCGCCGTGGCAACCCGCGCAGGCGGCCGCGGCCGCCTTGCCCGCCCGCACCGGGTCGGGCTTGGCCGGCGCGGCCTTTGCGCCACTCGCTGCGACGGGCGGCGCGGGATCGAGACTCGCATAATAGGCAGCGACTTTAACCAGTGCGTCGTCGCCCAGAAACTCGACAGCGCCGTCCATCACCTTTTTACCGCGGGCGCCTGACTGGTAGGCACGCAGCTCAAGATAAAGATACGCCGGGCGCTGACCGGCGAGATGAGGCACGCCCTTGGCGGTGCTGATGCCGTCCAAACCGTGACAGCGAACGCACGTGGCCTGGGCGATACGCTTGCCTTCCGCAACCTCAACAGCCGTGGCCTGCACGGCGCGGAGGCCGTCTTTCTTGTCCGCCGCGGCGCCCACGGCTTGGGCATTCGCTCCCGGGGAATACTCCACGATCGCCGCGCCCGCAACCACTATAGCCACGAATGCAACCCGGTAAAGATTCCGCGCGCGCTGTTTCATCGACGTTCGCTCGATATGACGCGCCTCATTTTGCCGGCTGATTGGCATAGAAAGACGCGAAACTTTCTATGATCGAATCGCTATAAGGTAACCCCATCATGCTGTGCATCGTGGTGCTTTCGCGTTTACCGTCGCGATACGCCCTCAGGGCCATAATGAGATAATCTCTGTCCTGCGCGTTGATTTTCGGCGCCACCATCGCGGGGTTGACCACGCCGGCGCCATGGCAACGTTCGCATTTGTCGGTCAGCTCCTGCACAAACGTCTGGCCTCTGTCGGCGGGTCTGGATTTCTGGACCGCGTAGAAGGCGGCGATATTATCGATGTCCTTGTCGCTAAGATGGACGACGAAACGCCGCATCCCCTCATGCTCGCGGGTTTTTCGGTAGGCCTTGATCGCATTCACCAGATACCGGGCATCCTGGCCCGCGAGACTTGGCGTGGCCGCGTCGGGGCTCACGCCTTGAAAACCATGACAACCGCCACACACGGCGGTCAACGGTTCGCCTGCCGCCGGATTACCAATAGACGGTGCGGCACGTTGCGCCGGGGTCTGAGACGCGAAATACAGCGCCAGGCTTTCCATGTCCAACCTGCTCAAGCGAGGCAATAGAGCGTGCATCGGGTTCGTCTTGCGTTCCCTGTGCAGATACTCCTGGAGAGCAACGACGAAATAGCGGGGCTGCTGGCCGGCCAGGCCGGGAGTGCCGGGTATCTTGCTGTTGCCATCTTCGCCATGGCACTTCGCACACGCAGCCGCCAGCCTCTTGCCGTTTTCATAGGGAAGGAAGGCCTGGGCATCCTTTCCCGAGGCGGTCGCGACCGGCGGAAGGCTGGCGTAGTACGCGGCCACATTGCGCGCGTCCGCTTCGCTCATGTGTTCCACCATCTGCTTGAGGGCGGCATGAGTGCGCTTTCCTTCCCCATACGCCTTGATCGACGCGAGCAGGTAACGCTCATGTTGCGCCGCCAGGTGTGGAATCGCCGGCGCCGCACCGGCGCCATTCAAGCCGTGACACCCTTTGCATTCGCGCTCCGCGAAGGCTTTGCCCGCACCAACATCCGCCGTGGCTTGCTTCTCGGATGAGGCTTTCGTGGTTGATTCCTGTTTATCCGAGCAACCAACCAGCGCCACCGACAACACGACACCCAGCACAAGATGTCTCATCGGAACTCTCGGAAATTTTGGATTGGCCCATGCTGACATGCTTCCAGTCAAATGCATTGTGCCGCTCGGACCACCCACATCGGAAACAGGCGCGTCAGCATCCACAGCGGGTGGAACGGGAGAGCAAACGATCTTGGCGGCCAAGGAACCCTCCTGCCCCAGGAAAGGGGGATAAAAAGTACAACGAGCCTTGCATGGTCTTTGAGAGTTCCCGCCCGCCGGTCACCACATTCCCGCGCGGGCGAACACGGAGACAGGCGTTAACAGCGCTGAAACCAGCACGCCGCTGGCCAACCGCCTGTCTTGCGTGCCACGCCCGATGACGTGCGTCAGGATATAAACATTGCCACGCAGCCCGCCAACGGGATCACGACAAGATAGATCCGGAGGACAACGTGCTCAGGCATGCAACTCCTGCAAGCCAATTTTAATTTTTTAATGTAAACACCCTATCAAGTCGGTGAACATGCATGCATTGATTTAAATCAATGGGGCTTATCGCGCTCCGGTAGGGGTAAAAATCAGCGCGCAAAAGCTGTTTGCTCTGGAATCTCTGCCCGGAGACGCCGGGAAGCCCGGGAGATATTGGTTGATGTGTCGATACCTGCTGCAGGCCCAGGTTCACGATTCCCAGGTCATGCGTCCCGGCGCGGCCGCGCCCATAGCGGATAGGGTGACCCTCAATAGGGTCTCGCGTTATGTTCCGACCCATGACAGTTAAGGGAACAGTTCCCCCGACCGGGCTGTGACGGATCGGGCACAAATTCGAGTCTCCCGTTCTGGGATGGACTCACGACGGTGTTACCGACCTTCGCGCGCAGCATGAAATTGATGAGATGCGTGTTCTGACGCGCGCCATGGGTATCATGGCACACGGCGCAGGAGGTGTTCTGCGCGACAACATGCGCGTTGTGCGGAAAACGCCCGGGGATATCGGTTAAGAGACTCGTGCGATTATGGCATTTATAACACAGCGCATAACTGGAGAACGATTCCGCCGCCGGGTCTCCGGCCTGGAATTCGCGCTCCAGGATCGGCTCATACCACGAACCATGCGGTCCGCGGGGACTCAGCCCGCTCGGCGTCCAGTCGCTGTTGTTATGACAGTCGGTGCACAAGATCATGCTCGAGGCGGTATATCCCGGCTCAAGACCGATGATGGTCGCGTTCCTCCCCGGCGCCGTCACCGGGTGATACGACGGATTATTGGCATCCATCTTCAGGCGGATATTACGAGTGTTGTCCTGGCGCAGCACTCCCGCTGTGCCCGGCTCTTTGAGCCCGTGACACTTGTAGCAAACTTCGTATTCGTAGTTCGCCTCGTCGATGCGACCGCCGCCGCTGGTCACGCCGCGAACTCCGCGGAGACGGCCCGATGCAGTAGGAGCTTGCGCCGCCGTGGACGTCACCGCGTGAGGGTTGTGACAATCGACGCATGTGACATGCGGCGACATGAGCGCCGGTTCCTCCTTCGGCTCGTGCACCCACTGACTGTTCTCGACCGGATGGCGGGATGGCTTCAAAAACTCCGACTCTATATTCTTGTCGCTCACCACGCCGTTGTGGCAGACCGTACAGTTGGCCTGCTCCACGCCCTGCGCCAGCAGGCGTTGCGGATGGCCGGCGGCGTGGGAACGGTGACAGTTCACGCACGCATTCTCCCCGACGCTGGGAAACGCGCCGTCGGGCCACGGGCTCGGCCCGGTGCCTTTCGACGTGGCGCCCGAGGTCGCATGCGTTGAATCGCCCCAGTTCCGCAGGCGATGGCAGGCAGTGCAGAGCGCGCCGTAACGGTTGTCCATCCGCATAAAGTTAGGCTGGCGGTCTTCGTGAGGATCATGGCAGGCGGTGCACTGAAGCTGACGCGTGTTGTCCAGAGGCACGGTGTGCGGCAGCGCCACGGGATCGGCGAGCTGACCACGGCGTAAAGCCAGCGCGCTGTCGTAGACGAATGAAATCGGATGGTCATCGGAGAGATCAGTCCCCAGAGAGCCCTTCCCGGTGAGCGGCCCCAGCGTGAATTGACTTCCCTTCGGTGCAACGCGAAGGTTCCCCAGCGCCAAGACTCCGTCATGACAGGAAAGACAAAGTCGCGACGAACCGGTAGGTTGAGACAGGCTCGCCTCCATCGTGCTGCTCTGATAAAGCGTGTATGACAGGCCGGAGAGTTCCCGATTCCAGAGCGCACGCGTAGGATTGGCGTTATGCGGCGTATGACAGAAGACGCACAGGCCCGTTGCCTCGCTCACACGCATCGAACCCGGGCCGCTTGGCGTGAGATTATGCACCGTGCGCACGATCTGGGTCTGGGCCTGAGTCGTCGTGGACAGCAGCACCATGCCTGCAAGCAGCAGGACGAACGCCGCACATGCGCCGCCGATCCGACAGAAAACCGCCCGCCCGCGTATACCGGTATTCGTGGAGTTCATGAGTTGCATGTCACCCGCCTGTCAGCGTCCGCCGAGAAAATCGAAAATCTGTATTCGTTGGTTGTACGCATCCGCGATATAAATCCGGTCGTTTGGGCCGATGAAGATTCCCGCCGGCAGCCAGAACTGTCCACGTCCCGTGCCGCGCTCGCCGAAGACGAGCAGCAAGGACCCGTCGCGCTCGAAGATCTGCACCGCGTCGAACAACGCGTCAACGACGTAGACATGTCCCTGGCTGTCGGCGGCCGCGCCTTTGGGCGCGGCAAGATTACCCGAGCCATCGCCGTGACGACCCATCTTCCAGAGAAATTTTCCGTCACGGTCAAACGCCTGGATACGAAAATTCAGCGCATCGGTCACCAGCAGCGTTCCCGTTCCGTCGAACGCGAGGTGCGTGGGGAAGTTGAACTCACCGTCTCCGCCGCCTCGCTTGCCCCAGGCCGATACGCGCGTGCCATCCGAACCGTATACGCCGATCCGATGAGCGGCGGAGTCCGCGACATAAAGCCGATCCGTGACCGCATCATAAGCGAGCGCCGCCGGCCGCTCCAGACCGCTGTCGATGAACACTCGTAATAACTTGCCGTCGGGATTCAACAGAAAAACTTTTTTGAGCGATGAGTCAACGACAAATACCGAGCCATCGTTGCGGACAGCGACGGCAACCGGTGAGGCCAGCGGTATATCGTTTATCTGGGTAACCTTGGTGAAACTCTGTTGAGGGACATTGAATATCCACAGCGCCTGCGCGCCGGGATCGGCGACGTACAGCACGCCATCGCGCTCGGCGACGCCGGTCGGGCGGATGAAATACTCCTCGGTTTTGCCGAAAATAGTTTCGGCCACCCGCTGATACCACGGTTTCACGATCCCCAGGTCATGCGGCCCTGAGAAACTGCGCACATAACGGATGCGTGGCGTCGCCGGCGGCGCCGGCCACACGCGCGCCTCCACGGGCTTCTCCGGAGCGGGCGCCGTGGACCAGCTCCCGCAACCCGGGATGAGTTGAAGGAGAATGAGAACTATGATGAGTGTCAGCTTGCCGTGCATCGCGTGCCTCAAAAGCGTCGTGTCACTTTTATTTCCGCTCGTCTGTCAGTCGTATCGACCTCACCGCGCTTACGATCGCTCCAGGTCAGCGACGGCACGATGACGAGCTTGCCATAGGCGCGGCGCGCCTTCACTCCCGCCTCCCGCAGGATCTCGTCCGGTTGCTGGCTGTCGTGCAAGGTACGCGAACTGGCATACACGGAGGTATACCAGCCGCTCGGCGCGAACCGGTCGAGCGATAAACGTGCAAAATGGGTGTCGCTCTGACGCTCCGGCAACCTGAAATCAGTGTACGCCTGTTCAGTCACGAGACTCAGCAGCAAGTCGAACCGGGGCCGGTAGGAGATAAACTGGCTGAACTGCCAACGGGTATACGCCAGACGCGTGGAATCCAACGTCAGATAATTGGCGCCGGCGCGCGCCTGAACCGGTCCCCAGTCTCCGCGCAACTCCGATTGGACGGTATCGGTGCGCCGGTTCTCCAGAAACTGGCTGTCGCGTCCCGCGATCAGCGTCTGGTCTGACTGCTCGCGAGAGAAAGAGAGCGCGACCCAGTGGAAATCCATTCCGCCGCCCATCCACCAGGAATCGGTCGAGAATCGGAGACTCGGCGCGACTTCAAAGGCATAACTGACGAACAGGTTTTCGCCGGGCTGGATCACGGGACTCCCGACGATGGGAACGATTTTTGTGATGTTCCCTTCCTGCACGATGTCGTAATCCACGCCGGGTGTGGCGGCAATCCGCGAGCTGTCCAGTACCACGATCGTGGAAGTGATCACGAAAGAATTGCCGAGCGCAAAGCCGGCACCGACCCCCAGCGGCGTGGGCGCCGTATGCGGCTCGTCGACCACATTAACCCGGGAAATCGCCAAGTCGTTATCATCGAGCTGATATCTTCCGCCGAGGCGCGCAAAAACCTGATGATCCGGCGTCAGCGACCGCCGGTAGTTGAAGTCAGCCTGGCCCGCATAGTTGGAGCGGTTGCCATCGGGAAGATCCTGCGTCTGCCCCTGCAGCTTGTAGTCGCTGGTCAGATTCTTGTAAAGCCGCTGATGTACCAGAATGGTCCCGTTTTGCGTAGTGGTGGTTCCAAACCGGGTATCATGGCGCAAGAGCAGGTATCGGTAATCCGTAAACAGATCCTGGTGATGGTGCAAGCGCAACTGCTCGTCGATCGTCAGGAATGTGACCGGGCTTCCGTCCGTACGGTCAAGATAATACACGCGTGAATTCCATCGGTGGTTCAGCGTCGGCCCGAAATCGAGGCTGTAGATCAGGTTAGCCGCCTGGGTCTGAAAGGCATTTTGCGGGCGCGCTTGATCCACAACATCGGTCTGTTCATAGCTGAATCCCAGGTCGGCATTCACAAAACCCTTGTTTGCTTCCAGGGTCGTAATATCACGCGTCTCGTTACGCGTGAATCGCTGCGCAAACAAGGTGGTTTCCTCCTGGGTATGCTCCTCACGAGCGCTCAGGGTGGCGTTGAAATAGGGGATCCCCCAGTCCTGAAGGAAGCTGTCCTCGCGCAGGTGCAGACTGGCGCCGCGGTTCTCGAATGTAACCACTGACCGTCCCCCGAAATCGCGATTGAAAATATTTTCGTTGTGGTTGGCGAAGATCGTCGCAGAATACGGTTTCTCACTCAGGATGCCTGCGTCGAAATCGTAGCCGGTCAGTTTACCGTTCTGATACTCCCTGTTCCCGTCGAAACGGTCGTGCTCCTGAAACAGGTCGAAGGTCAACCCCAGATTGCCCGTGAACAGTCGCGGATCAACAATGAAGAAACCCTGATTCCGGATACCCAGCTTCTCGTCGTTTCGTGCCCGGTTGAACACCAGATCGGGACTGCCCGGTGAGCGCGTTACCTGACGATCCTGTTCGTAACCGAGTTCAACCTCACCGCCCCACGTCCCCAGGCCAAACAAGGGTTGTGCGCAGGATTCATGCGACATGAGCATCGCCGTCACCTCCATGACTCCGCCGAACATTATCGCTCTGGCCCACTGTTTCATTGGTGATGACATCGGTCACAGGTATCGAACCCTACAGGGAAAGCGACCTTTCCGTTGTGACAGGCGCCGCAGAACTTGCCGTCCCGGATGGCGTCCATCGTGACAGGGTGAGCGCCGGCCTTCATCTGAAAGATCGCATCGTGGCACACGTAGCATTTGAAGTTTATACGGTGCACCCAGTGGGGAAACACGGCGGCCGGTATCTCGTCGGCGCCGGGCGTTTTGCGCGAAAAAACAATGTCAGCGTATTCAGGTTCCGCCGCCGCTCCGTATCGCATTAGCAATACCAGCAGCACGGTCGCGAGGATGAAAAAGATACCGGCGCGCATCATTTGGTTTTTGCCGGTCCCGCCAGCGCCGCGTGACAGCGGGGGCACCCCGTGGGAAGGGTGAAAGACACCTTGCCGTGGCAGCGCCCGCAATACTCACCGGAGTAGATCTTGGTCATCGTGATCGGATCGGCGCCGCGCTGCATCTTGAAAATATCCGTATGGCAGTTGGCGCAGGCAAGCCACTCGGTGTGTTCCTTGTGCGGGAAAACCACCTTGAAAAACGGCTGGCCTTCCGGTATCAGCTCCAGATTGAGATCGAAGGCCGGCTGATCCGGAGCATCGGGCTCCAGCCCGGATCGGGGCTGAATCAGTTTCTTTGCCAGCGCGTCATCCCAGTCCACACCACCCGCTTCTTCTTTCGGCAACTGACGCAGCAGCTCACGCCAGTTGCGCGGCGTTACCCATTCCGGCGACGCCAGCACAGTATCGACTTTCTCGGGAGCTTTAACCGGTTCGTGTGCCGGCGATCGTCGCGGACCATGCACCACCGGTTTATGCTGGACCTCCTTTCCGGGCGGCGGGACCTCTTCGAAGATTTTCGACAGAACGCGGTACCGGGTCTCGGGATTGCAGCCGCTCGCCGTCGTCAGTGCCAGCGCCATCATGACCAGGAGCAGCCAGACACGGTGGCAATGCATGACAGTTAAGGCCGGTGCTGGAACTTCTGCCGGATGAAAAGGGTCACCCGCCGGATGTCCTCAGGGTTGAGGATGCCATTCCACGGCGCCATGGCGGTACCCGGCTTTCCGTGCGCGATGGCCTCGGCCATCTTTTTCTGATCGAGGCGAGCCATCTCCTTGGCACTGGTGAAATCTCGCGGAAGCTTGGCCAGAGCATTGCCCAGTTCGGTGTCGCCGTCACCCTTCTCACCGTGACAGCTGATGCAGTATTTCCGGTAGATATTCCCGCCAACGGTCACATCCAGTCCCGACTTGCTCATCCCCGGGGGCAGCGGCTGCTCAAGGGTCCGGATATAACGCATGACGTCGATGATCTCCGCCGGGTTCATAAGTCCCCCCCAGCCTCCCATGGAAGTTCCGGGAATTCCGAGCTTGATGGCGCTGTACATCCGGCCGTCATCCATGCGCGCCGTCTCGACCGGATCGGCGAAATTAGCCGGGGGAGGACGAAGGACCTTCGCCGCTTCGGTGTTGGCGCGCCCGTCCACGCCGTGACACTCGACGCAATCTTTTTTATAGATGCGCCTCCCGATCTCCACGCTAAGTTGCTCGGTCGTGAGCGTCGGCGGCCGGGGCAAGGTGAGGCTCCGAATGTGATCCATTAAATCGCCGATCTCAAGCTCGCTGAATACCTGTCCCCACGCGGCCATCGCCGTTCCCGGTCTACCCTCCTTGATGGCCTCGTGGATTTCGTTGTCGTTAACGCGCGCCATCTCCACCGGGTCGGCAAAATTACGCGGATGCGTTTGCAGCAGCTTCGCCACCGGCGTGTCGGCATGGCCGTCCTCACCGTGGCAAAAGGCACAATTCCTGTCGTATAGGATCTTCCCGCGCGTCAGCTTGGGATGCGAAGGAGTCTCGGCGGCAAGCGCCGTCGCCCATACGCCGGCAATCACCACCAGCAAGCTCCGCAGAAAAAAACTGACTCCTGGCACCCTAGCCATTTTCTTGTTCATGCACGGCTCCCCCAGAAACACGCCCACCGATGCGAGCGCATTGGTTTTTTAGGATAACCCCGATGTTACCCAGAAACCACCAGGATTTCCCGCGGACCTGTGCCGGCTTGCGCCGGAACCTCCGCATCTATCTTTTCGGCGCGCCGCACAGACTGGCCTGAGGATGGGGATACGCTCCCTTTCCTCAGGTCCCGGAGCCTGAACTTACTTGTTATGGCACTTCAGGCAGATGTAGCCTCCCGCTCCACCGGTATTTCCAGCCAGGTGTCCGCGAAGAAAGAGATCGTCCTCGGACGCCTTGTTGTGCGGATCATGACACGATGAACACTCAATGCCGGTCCGGGTTGCCACAGCGCCAGCCTTGATGTTGCCACCGCCGGTATCGTTGAACAGACGAATATTGACTGAAGCCGGATTAGCCACCCACTCTGAAAGCGTGGCTCCCGCGCCGGTCGTAACACCGTTGTAGGTGTTTGCGGCGTTACCGTACGGGATGGGCATGGCCACGGGGTGGTTGCCCGACATGTTGCCAAGAGTCCCATTTCTGGCGCCGATGTTGAACGCGTCAGGCCACAGGTGCTGCGTGTTATCGAGCGGCGCCACGGGTGCGCCTTCGTTCCACCACGCGATGTCGCCAACGGCCACGCTGCCGTCATGGCAGCTCAGGCACTTGGCGGTCGGTCCCTTGTATGTGTCGCCTGTGAAGGTCGGATAAGCAGTACCGGCTGTAGTTTCAGTCGCATCCCAGGAAAAGCTGGCCGTGGAAAGTTTATGGTTCCACAGCAACTGGGTGCTGATGGCTCTGTGTGGCGTGTGACAAAAAGTACACAAGCCAACGCCCCCGCCACTGGCTGAAAAATCGTGTGGGGTGCCCTCTATACCGCCCGCTGCACCCGGTGCAGCCCATCCGACGGCCGGCGCTAACGCGATAATCGCGGCAGCGATGAGTATTTCTCTAAAATGGTTCATGCTCAAGTCCTCCACTTGTTAACGTAAACTTAAAAAAAGGACGTTCTATCGATGCGGACTACTACTACCTACTGCGTTGCAGTTTTTTTCGTTTCAATATCACCTCCTTGGGTCGTCTGAGCGGACGGGTTAAGTAAACTGTCCGCTGCGGTCGTATTCACCAGTTGATACACCTCGACCCGGTGGTTGAGATAGTCGGCGACGTAAATCCGGTTCTGTTTATCGATGGTGATGTCGGTCGGATTCTTGAGCATCCCCGGAATCGGCCCACGGCCGCCGAAGAACAGCAGCACATCCCCCTTCTGGTTGAAAATCTGCACATTGCTCCAACCCGAATCCGCGACATACAGGTTGCCGAAACTGTCGAGGGCCACGCCTTTGGGCTTGTCGAACATGCCCCAGGCACTGCCGCGGCTACCCACCGTCTTCAGGTACTTTCCATCCGGATCGAACACCTGAACCCGCGAGTTGAGGGTATCGGTGACATAAAGATTGCCTTGCGTATCCACGGCAAGGTACGTTGGAAACAGAAACTCGCCCGCCTCGCTGCCCTTGTCATGGCCTACAGTCCCAATGAGCTCCCCGCGCAGATTGAAGACCTTGACGACGTGCACCGGAGACTTGGTGTGGCTGGTGTCGGCGAGATAGATTTTTCCGCGCGCGCGATCGAGCGCAATTCCGGTAGGGCGCTCGACGCTGGGATGGGTGATGAACTGGATTTTCTTTCCCTGCCGGTCGAAAACGCTGATCCCCTTCTTTTCTTGCTCGACAACGTAAAGCTGTTCTTGCGCATCCAGGGCGATGCCCACGGGCCGGGCGAGCTTTTCTTCCGACCCGATCTTGGTAAATTTTTTCAGGGGAAAGTCGAAGACAAAGACCGCGAGATGCGCGAAATCCGAGACATACAGGCGCTGTCCGTCATCGGAAATCGCAAGCCCCATCGGCTCGACGATACGGTTGGGCGCCGGCATCTCACCGCCGAGAAAATTCAACAAGCGCTGACTGAAGGTGGTATCGTGGCCGAGGTCTTCATCGCTCACGATACTGCGCACGAATTCGATGCGCGCCGTAAGCGGCGGCGGCGGCCAAACCAGGCGCACCGGCTCGCTCGGCGGCGTCGTGGTGCAGCCGCCGAAGCTCGCGAGCAATCCCCCGATGACGATTCCACCGGCAGCAGCCCGAACCAGACGTTGAAACAACATGAGCATCCTCCTTGTTATTTGTCTTGAGGAAACTCCTTTTCTTGACATTCTTGACAACTCCTTAAAATCATTATTTCGCTAAACTTCTGAGGAACGCGACGACGTCCTGAATATCGTTATCCTTCATCGCCGCGCCCATGCTGGGCATCAACGGAGATTTCCCGACGGCGGCCCCACCCTTCTTGATCACGTCTAAAAGGTGTTGGTCACTCAACCCCGCCATGTATGCCTTGTCGGTTAAATCTCGGGGTTTCGGTTTCAACGCCATCGCCGCGGGACCGTCTCCTTTTCCGCCAGGTCCGTGGCACGAGGCGCACTGCTGGGTGAAGAGGTTCTTGCCTTTATCAACGTTCCCTTGAGCGCGCGCCAGATATGGAAAAAACACCATGCTCAAGGTGATTACTATGCCGATTATTTTTGCTTTGCCCATGCAACTCTCCTTGTGAGTGACTCGCTCTTTATCTCCAATAAATGGCAGGCGATCATTGATTGAGATCAATAAAGAGCATTTATTTCTTGATTGGGGGCATCGACGCTTTTTTGAGGAAAGAAACCGATAAACCAAGTCATCTATTTTTCCACATGAACAGGACGAAAACGTATCTGACCGATTGAAATATCTATAGATTTGCATGTCCAGGGGTTGGAACTGCGCTACCGTGCATCGCCGGAAAATTCGCAAAGGTTGATTTCAATCAATCATTGGGCGCAGGGGTAAGCTTATATTTGTTACGGATCACAACCCGGAAATCCAGAGGGGAAGGCCTGCTATGGAGTCCTGTTTCTGTCAGATCGCCAGCTGCGTGCTTTGCGATGCACGGATGGATTCAAAGATTTCTTCGGAACAGGCATGCGAAATCCTCGGCTTGCTGAACCGGAATTCCTACGGGACGCGGGAAATAATGTTCCGTGAAGGCGAACCCAGTACCCATCTTTTTATCGTCCGCGAGGGGCAGATCAAGCTCACGACCTCGAGCACCAACGGCCGGGATCAGATTATCGGTCTCGGCACGGCGGGGCATGTTATCGGCTTCGATACGGTGGAAGACGACGTTTATACCTACACCGCGGAAACGATCGCGCCCGTCATCGCCTGCAAGATTCAGCACAAGGATATGCTCCGGGTTCTGAATCAGAATCCCTGCGTTGCCATGCGCATCGTCGAAATATTGAATGAGGAACTGTCCCAGGCTAAAAACCTGATACGCGTGCTCGGGCAAAATGGCTCCGTTGAAAGGGTTGCCATGTTCATTCTTTCCCTGATCCCCCGAAGAGGGGCGGTTCCCCGGGAATTATCGTTCCCCTTGTCGCGCGAAGAGATGGCAGAGCTGATCGGACTCAGGATAGAAACGGTGAGTCGGGTGATGGCTGATCTCCAACGGAAAAAAGTGATCGAGGCGCCGCGTGGCTGTATTCGCATACTCGATCTTGAACAGTTACGCGTTCATTCCGGAATTTATCATCCACCCGGCAAAACAGGAAAAAAGGCTGTGCTTGCAAGCGTGAAAGCGTAATGCAGTCAATTGGTTTTTTCCTGCTCATCCTCCGGGCAGTGAATTGAATCGGCGTTTATCTATCGACATCGCTTGACTTTGACTTCATCTTCCACGGCATCGTCTTTCTGAGTCGTCAGCCGTGCCCAGCATGGTCTGGCGCGCTCGAACCGGGAGCGGCACGACGACAGGAATAAATGGGGCTGCCCTCGCCATCAGACCTGCATCACGGGTCCCCGGGCTTGGCGTTTGAGTCTTCCGGGCGGGACCGGGATATCTCCATGAATAGGTGAACAAAACATCGTGTTGTGTCATTAACGCGAGCGCGCCGGTATGGTGAATATTGATGCAGATCAATATCCCGTCAGAATGACTCAAATAAATTTAGATTACCTGTTACACCGATAACGAATATGCTGACAGGACGAACGAAGCGAAGCGGAGTAGGGATTCATTAACGGGGCTCTATACTTAAACATATGGCTACCTGTTCCTGCGAGATCAATGCCTGTGTCCTGTGTGAAGAACGCTTGTATCCCGGTCTCACGAAGGAGCAGGTTTGTCAGATTCGCGAGCGCCTGATTCGCGAGCTGTACGCGCCGCACGAAGTGCTGTTCCGCGAGGGCGATCCGGCGGTTTTTTTGTTCGCGCTGCGTTCCGGACAGCTCAAGCTCACGAGTTCAATGCCGGACGGGCGGCAGCAGATCCTGCGGATTGCGGTCGCGGGCCAGCTGCTTGGCATCGAGACTTTCAAGGGTCAGCGTTATCCGTTCACCGCCGAGGCGCTCACCGACGTGGTCGCCTGCAAGATCAGCCACGATGACCTGCGGCAGATCCTCGCCGGCAGCCCGGCGATCGCGTTGCGCGTGATCGAGACGCTCAGCCAGGAACTGGACCAGACCGAATCTCTGATTCGCGATCTCGGGCTGAAGACGGCGCCGGAAAAGGTATCAAGCTTCCTGTTGTCGTTGATTCCGCAGCGCGGCGACCCGGGCGCCGAACTGCCGCTGCGGCTGTCGCGGCGCGAAATCGCCGAGATGCTCGGCCTGACGGAAGAGACCGTGAGCCGCGTCATGGCCGACTTCGCCCGCAAGAAAATCATCGGCAGCGGAAAAGGCTACATCCGCATCCTCGACCGGAAGTGGCTCGAAGAGACGAATGGCGTCGAAAACAAGGCATCCAGCACCGAACGGCGCGCTCAGTCCGGCCATTCATGATCTGCATACGCGCCTGACAGCGGTATGCGCTTCGGGCTTTCACCATTCCGAGCGCGCCCGGTTTCGTATCTGAAGAAAATCGTGTGTTCTTAAAAAGGGCCTTTAGCCAAAGCCTCTTTTGAACGTGCCTGCGGCCGCTCGTGGTTGCAAATCAAGATGTGACCACGGGGATCCCGTTCGAGCTGTGGACTCATAACCCTGGGGCAACTCGTGCGCTATTCCCTTATGACAGTCGATGCAGGTTTTCCCGCTCTCGCGCACGGACTCGATGGTATGTTTCTTCTGGGCGCTCTTATCCTGCTTCGCCAGATCCATGGAAATCAGCGTGTGGCAATTTCGGCATTCACGCGAATCCGTTGACTTCATGGTCGCCCACACGGTTTCGGCGAGCTCCAAGCGATGGGCCTCGAATTTCTCCCGGGTGTCGATGGTGCCGGCCATTTTGTGGTACAGCTCGTTCGTGGCCCGAATCTTGCGCGCTATCTTGTAGATCCACGGCCTCGGAACGTGGCAGTCCGGGCACGTCGCCCGAACGCCGGTGCGGTTCTTGAAATGGATCGTCTTCTGGTACTCCTGATAGACATAGTCATGCATTTCGTGACACGAGGTGCAGAATGCCTCCGTGTTGGTCGCCTCCAGGACCGTGTTGAACCCGCCCCAGAAAATGATGCCTGCCACGAACATCAGTATGCCGCCCGTCGGGATCCACAGCAGATACCACTTGAATGGCGGGCGCCATAACTTGGACCAGCGTCTCTCGGGCTTTTCGTTTTCCGTCGGTTCAGAAGACATGCCTTATCCCCCCTGGATCGTTCTGGGTGCAGGTTCGAGATTCACATCCGCAGACATGCCGCCCGGTCAGCTGATTTGAGATTTCATGAGCAGTATATTTCCAGCCGGTCTAGCTATTTGAAGCTCGCGTAGTAATTCAGGAGCGCTTCCATCTCCGTTTTGTCGAGCTTGTTGAACTTCGGCTTCATCTTCTTATCCAGCAGACGCTTCTCGGCATAGAACGCAAAGAATTGTTGCTTCAGGTAGGGCGTCCACTGGCCGGCCAGAATACCCGAGTCATCGCTGGCAACGCTGCCGGCCTGGGAGTGGCATTTCTCGCAGTCGCGCTCATGAATCTGCTGGCCCTTCTTGGCCAACTCCGGATCGAAATCCTGATTCGCGCGCCTGAATTTCTTGCCGGCATAATATTGCGCTAATTTCCTGATGTCTTCTTCGCTCAGGGGTTTGGCGATCCGGCACATGTCGGTCCGTTTCACCTTCTTGTCGCCGTGCAGATATTCAATCTCCGGACAGGAGCGAATCTTATTCTTGTACGCCGTCAGGCTGCTGATAATGTATGGCTCGGAATAGCCCCCGATGATCGGCATATTGGGATCGCGGCTGGCACCGTCCCTTTCATGACACTGGGAGCAAGCATCCACCAGCTTGTTCAGATCGGCCGCCCAGGCACCGATGGTCAGTGAAAGACTGAACAGACCGGCGCTTGCCAACAAGACAAATCCGATGGTTCTTTGCGTCTTCATGTTGATCTCCTGGTTACCATTCCGGCCGATATGCCGTTATCCCGCTTGAGTCATTCTCGGTGCAGGTTTGCGATTCACACGGGCAAGCACCACCGCCCGGTCTATTTGAAGCTCCCGTAGTAATTGATCAGCGCGTCGATATCCGCTGGTTCGAGCTTTTCCATCTTTGGCTTCATCTTCTTGACCATCGGGCGCTTGCCGGCTTTGAACTCCTTGAACTGTTCCTTGAGGTAAGGCATCCACTGGCCGGCGGTAATCCCCGCGTCATCGCTGGCAAGGCTGCCGCCCTCGGAGTGGCATTTATCACAGCTACGATCGTGGATCTCCTTGCCCTTCTTGGCCAGGGCCGGATCGAACTTCTGCTGGGGGCGGACAAATTTCTTTCCGGCAAGATACTGCGCCACCTGTTTGATGTCCGCATCGCTCAGGTCCTTGGCAACCTGGCACATGTCGGTTTTCTGTCCCTTCTTGTCCCCGCTCCGGTATTTCGTCTCCGGGCAGGGGCGCTCCTTCTTCTTGTACACCGCCAGACTGTCGTTCAGGTATGGCGCGGAATAGCCGCCAATGATCGGCACGTCCGATTCAGTGCTGGCGCCGTCCTTGCCGTGACAGTGAGCGCAGTTCTCAACCAACTTGTTTACGTCGGCCGCCCAGGCACCGGTTACCAGAGAAAGGCCGAACAAACCGGCGCCTGCCAATAATGCAAATCCGGTGGTTTTTTGCGTCATCATCGTTCTCCTCGTTGCCATGGGGATACCGTTCGCGTGCAAGGCGCACAGTACGTTTGCTTGAAACGAAACCGTTTTGCAATGTCGAACAGGGGGCGCTGTCGTGCCCATTTTTCATATTTTCTAAAATAAACATCTGTCATTATTCAGACATTGATATATATCAATCCAAGACAGGACGCGCCGTTTCCCCCTGCGGTGTCAGGCGGATCGCCTTTTCCGGACACACGGCGCCACCGCGAGAGCGGTGGCGCTATGCTGCCTACATCTATTATGGAATCTTGACGGCCTGGATGTCCGCCTTGGCCCCTAATCCCAGCGTTCTGACGAACGAGACTT
>JACQER010000048.1 GCA_016200465.1 Gammaproteobacteria bacterium | reverse complement strand
GGTGGACTGGTACCCGTGGGGCGCGGAAGCGCTCGACAAGGCGCGGCGCGAGGACAAGCCGATCCTGGTCTCGATCGGCTACTCGGCCTGTCACTGGTGCCACGTGATGGAGCATGAATCGTTCGAGGACGAGGATGTCGCATGCGTGATGAACGAGCTGTTCGTGTGCATCAAGGTGGACCGCGAGGAACGTCCCGATCTCGACAAGATTTACCAGACCGCGCACCAGGTGCTGGCGCAGCGTCCCGGCGGCTGGCCGCTCAACATGTTCCTCACCCCCGACGACCAGATGCCGTTCTTCGGCGGAACCTATTTCCCCAAGACGCCCAAATACGGCATGCCCGGATTCACCGAGCTGCTGCGCCACATCGCCGGGGTGTACGCGCAGAAGCGCGACGCGATCCGCGAACAGAACGACTCGTTGCGCGATATTTTTTCGCGCCTGCAGCCCGAAGCTCCGGCGCCGGGCGTGCATCCCGGGCCGGAGCCGCTCGACCGGGCGCAGGCCGAATTGCAGCGCCAGTTCGACGCGCGTTGGGGCGGCTTCGGCGGCGCGCCGAAATTTCCGCATCCCGCCTCGATCGAGCTGTGCCTGCATCACTGGGAGAAAAGCGCGAGCCTGGGCAAGGAGGACACGCAGGCGCTGCGCATGACGCGCGACACGCTCGCGGCCATGGCCCACGGCGGGATCTACGACCAGATCGGCGGCGGCTTCTGCCGCTACTCGGTGGACGAGCGCTGGGAGATCCCGCACTTCGAGAAGATGCTGTACGACAACGCCCAACTGCTGTCGCTCTACGCCGACGCCTGGCTCGCGACCGGCGACCCGCTTTTTCAGCGCGTCGCCGTTGAAACCGCGGAATGGGTGATGCGCGAGATGCAATCGCCCGACGGCGGTTATTACTCGGCGCTCGATGCCGACTCCGAAGGTCACGAGGGAAAGTTCTACGTCTGGACCGCGGACGAGATCCGCGCTCTGCTCACACCCGAGGAATGGGAAACCGTGGAGCAGCGCTTCGGCTTGAAGGGCACGCCGAATTTCGAAGGCCGCTGGCATCTCAATGTGCGCACCGACTACGCGACCCTGGCGCTCGAACGCCAGTGCGCCGAAACCGAGATCGCGGCGCTGCTGGAATCGGCGCGCCGCAAACTTTTCATGGCACGCGAAAAGCGTATACGCCCGGGACGCGACGAAAAAATCCTGACCGCCTGGAACGGGCTCATGATCCAGGGCATGGCGCGCGCCGGGCGGGTGCTGGGCCGGCCTGACTTCATCGCCTCGGCCGACCGCGCGCTCGGCTTCATCCGCGCGCAACTGTGGCGCGACGGCCGCCTGCTGGCCACGCACAAGGACGGCAAATCGCACCTGAATGCCTACCTCGACGACCATGTGTTCCTGATGCAGGGAACGCTGGAGCTGCTCGCCGCGCGCTGGCGTAGCGAAGAACTCGATTTCGCGCGCACGCTCGCCGATACCGTGCTCGAACATTTCGAGGACGAGAATCACGGCGGCTTCTACTTCACCGGCGATGATCACGAGAAACTCGTGTACCGGCCGAAACCCGCCGCGGACGACGCCATCCCCTCGGGCAACGGTGTCGCGGCGCTCGCACTGTTGCGGCTCGGTCACGTGCTCGGCGACCTCAACTATCTGCACGACGCCGCGGAGCACACGCTGGAAGCGCTGTACTCGGCCGTGAGACAGCAACCGTCCGTGCACGGGGCGCTGCTGCTGGCGCTAGAGGAACATCTCGAGCCACCGCAAACGGTAGTGCTGCGCGGCTCACCGGAGGCGATGCGGTCCTGGCAGACTCTGGCCAGCCGCCATTACCGGCCACATCGGGTGGCACTCGCCATTCCGGACGATGCCAGCGGCCTCCCCGGCGTGCTGGCCGAACGCGCCATGAGAAGCGAAGTGACGGCCTACGTCTGCACCGGGCACACCTGCTCGGCGCCCGTCACCGACCTCAAGGATTTCGAAGCGGCGTTGAATTGAAGGGACCCGCTCGGTCCGGTCGCGGCATTGCTCCAATCCCCGAAGGGCAAAAAAAACGGGCCGCTGTTGCCAGCGGCCCGCCCCTGACTGCCTGTTACGAAAGACCTAGAACGTCACCCGGCCGTATACCGTCCCATTGGTATAGGCCGTCCCATTGCGCAGGTTCTTGTAGGTGATCTGCGGATACCAGGTGCCGGTGGTCGCGGGTGTAGTGAAGACGATGTCGAAGCGCTGCCCCGGGGACACATCGAGGCTCGTCACCGTCTGCGGCGCGGACAGCTCGCGCCCGTCCTGGGTGTACACCGTGAACGACTTGGCGTTGCCGCTGCCGTCCTTGACGGCGAACGTGCCGTTGACCGAGTGCAGCCCGAGCAGCCGCAGCGCCACCTTCTTGTTCACCGCCGCCGCCAGCGTCATCGCCGGCGCGGAGGTGGTCAGGCCCTGGTTGCCGCTGATCAGGAAATACACCGGGTTGTAGTCGGCGAACACGGTCGAGTCGCCAGTGGCGGTGTGATAGGCCGGGTCCACGCTACCGAAGACATAGTTCTGCACGTAGTCAAAAGCAGTGGCGGTGTTGTGGGTGAGCTGGTTGAGAAAGACCCCGGAGGTGTTCTTGGGGCGTGCGATCAGCGCACCGTACATGCCCATCTCCAGGTGCTTCACCGTGTGCACGTGACAGTGGTACAGATAGCTACCGGCCATCTCGCTCGTGGGCGTCCAAGTGTAGGTGTCGCCGCCGACCGCCGCGCCTGTTTCCGGCACCCCGTCCTCCGCGGTCGCCACGTCGGCGCCATGCAGATGGATGGTGTGGCCGTTGTAAGGTGCGTTCTCCTGCGGCGTCATCCCGTTGATGCTGAGCGTGAGGTTCAGGGTATCGCTCATGCCCGACCCTGCCGGATAGACTCCCACTTCGATGGCTGCTCCCGGCAGCGCACCGGTGCACATCATGCCGCCGGTGCCAAAACCCCAGAAGGTGACGGTCTGACCGCTCAGGGTCTTGTTCAGACTGCCCACGCACCGGGTGACGTTGATGGTGGCGGCATTCGCCGCGCTGAACACAACACCGGCGGCAAGCGCCAGCAGGCCGGCCATGCCGGCCTTGATCATTGCTGAAAGTTTCATGACTTGATTTCTCCTCCGTAAGCTAGCGCATGATAATCATGGTGGCGACGCCGTTCAGGTACACGCCGTTGGCGGTCTCCATCTGCGCCGTGTGATTGTGCATCGGGTAGCTGCCGAGCTGGTTCAGAACGAACAGCACGTCGGCCGTCCCGAGTGGAGGAACGTTGATCACGTCCACCTTCTTATAGGGCGAACTCTGACGCGCGCCATTGATCGTCAGCACCTGCACGTGGTTGCCGTGGAAGTGCAGCGACTGCGCGAACTGCCCGCCGTTGACGATGCGCACCAGCGCCGTCTGCCCCACGCCGCCGTCAATGGTCGTGGCGGTGTTGTTCATGCCGTCGAACCCGCCCTGACCGTTGATGAGGAAGTAGTTCGGCTTGTACACCGAGGTATTGACCGTGCCGCCGCTGCCGGCGACATCGTTCCACCGGGCTTTGTCCATCTCGCCCACGACCCACATCCGCTGGAAGCTGTACGACGGGCCGTTGGTCCAGGCCTTGGCGCTGCCATCGGCCGGTCCGACCCAGAGCATGCCGTACATGCACATCTCGCGGTTGATGTTGCTGTTGAGCGTGTCGTAGTAGAGATAGCTGCCCGCCGTGCTGGCCGTGAAGGAGTAGACGCGATTGCCTCCCGGCGCGATGGCGGTGGTGTCGGTCGTGACGCCCTGGATGAGAAAGTTATGATTGATGTTGTGATTGTTGACGACCGTGACGTTGACGGTATCGCCTTCATTCGCCGTCAATGTCGGTCCGGGGAATTTCGGGGTGCCCGCGACTTCCGTGTAACCCCAGGCGGCCATCGAAGCGCCTCCACTCCCGTTAATCGTCAACGTTCCCGCGGTGATATAAATGGTGTAATTGCGTGTAGCGGCGCCCGCCGATGAGACCAGACCGAACAGAAGACACGCTGCAACAACCCTGACAACAAGATGCCATTTCATGAATTTCCTCCATGTGGGAAAGAACACCGAGTAGTAGTAATGGGTTTATGCCTGTGTTGCTGATGCTCCACTATTGCCAAGTTGCCGAAATGCCGGAGGGTGAAGAACTCCCTTAATCCCCCCGTTCTGTTGTTATCGTTATGTAATACAAAATAAACCGTTCACATACTCTTCCTGTGTGTGATTATCGTCAATTATTTTGTAGGGACATGCTGACATCTGTCAGCATTAGAATTTAATTCTATGCTTCTATTTTTTGCGTTGTCCTGACTTAGCGCGCATTTCAAATTATTCTCTTAAAATAACCACGTGTCCGGATCAAGGATTCGCATGGCAAAAACTCTGGCGGATTTTGTGCGCGAGGCGCAGACCCGTGTTCGCGCAATCAGCGTCGAGGAGTTCGACGAGATGATCGAGAACCACGATGACCTGCTGATCGTCGATGTGCGCGAACCCGAGGAGTTTCACCGCGGGCACATTCCGGGCGCGTTGCTGGTTCCGCGCGGCACGCTCGCCGCCGACGTGTTGCAGCAAATGGGTTTTGAAAAGGTCTACGTACTCGCCGGCGGGATCGCGCAGTGGCAGGCAGAGGGTTTCGTGCTGTCAGCGACTGAGGCGGCCGGGCGCGTATTTTGCGGTTGGCGGTTTTCCCTTCATTTCAGCCGTTTTGCACGCATGCCGGGGTTCGTGGCATGGAATGTGCAGAAATTTCACCCAAGCCGAAAACAATACCCGACCGCCAGGAATCCATCCCTTGCCCAACCCCAACATGCCGTCACCGCAGCTCGCCGAGCAACCCGTGATTGGTGCCGCCGCACCGGCGTCGGCAGGAGTTGTGGCGCGGCTGCGCATTCTGTTCGGCGCGGTGCGCCGGCTCCATGAACGCGAGAAGTCGCGTATCCGCAACGAGATCGCGCAGATTCCCGGATTGATGGCGCTGTTGATGAAACCGCGCAACGGATTGAAATGGACCAGAACAGAACGCGAGGAACTGCGGACACAGCTGCGCCGCCTTTCACGGCTGAGCCTTTATCTGGCGACAGCGGCCCTGCCCTTCACCACTCTGACGCTGCCGTTGGTGGCATGGTGGCTGGACCGGCGCCAGCAGCGGCGTGCCGATAATTCCGCCGGCGACGCGGCTTCCTGATTCCGCGTCAGCGGAAATACACGACGTAACCGCACAGCGCGGCGTAAAACAGCAACATCGCCAGAAGATTCCAGTGGCCGTTGTTGCGCCATAATACCTGCCAGTCGAAAAACCGCACCGCCGGATCGAACAGCCTGCCGAACGCGGGCAGAAACCGGTTCACGCGCGCGCTGTAATCGCGATACGGCTGGCCGAGAAGTTCCGTCAAACGCCGCTCTTCACGCTGCACGCGGTTGACCATGTAAAAATAATAAACAACCACGTAGGCCACGGTGAGATAAACGTTGCCGAGCAGCAGCACCAGACCCAGGATCAGAAAGAACCGCCCGAGGTACATCGGATTGCGCACCAGCACGTACGGCCCGCGCGCGGTGAGCTGCTCGTTCTTCACCAGCGAAGCGAACGACCAGAGCTGGATCGCCTCGCCGAACAGCGACACGAGAAACCCGGCCGACAGCAGGCCGGTCACGGTGTAACGCGCCAGGATCACGAGCAGCGCCAGGAACAGCACATAGCGGAGCTTCAGAAATACCTTGCGCGCGCCGGGGTGATTGAAGATGTCGTGGATCGCCTGAAGCATGAGGTCGCGCCTGACCCGGATTGGGGAGGGCGCGATTATTGAGGCGGAACCCGTCCGTTGGCAAGCGTCGCGACGCCGAATTTTCACAGCGGCGCGACTTTCCCGACAAAAGCAGCGGAAAACATGAAAAAACCGCCCGGAAAATATACAATGCGCGCCGTTATTTTTTCGCTGCCCACTGCCCATGCCTGATTATTCCGCCTCGCCGCAATGCAACGTCTTCTGGGCGCGGTTCTTCCCGTTCCTGCGCTGGTGGCCGCGGGTCAATCGCGAGACCCTGCGCGCCGACCTGATGGCCGGCTTCACCGGCGCGGTGGTGGTGCTGCCGCAGGGCGTGGCGTTCGCCATGATCGCCGGGTTGCCGCCGGTCTACGGCCTGTATTCGGCCATGGTGCCACCCATCATCGCCGCCCTGTTCGGCTCGTCGCGGCACCTGATCTCCGGCCCGACCACGGCCATCTCGATCGTGGTATTCGCGACCGTGTCGAAATTCGCCGAGCCGGGCAACGCCCAGTTCATCGGCATGGCGCTGACGCTCACGTTCCTCGCCGGCGTTTATCAGCTGGCGCTGGGCCTGGCGCGCATGGGCGCGCTGGTCAATTTCGTGTCGCACTCGGTGGTGGTCGGCTTCACCGCGGGCGCGGCGATCTTGATCGGCACCAGCCAGCTGAAGCATTTCCTCGGCATCAACATCCCCGCGGGCGAATCGTTCCTGCACACCTGGCAGGACATATTCCGCCAGATACACAACGTCAATCCCTATGTCACGGCCATCGCCGCCATGACCCTGATCTCGGGCGTGCTGTTCATGCGCTTCAAGCCACGCTGGCCGGGCATGCTGTTCGCCATGATCCTCGGCAGCGGGCTGGCGGCGCTGCTCGCGTATGAAACCAGGGAAATCCGTCTCGTCGGCGAACTGCCGGCGCAGCTGCCTTCGTTCTCCCTGCCCGACCTGTCGCTCAAGTCGCTGAAGCTGCTCGGCAGCGGCGCGCTCGCCATCGCCATGCTCGGGCTGGTCGAGGCGGTGTCGATCGCGCGCTCGGTCGCGCTCAAATCCGGCCAGCGCATCGACGGCAACCAGGAATTCATCGGCCAGGGCCTGGCCAACGTCGTCGGCAGCTTCTTCTCGAGCTACGCGTCCTCGGGCTCGTTCACCCGCAGCGGCATCAACTACACCGCCGGCGCGGTCACGCCGATGGCGGCGATTTTCGCCGCCGTGTCGCTGGCGCTGATCGTGCTCATCGTCGCGCCGCTCGCGGCGCACCTGCCGATCGCGGCCATGGCCGGCATCCTGCTGATCGTGGCGTACCGCCTGATCGACTTTCATCACATCTCCAACATCCTGCGCACCAGCAAGCGCGAGACCGCGGTGCTGCTGACCACGTTCCTCGCCACCCTGTTCGTCGAACTGGAATTCGCGATTTACGTCGGCGTGATGCTGTCGCTGGTGATCTACCTGATGCGCACCTCGCGCCCCGGTATCGTCACGCGCACGCCCGATCCGAATTCTCCCGGGCGGCACCTGGTCACCGATCCGAAGCTGCCCGAGTGTCCGCAGCTCAAGATCGTGCGCGTCGACGGTTCATTGTTCTTCGGCGCCGTGGACCACGTGCAGAACGAGTTTCAACGTTTCCTCACGCAGAACCCGGGGCAGAAGCACCTGCTGGTCATCGGCAACGGCATCAACTTCGTCGACATTGCCGGGGCCGAGATGCTGGTGCAGGAGGCGAATCGCCGCCGCAGCCTGGGCGGCGGCGTGTACCTGAGCAAAGTGAAGGAAGAAGCCTGCCGGATCCTGAAACGCGGCGGGTTTGTCGACAAGATCGGCGACGAGCACATCTTCGTGACCAAGGCGGATGCCATCCAGAGCATCTTCAAGCGTCTCGACCGCTCCATCTGCGAACGTTGCGACAAGCGGATTTTCCTGGAGTGCCAGGGCGTCGAGTACAAGGGAGAAAAACCGCTGGCGGTCGGGAAAACCGCGACAGCCAACTGACCACCGCGCCTCAGACGAACCGGTCCATCAGCACCAGCGCCCAGACGATCACCACCAGCAGCAGCGACACAAACACCGCCGCCGAGCCAAGGTCCTTGGCCCGGCCGGAAAGCTCGTGCGGCTCGCTGCCGACGCGGTTCACCGCCGCTTCAATTGCCGAGTTGAACAGTTCGACAATCAGCACCAGGACGAGACTACCGATGAGCAGCGCGCGCTCGACGCCGTCGTGTCCGAACCACCAGCCGAGCGGTGCCAGTACCACGAACAGCGCCAGCTCCTGACGGAAAGCCGCTTCGTTCCGGAGCGCAGCCGCAAGGCCGGCGGCGGAATAACCCACCGCGCGCACCACGCGCCGCAGGTCGAACAGGCCGTTGGGCATGGCCATCGGCTAGCCGGCCGGCTTCCAGGTGAGATTCAGCTCGCGCGCCGCGCGCACGTCGTCCAGACGCTTCACCGGCAGCGTGTGCGGCGCGCCCTTGACGACGTCGGGACTGGAACGCACCTCGCGCGCGATCTCCTCCATCGCGGCGATGAAGCGATCGAGCTCGTCCTTGGCCTCGGTTTCGGTCGGCTCGATCAGATGACACTCCGGCACCAGCAGCGGGAAGTACGTCGTCGGCGCGTGGAAGCCCTTGTCGAGCAGGCGCTTGGCGACGTCCATGGCGCTCACGCCAGTCTCATCCTTGAGCTTCTTGAAGGTCAGCACGAACTCATGCGTGGCGCGCCGCTTCGGGAACGCCATGTCGAAGCCGCGTTTCGCGAGCTCGGCCATGATGTAGTTGGCGTTCAGCGTCGAGAACTCGGCCACGCGGTGCATGCCCTCGCGTCCGAGCAGCCGGGCGTATACGTAGGCACGCAGCAACACCCCGGCGTTACCCATGTTGGCCGACAATCTTCCGATCGTCTGCGGACGCGTCTTCTCGGTTTCCCACAGATATTTGTCCTGCACCTTGCCGACGATCGGCACCGGCAGGAACGGCTCGAGCCGCGCGCCCGCCGCCACCGGTCCCGCGCCCGGCCCGCCGCCGCCGTGCGGCGTGGAGAAGGTCTTGTGCAGGTTCATGTGAATCACGTCGAAACCCATGTCGCCCGGCTTCACGCGCCCGAGGATGGCGTTCAGATTGGCGCCGTCGTAGTACAGTAATCCGCCGGCGTCGTGCACAATCCTGGCGATTTCCTGGATCTTGCGCTCGAACACGCCGAGCGTGGAGGGATTCGTCAACATCAGTCCCGCGGTCTGCGGCCCTACCGCGGCTTTCAACGCCTCGATTTCCACGTCGCCGTTGGCGTCGGTCGGAATCTCGCGCACGGTGTAACCACACATCACCGCCGTCGCCGGGTTGGTGCCGTGCGCGGCATCCGGCACCAGAATCTCGGTGCGCGCCTTGTCGCCACGGGATTCATGATACTTGCGGATCATCGCGACGCCGGCGAACTCGCCCTGCGCGCCCGCAAGCGGCGTGAGCGAGCAGGCCTTCATGCCGGTGACATCCTTCAGCATTTCCTGCAATTCGTACAGGCAGGCGAGAAATCCCTGACCGGTGGATTCCGGCGCGTACGGATGGCGCCCGAGCAGGTTCGGCAGCATCGCCAGCTTGTTGCAGGCGCGCGGGTTGTACTTCATGAAATTCAGCTGCGACAGTTTCGTGTAATGTCGCACCGCCTGCATTTCGGACACCTCCGGCAGCCGCGGACGTTTTTTCCGGAGGAACTTTTCCGGAATTTCCTTCACCTCCGCTTTCGCGAGCGGGGCTTGCGATGGATTGCGGCGGTTGGTTTGAGATTGTTCAAAAATTAGCATAGCTTTCTCGTCTAAATAAAATTTACTTACATATCCCCCTATCGGAGGGACGTAATAATCGAATTCCAGTTATTGAGGTATTTCGTAAAGTCTCTCTGTTTGTTCGTGTACATACCCTCGGCAACAAGCACGTTATCGGCTAACCCCAAGCCTCGCGTCTCCCAGCACTTGTTCTTCTTGGTCACATGGAAATATGTCTGTATAACCTTTTCTTGCTTGTGAATCGTTTCCAATCTTTTCAGTAATTCATGAGGTGGAATTATTATGAAGTCGATTCTCTTCTGATCAAACGCATACAAGACAAAAACCCATAAGTCCGCTCTAGATTTCAGTATCTTTTCTCGCTTGAGAGACCACCAACCTGCTGCCTTCAATCCACGCCTGAGCGCGTCGGACTTATTTTCAGCTAAAAATCCTTGGAAAACTTGACCTGAATCGAAACTACATTCTTGTTTTTTTTGTCAGTAACTAGCAGGTGAAATTCAGCTGCGACAGTTTCGTGTAATGTCGCACCGCCTGCATTTCGGACACCTCCGGCAGCCGCGGACGTTTTTTCCGGAGGAACTTTTCCGGAATTTCCTTCACCTCCGCTTTCGCCAACGGGGCTTGCGATGGATTGCGGCGGTTGGTTTGGGACTGTTCAAATATCAGCATGTTCTCATTGCTCTATTGTTCAATACTGGATCCCCGCTTACACCATGCGGGAATGGCGCGCACAAATCGCGCGTCACTTGAGAGCGGCCAGCGCCTTGTCGTAGTTCGGTTCCTGCTTGATCTCCGGCACCAGCTCGGAGTGCACGACCTTGTTGTTCTCGTCGATCACGACGACGGCACGCGCGGTAATGCCGGCGAGTGGGCCGTCGGTGATCAGCACGCCGTAGTCCTTGGCGAAATTGCGGCTGCGCATCGTCGAGAGCGTCTTTACGCTGTTGGTGTTCTCGGCGCTGCAAAAGCGCTTCTGCGCGAATGGCAGGTCGGCCGAAACGATCAGCATCACCGTGTTCGGATGCTTGGCAGCCTGCTCATTGAACTTCTTGGTGGACAGCGCGCAGGTCGGCGTATCGAGGCTCGGCACGATGTTCAACAGCTTCTTCTTGCCCTTGAAGTCGGCGAGCGACAGGTCCTTGAGGTCGGCGTCCTGCAGCTTGAAATCCGGCGCGGGGCTGCCGACCTTGGGCAGGTCGCCATTGGTGTGGATGGGGTTACCGGCGAGTGTGATCTGGGCCATGATCGTGTCTCCTTGAATCAAGCGTTGGGGTTTGTCTTGACGGCGCACGGCGGGTCGAGCCGGCGTCGGCTTACGATGCGCTCCAGATGGAACGCATATTGATCGATGTCTTCCCTGGTGCGCGTTTCCGTGGCACACACCAGCAGCGACTGACCGAGGTGCGGATAATGCTCCGCCAGATCGTAACCGCCAAGTATGCCCTGAGCCTCGAGCGCGCGCAGCGTTTCCGACACCGGGGCATCCAGCCGCAGCACCGCTTCGTGGAACACCGGGTGGTTGAACACGCGCGTCACGCCCTGGATGGCGGTAAGCTTTTCGATGAGCGCCAGCGTATTCGCATGCGACGCGCGGGCGACGCGTTCCAGCCCTTCCGGACCCAGCAGCGCCATGTAAATGGTCGAAGCCGCGACCACCAGGCCCTGGTTGGTGCAGATATTCGAGGTCGCCTTGGAGCGGCGGATATGCTGCTCACGCGCCTGCAAGGTCAGGGTAAACCCCGGTTTGCCGTCCTTGTCCACGGTGCGCCCGATGATACGCCCCGGCATCTGCCGCACCAGCGCTTCCTTGCAGCACATGAAACCATAATAGGGTCCGCCGGAGGACAGGGCGGCGTCAGCAGCGCCAGCGCCGTGGGATTCACCAACCCGATGGCGAGCATGCCGTTCGCGTGCGCCCAGTCGGTGAGCGCGTCAACCTCTTCCAGCACGCCGAAGAAATTGGGCTGCGGTATCACGAGCGCGGCGAACTCTCCGCCTTCGTAATGCTTGAGTGAATCCGGAATGATATTGCCACATTCCATGCACAGCGGAATTTCCACGAGCTCGATGTTCTGGTTCGCGACGATGGCGCGCACCACGCGCCGGTAAATCGGATGCACCGTACTCGGCATCAGAATCTTGCGCGCCTTCTTATGCGCACGCACCGCCATCAGCACCGCTTCCGCCAGCGCCGAAGCGCCGTCGTAGAGCGAGGCATTCGAGATGTCCATGCCGGTCAGCGAGGCCATCATGGTCTGGTATTCGTACAGCAGCTGCAGCGTGCCCTGGCTCGCTTCGGCCTGATACGGCGTGTAGGCGGAGTAGAACTCGCCGCGCGTGACGATCTCCCACACCGCCGCCGGGATGTGGTGTTCATACGCGCCGGCGCCGATGAAATTGGTATACGCACCATCCTGGTTGGCGCGCCCCTGCATCAGGCGCGTCACATCCATTTCGCTCAGGCCTTCCGGCACTTGCGTCAGCTTGCCGGCGCGGAGCTTTTCGGGAATTTCATCGAACAAATCGTCAATTG
>JACQER010000020.1 GCA_016200465.1 Gammaproteobacteria bacterium | reverse complement strand
CCGTTCATGGCAACACAAGACATTCGCAGCGCCGGATATTCGCCATGTCCCGCCCCGGGCGAGAATAGGGTCCCTTCCGGCGCAGAAACCGGCCAAGACCCGCCCCGAGCGACGGACATGGGGACATGACATTTCAGGAACAGCCCGGGTTTTGTATGATGCGGCTCGCCACACCGGATCAGACGCGCCGGATTGCATCAGTCCGGTTTGTCAGCCGGATCGGATCGAGAAAACCGGCGATCTATAAAAAGACAACCGCACCACAGGAGGACCTGTATGACAGTCCGTAAACCGCTGAAGTATTTCGTCGCCTTGCTGCTCGCCTTGCCGACAATAACGCAGGCGGCGGAAGCGCCGACCCTCAACATGGCCAACACCGCCTGGATGTTGACCTCGTCGGTGCTGGTGCTGTTCATGACCCTGCCGGGTCTGGCGCTTTTCTACGGCGGACTGGTGCGCACCAAGAACGTCCTGTCCATCCTCATGCAATGCTTCGCCATCACCTGCATGGTATCGCTGCTCTGGGTACTGTTCGCCTACAGCCTCGCGTTCGGCGACGGCGGCGCCAACAACGCCTGGCTCGGCGGCCTGGGCAAAGCGCTCATGGCCGGCATCGGCGTGAACACGCTCAAGGGCGACATCCCCGAGACCGTGTTCGCCATGTTCCAGATGACGTTCGCCATCATCACGCCAGCGCTCGTGGTCGGCGGTTTCGCCGAGCGCATGAAATTTTCCGCCATGATGCTGTTCAGTCTGTTCTGGTTGCTGCTGGTCTACGTGCCGGTCTGTCATTGGGTCTGGGGCGACGGCTGGCTGCAGAAGCTCGGCGTCATGGACTTCGCCGGCGGCACGGTGGTGCATGTCAACGCCGGCGTCGCGTCGCTGGTAGCGGCGCTGGTGCTCGGCCGGCGCAAGGGATTTCCGGCGACGGCCATGCCGCCACACAATCTCGTCATGACCGTCACCGGCGCCTGCATGCTGTGGGTGGGCTGGTTCGGCTTCAACGCCGGCAGCGCGCTGGCGGCGAACGGCACCGCCGGCATGACCATGCTGGTCACCCACCTCGGCGCGGCCACCGGCTCGCTGACCTGGATGTTCTGCGAATGGATCCGGTTCGGCAAGCCCTCGGTGCTCGGTATCGTCACCGGCATGGTCGCGGGACTGGGCACGATCACACCGGCCTCGGGCTTCGTCGGCCCGCTAGGCGCGATCGTCATCGGCGTGACGGCGGGCCTCGTGTGCTTCTCCGCCACCAACTACATGAAGCGCACGTTGCACATCGACGATTCGCTCGACGTGTTCCCGGTGCATGGCGTGGGCGGCATCATCGGCACCACGTTGACCGGCGTGTTCGCCGCCACGGCGCTGGGCGGCGTCGGCTTCGCCGAGGGCGTCACCATGGGGAGACAGCTGACGACACAGATCACGGGCATTCTCGTCACCGCCGCCTGGTCCGGCGTGATCTCGTACATCCTGCTCAAGTTGGTCGATGCGATGGTCGGCCTGCGCGTCACGGTCGAACAGGAAACCGAGGGTCTCGACACCGTGCTGCACAACGAAACCGGCTACAACCTCTGAAGAATCCTCAGTCGATGCACGGGCGCGACGTCGCGCCCGTGCATCCTTTTCATACCTCTTCCCTCACGGGTTATTCCAAATGATAAGCCCGACGCCGGCGAACACCATCAGGCCGCCGGCGATGGCGCTCGGCGTCAGGTGCGTCTCCCGGAACAGCACGAACGCAAACACGGCGACGAAAACCGGATAAGTGATTTCGATCAGACTCGCGAGCGTGGCGTTCTTGCCGGCGATGGACAGGAACAGCAACACCGAGCCCAGCAGGCTGGTCAGCGCCAGCGCGAGCACCATTCCCTTTGCACCCGTCTCCATCGCTTTCCACATTGTGAAATCAGCGACAAGGGTCCGGTAAAAAAACGGCGCCACCAGGATTACCGGCAGGGCGGTCAACAGCAACACCGATACCAGAGAAATCCTTTTCATCGCATGATCCACCAGCGGGTAATGGACGCCCCATATAGCCGCCGAATCCCGTGGCGCAGCTCTTTCGGAGACGGCGGCAGTAGCGCCCAAGGAAACTTGGTTCATTTCGGCTACCTGCGCCCATTGCCGAAAGAGCGTTCGCCTCGGGCACTGGGCGCTAGGGCAGCGCCGACGGCCGTGACATACCAGGGAAGTTGCACGCTTGATCCTCCGTGTCAGAAAAATTTACACATCCGCCGTCAGTATGCGCGCATGGAACGCAAGTTGCATGCCCGGCTCGCGCATCGGGGACTCCGCTGACTGTACACAAATATGAAATTCGTTATACTGATTCCGCAGTCATGTGCTGCCGTTGGTTGTCATGTTGGCGTTTGCAGGCTCCGCAGTCCGTCCTCGCGAAATTTCCACCATAACAGCACGTTACTTTCTATATCAATTACAACTCAGTGAGGTCATTCGTAATGCGCATCGGAACGGTAAAATGGTTCAACGAAGCCAAAGGGTTTGGTTTTATCGCGCCGCAGGACGGCACCGCGGATGTGTTCGTGCACTATTCCGTCATTCAGGCGGATGGTTACAGGAAACTGATCGAAGGACAGCAGGTGGAGTTCGAAAGCCAGAAGGGACCGAAGGGGATGCAGGCCACGGTGGTCAAGGCGCGCGCCTGATTCATCCGGATCTTCAGCCGTCGTAGCACCAACAAAAAACCCCGCCATGATGGCGGGGTTTTTTGTTGGACGGAGAAGATACGGATCAGCGCTTGACGATACGACCGGTGTCGAAATCCACTTTCTCGTTCCTGGCCAGTTCGCGATCGAGCGCCCATCCGCCGGCACGCTGCCGGAACAGATAAGCCGTCTTCACGGCCTCGCCGGCGGGATCGAGCTTGTAGCTCGCCTCGCACACGCCGATCTTGAACTTGTCGCTGTGCCGCGTGGCAAGGCCGGGTTCGTACAGGCCCTTCTTCGGATATTTTTTCTGGACGTCAGCCTCGATTTTCTTCGCGGCAAGATAGGCCAGCATTCTGGCGGCCGAGGCCTTCGCATCCGGTGTCTGCAGAGGATGCGCTTCGTCGAGCTGGTTGGCACCGATGGTGCGCGCGATTTTCCAGGCGCCACCGTCCTTCTCGAACTGGAAACGCTGGATCGCGGTCGGTCCACCGCCGGTACGATATTCCACCTCGATGTAGCCGCTCATGTTCGCGCCCGGCGATTCGGGCTGGGCGTAGCGTCCGTCGCGCGAGGCAATCACTTCCAGCTTGTTGTCCTTGTCATCCTTGAGCAAGTCGTGGAACGCGAGGTACTGCAGCGTGTCCACCGAGTCGGCCGTGAGATCGGGCTTGCCGTTGACGATGCGGAATCCCCTGATGTCGGCTTCGAACGTGCCGGCGACGTTGCTCTTCACTTCATCCGGCAGGCTGAGATAAATCTTGCCCGGCAGTTTCTTGTCCTTCTCCTGGCCCAGATCGAGCACGAGCGTGTACTTGTCAGTGAACTTCTGCTCCGAAGATCCATTCTGTCCCGGCTCCTTCCACGCCAGCACGATCTGCGGCACGGCCGCGCCGGCGGCTCCCGGCACCTTGAACGTTTTTCCCGCCGGCACATCCCACGGGGACGTGGCGAGAACCACCTTCACCTCGAGATCGGCATTCACGTCCTTGCCGAAACGCAGCGTGAGCACGCCGTTCTCCATGCTGCTGCTCTCGACCACGAACGGCTTGCCGTGAATCTGTCCCTTGGCGGGACTGGCGGGGATAGCCGGAACATCGGCTTTGGGCTTGCCGTCGGCCACGGCAGCCGGCGCAGCGCCCGGTTTCTTGTCCGCGGTCGTTGCCGGTGCTTTGGCTCCCGGCGCCCGCGTCGTCGCCGGCTTGCTTTCAAAGAGGCCGCTGATGAAATCGAGACCCTCGCCTCCTTGCTGCATGAAATAGGCGCCCGCGCCGACGGCGATGAGCACCACCAGCACGACGATTTGTATCAGGGATTTTTTGTCGAGATTCATTTTCATATTCAATGCCATGGAACACCTGCCTGTGATTTCCAAGTACAGCTAAGAATAGTATGCCCGGCGCGATCCGCCAATCGTTTTTATCGCTGAAAACCGCGGCGTCGGCGCCCGGTGCCTCAGAATCCGAAATAAAGCCCGAGTCCGGTGTAGCGCAGGGGTTCGCGGTAAAACTGGCCGTTGGGGGAATGACCGCGAAAATGCTCCAGCATCAGGCGCACCCGCCTGGGACCGTTGCTCTTGAACTCGAAACCGGTCTGGTAGGAACGGCTGCTGCCCCAGCCCAGTTCCTCCGAGGCCCGCAAATCCGCGGCGGCGATGAAATTCAGCCCCCCGGCCGCCTGCGGCTGGACGAACTCGACGCCGGCGTGGACGTGCTTGGGCGCGAGATCCGGTTCGGAGTGCACCAGATACCCGCCCCCGCCGTAAACACGGAACCGCTCCCATTCATAAGAGACGAGCCCCTCGAGATCCTCGTAGCTCAGATTGACCCGGTCGACCCCCGGGTTGCCGAGAATGAATTCGTCGCCGAGATGCGAGCTCTGGTGATACAACCGGACCAGATACGACCACGGACCGCGGCGGTAACTGATCGGCAGGCCGATCCAGTAATCCGCGTTGATCAGATCACTCGACGGTGCGTCGAGATTGAACAGCGCGAACACCGCGCCCTGGATACCGATCTGGGAGCTGCCGTATTCGCCGAACAGACCCGACGCCAGACCGAAATATTCTCCGACCGCCGTGCTGGCGGCGGCGAATTCCCGCGTGGCGCCACGGTAACGTTGGTAACTCACCGAAAACCGCGGCTGGCGCGGGTCGGCGAGCAGCGGCGCGAACAATTCCGTTTCCGGCAGCGCGTGGATGTCGACCGTCGCAGCCTGCGTCTCGGCTGCCGGCTGATCCTTTCCCGTCCGTCCGCATCCCGGCGGCAAGGACCACTGAACTGTTTTCACGCGCTCCGTCCTCACGAGCAATTCCGTGACATCGCGTTTCTGCCACGGACCGAGACAGGTGCGCGACGCCAGCGTGACCGCCGCGCCGGGCGCGATCGTCTGCACACGCAGTCCGAGGCCGGGATAACGATTGTCGAGCAGCGCGTCGACGTAGCCACGCAGGTAATCGTCCTGCTGGTCCGCCAAAACACGCGAACAAACACCCATGACCAGCGCCGCCATGAACAGGCACCGTCCGAGAACGCGGCACAGAACGGGCGCATATGGCCTGACGGATACCATCCCAGGATTCTACACGCATCCATACAGCCGGTGACGCGGATGACGGGAATTTGCGAGTCCCTTGGCGGGCGCACGCCGGCGGAAGGCAGCCGGCAGGGGTCATAGAGGATGCCGATTTGTCATGCCTTGCAGGCACGGGGTAGGATAAACACCGTCCTACTGGAGCAATGAGCGCTATGGACAAGGGCATCCAGAAAAACAAGGCCGTCTCGCTCAACATCCCGGCCATCACCGGCAACGCGCCGGACACTGACGTCACCGGCGCGGCGGCGCGCGTTTCGCCGTTCGACCGGTGGATGGCGCGCAAGCTGCTCGACCTGCTCGACGAACCGCCGCTGGCGCTAGTGCTGTGGAACGGCGAAGTGATCGCCTGCCCGGGCAAACCGGTGACGCGGGTACTGATCCGCGACGGCGAGGCGCTGAACCAGCTGCTCATCAATCCGGCGCTGCATTTCGGCGACCTCTACAGCGTGGGTCGCATCGAGATCGACGGCGATCTGGTCAAGTTTCTCGAAATCGCCTACCGCGCGGCGGCGTCCTCGCCGAAGTACCAGAGGCTCAAGGCCGCGCAGACGCGGCTGTTCAACCGTCCGCGCACGAACCGCCCCGCGGAATCGCGCGACAACATCCACCATCACTACGACATCGGCAATGACTTCTACGAGTTCTGGCTCGACAACGAGGCGATGCAGTACACCTGCGCCTATTTCCCTGCGCCGGATCTCACGCTCGAGCAGGCGCAACGCGCCAAGATGGATCACGTCTGCCGCAAGCTGCGGTTGAAACCGGGCGACCGGGTGGTGGAGGCCGGCGGCGGCTGGGGCGGATTCGCACACCACATGGCCAGGCATTACGGCGTCCGCGTCGCATCCTATAACATTTCACATCAGCAGATCGTTTATGCCCGCGAAAAGGCCAAAGCCGAGAGGCTCGACGGCATGGTCGACTACATCGAGGACGATTACCGGAATATCGCCGGCGAATTCGACGTGTTCGTTTCGATCGGCATGCTCGAACACGTCGGCCGGGATCATTACGGCGAACTGGGCGACGTCATCGACCGCTGCCTCGCGCCGGACGGACGCGGGCTGATCCATTCGATCGGACGCAACAAGCCCGAGTTGATGAACGCCTGGATCGAAAAACGCATCTTCCCCGGCGCCTACCCGCCGACGCTGCGTGAAATGATGGATATCTTCGAGAAACACGAGTTTTCCGTGCTCGACGTCGAGAACCTGCGCCTGCACTATGCCAAAACGCTGAACCACTGGCTCGAACGTCTCAACCGGCATGCGGAGAAAATCGAAGCCGCCTACGACATGGCGTTCCTGCGCGCCTGGCGACTGTATCTCGCCGGATCGATCGCCGGCTTCACCACCGGTTCGCTGCAGTTGTTCCAGATCGTCTTCACGCGCGGCAGCAACAACGATCTGCCTTGGTCACGTGCGTATCTTTATCGTGAGGAGTGAGGGGCAGGACTGAAACTTCGGCCCCTGTTGTCTGACCTCTGACTTCTAATAATAATGTTTGTGATCCTTGCGTCGCCGGCTGGCGCGCTGCACCACCACACCGCGCACCGAGTAGTTCTCCACCATCTCGACGGTCGGATAGGCGTCGTTGAGCGCCTTGAGGAATTTTCTGCCGGCTTCGACGATGAACTGGCGAAACGTGGTTTCGCCCTGGTAATCGATCACGACGTAGGCGCCATGCAGCGGCGGCATGGCCGGGTCGACGATGATGATGTGGCCGTCCAGGAACTCCGGGGCCATGCTGTCGCCGATCACGCGCAGGGCGAACGGTTCGGCGTCCGCGCAGCTCTTGATCTCCGCGTGCTCCTGATTGGCCTGGGCGGGCCGGATGGGGATGTTCTTGAACGTCTCGGCCACGGGCCGAACCTCCGGAAAAAAATCGTGAGCGTCCGCCACAATCGGTAAATCTGCCGCGATGGGCGCGGCGCTTTCTCCGTCGGCGGACGACCTATTCTATGCCATTCCGCGGCACGCCGTTAAGCCCGGAAAACAATACACCCACTCGTATCATGGCTGAGCCGAACGACGGATCACAGCCTCGACAAAAGCGACGTTCAACAGGTCGGTGTTGACGATTTCCGGCAGAAAGTGGCGGACCTTGTAAAGCTTTTCGGCCTGACGGCAGGCAACGCGTTCGAGACGGTCGCGTGTCGCGTGCGCGAGATCACGGTGCGTCAACAGGTTCGGGGCCTGCCAGTCGTGATAATCGCGCACCAGGTTTTTTTCGCGCTCATCATCCCAGTCCTCGCGCAGCAGCAATTCGGGAAAGGCATGGCGCTCCAGCCTGCGGCCGATCTGCGCCGGGTCGAGGCGGTTGCCGTGCAGCCCGGTGCCGCCGCCGTCGGGGGCGCGCCGGAACCATTGCGCGCGCTCCAGCGGCCCCGCGGCTTTTTGCACGCAGCGGTTCAGCACCTCACGATGCGGTATATGCGTCACGGCCTCTCCAGCGGCGCCCGATGACAGGCTCGGCGCCATGAAGCTGTCGTCGCCGGCGAGCGCCGCGCGCCAGACGGTATCCATGGATCGCGGCGGCGTGATGCGTTCGAGGGTGCTGGCCAGGATCGCGAGTGGTCGATGTTGTTTGGCGTCCAGCAACCACAGTTCGACGTTGTCCGCCGGCGGGAACGGAAACGGCGGATGATTCTGCATCGCCGCGATGAATGCACGGGTTTGTTCGGTCTCGGCCAGATCGCCGCCACCGTCGGCGCGCCAGACAGCGTGGCTCGCCAGGCGCGAACGCTGGTTGAGAAACTGGACCCGCCATGTCATGCCGTCGGAAGTGATCGCCCGGAAGCCCGGCGTTTCCGCGACCTGCACCGTCCCCTGGTAGGGCGAGAGACGGCGCATGCTGTAATAACGCGTTTCGCTCATGCCGGGGTTTTCCGGCGCGCGCGCGGATGCGCCTTGTCGTACACGCTCGCCAGATGCTGAAAATCGAGATGCGTGTAAATCTGCGTCGTCGAGATGTTGGCGTGCCCGAGCATTTCCTGCACCGCGCGCAGATCGCCGCTCGATTCGAGCAAGTGGCTGGCGAACGAATGGCGCAGCATGTGCGGGTGCACCGGCACTTCCATTCCCTGCTTCGCCGCCCTTTGTCGCAGCCGGTCCTGCACCGCGCGCGCGCCGAGACGTTTCCCGCGCCGGGTCACGAACACGGCCGCCTGTTCCGGCGCGGCGAACTGGCCGCGCACCGCGAACCATTCGCGCAGGGCGTCGCGCGCCTTCGCGCCCACCGGGACGTCGCGCACTTTCCGGCCTTTGCCGGTCACGCGCACCAGTCCGCCGGACAGATCGAGCTCGGCAAGATCGAGTTGCACCAGTTCCGACAGGCGCAGGCCGGAGGAATACAGGAGTTCGAGCAGTGCCCGGTCACGCTGCTCGAACGGATCACTGGCATCGAAAGCCATCAGCCGCGCGGCCTGATCGGTGGTGAGCGTTTTGGGAAGCCGGCGCGCGGATTTGGGCGCGGTCACGCCGCTCGCGGGATTGCGCGCGACCGCCTGTTCGCGCAGCAGGTAACGATAGAAGCTGCGCAACGCGGACAGCGCGCGCTGGATGCTCTTGCCGGAGAGCCCCTGGCGGTGCATCGCCGCCACCCAGCCGCGCACCTCGGCGGTATTCAGACGATCCCAGTCCTCGATGCCGGCGCTGTCGCAGTAGGCCATGCATTGCGCGAGATCGCGCCGGTAATTAACAACTGTAAGCGGGGAAAGACGGCGCTCGGCGCCGAGATGATGGAGAAACTTTTCCTGTAACAGCCTGGCGCGTTCGTGCATCGGGCACGCGCCCCGGGCTATCCGAAATGCCTGGCGAGGCTGTGCGTCAACAGTTCGCCCAGCCGCGTGAGATAGACCGTGCCCATGCCCGGATGGAAGCGGTGCGGGTCTTGCGTGCCCAGTCCCAGGACGCCGCGCGGATTTTTCTCGCCGAGCGGGATCAGCGCGCTCGACTTGATCTCGGAGGCGCGTCCGCTGAAGAGATAACTCATCAGACTTTCTTCGAACTTGCCGCCGCAGATCGGCTTGCCGGAACTGAATTGCTGCAGCAGCGTGCTCAGGCGCTTGTCATCCTCCGGCACCAGTTCGGGGCGGCCGCCGGCGACGGGACGGCCCCGCACCAGGATCACCACGGCGTCGAGCTTGAATTCCTGGCGCAGCAGATCGTAAGTCGTGTCGAACACGTCGTCGAGCGACGTGCAGCCGATCATGGCGGTCGCGTAACGATGCACGCGGCTGCTGAGTACGTCGTTCTCGCGCGCGTTGCTGACCAGCTCGCGCAACTGGCGTTGCAGCGCCAGGTTTTGCTCGCGCAGCACCTGCACCTGGCGTTCGATGAGCGACACCGCCTTGCCGCCGGGTTCGTGCGAGAGCAGGAGCCGCGCGACGGCGTCGGGGTGGTGCTGGAAATAGTCGGGATGATCCTCGAGGTAGCGCGACACCGCCTCCTCCCAGGAAAGCTCCGTCTGCAATTCACCGCTGGGCAATTTTTGTGTCATAGCCGATCCAGGTCGATTGTTCCTTCGAAAACCGTCACTGCCGGGCCGGTCATCCACACCGGCTGCCCTTCGCCGGCCCAGGACACGCGCAGCGTCCCGCCGAGCAATTTCACGTCCACCTTATCATCGAGCAGACCCCGCTGGCGACCGGCCACGACCGCCGCGCAGGCTCCGGTCCCGCAAGCCAGCGTCTCGCCGGCGCCGCGCTCGTACACCCGCAGCCGCACATGCTTCCGGTCCACGATCTGCAGGTAACCGGCGTTCACGCGTTGCGGGAAGCGCGGATGCCGCTCGATCAGCGGCCCCTGCGTGTTGACTGGCGCGCTGTCCACCTCCGGCACCACCTGCACCGCGTGCGGGTTGCCCATGGACAGGACGCTCACCTGCACGTGTCGGCCGTCCACCTCCAAATCATAGACGTTTTCGCGCGCGGCTGCCTCAAACGGCACCACGGCGGGTTCGAACCGCGGCACGCCCATGTTGACGGTGACGCCGCCGTCCGGCTCCAGGCGCGGGTAAATCATGCCGGCCAAGGTCTCGACCGCGATCTCATCCTTGTTCGTGAGCCGCCGGTCGCGGACGAAGCGCACGAAACAGCGCGCGCCGTTGCCGCATTGCTCGACCTCGCCGCCGTCGGCGTTGAATATCCGGTAGCGGAAATCCGCGCCGGCCACGGTGGCACGCTCCACGACCAGCACCTGGTCGCAGCCGATGCCGAAGTGGCGGTCGGCGAGCCGGCGGATTTTTTCCGGCGTCAGCGCGATCGGATGGGTGACGGCGTCGAACACCACGAAGTCGTTTCCGGCGCCGTGCATCTTGGTGAAGGGAACTGGCATGGCACAAGCTTACCGGTTGCCGTGCGCCAAATAAACCGCGGGCGGCGTGGCGGTCACGGGCGCGGCACCGGCCCGAAGAAACGCAGGTACTCCTGGTACAAGCAACGGTTCATGACCACGGTCATGCCGGCGGCACGGGCACGCTCGGCCGCGGGGACGTTCACCACTTCCAGTTGCAACCACAGTGCGGGCAAACCCAGCGCGAGACAATCGTCGACGATCGAATCGACGTATTCCGGGGCGCGAAACACATCCACGAGATCAATCGGCGACGGCACCTCGCGCAGCGACGCATAGGCTTTCTCGCCCAGCACCGCGTCCACCGCCGGGCGCACCGGGACGATCCGGTAGCCGAAGCACTGCATGTGCGCGGCCACCCGATGGCTCGGCCGGGCGGGTCGCGGCGAAAGCCCGATCACGGCGATGGTTCGCGCGCGCAGCAGCAATTTCCTGATTTCCTCGTCCGGCGGATTTTGAAAGGAACTCATGCGCTAGGCCGGAAGAAAACCGTACACGACCAGATGCCGGTCGCCCACGGCTTCCACTTGCAAGCCGGTGAGACCGGCGGGCGCCAGTTGTGCGGCGATTTCTTCCGGGCGATAGGCGGCGAGTAGCGAGTTGAAAAAATCGCGTTGCAGGATTTCCGGCTCGGCAGCGGAATGTTCCCGTACCAGTTCGGCGGCCTGCTCGCGCGTGTCGGGACGGCGCAAATCCATCACGAACAGCGCCGCCGCCGGCGCGGCATAATCCCCCAGTGCGCGCCACAGCACCTGTGGATCGGCGAGATGATGCAGCAGGCTGTTGCTGATGAGAGTGTCAAAATGATGCGGCGGCAGGTCGCCCTCGGGGAGATACGCCGCGCACAGATGAATGCGGTCATCCAGTCCGGCACGCACGATGGCTTCCTTCGCCAGCACCAGCATCGCCGGCGCGCCGTCCACACCGGTCAGCTCGCAACCGGGGTGGGCACGTGCGAAACGGATCGTGACATCCGCCGCGCCGCTGCCGAGATCGAGCACGCGTCGTGGGCGATGGCGCGGGAAGCATTGCGCGAAACGTTCGACGAACGCCTGGTGCGGTTCGGAGAAATCGGCGCCGGCATAGGCGCGCGCCTGCTCCGTATCGTCCATCAACTCAGGCTCAGGAATTCGTTTCATAAATTAACAGGATTCACAGGATTAAAAACAGGATTAACAGGATTTAAAAATCTTAATCTTTAATCCTGTAAATCCTGAAAAATCCTGTTAATCCTGTCTATTCATTTGGGCAGAACGGTCTCGGGCACGAGCAGCTCCGCCACGGTCTCGCGCCGGCGCACGACGTGAAACCGGTCGCCGTCCACCATCACTTCGGCGACGCGCGGACGGGTGTTGTAGTTCGAGCTCATCACGAAACCGTAGGCGCCGGCGGAAACCACGGCCAGCAGATCGCCGGATTCGATGCCGAGTTCGCGATCGCGTCCGAGAAAATCGCCGCTCTCGCACACCGGCCCGACGACATCATACGTACGCAGTGCGCGCGGCCGATCCACGGCCACCGGGGTGATGTCGTGCCAGGCATCGTAGAGCGCCGGGCGCAGCAGGTCGTTCATCGCCGCGTCGACCACGGCGAAGTTGCGTTCGTCGCCGAGCTTGAGCAGCAGCACGCGCGTGAGCAGCAGTCCCGCGTTGCCGACGATGGCGCGTCCGGGCTCGAAAACAAGGCGCATTTTCTGATAACGCGCGTCCTTGTTTTGCAGCAGGCGGCCGAGAATCGTGCGAACGTAATCGCCCGGCTCCGGCGGTTGTTCCTCGTTGTAGCGGATGCCGAGCCCGCCGCCGAGATCGAGATGCTGCAGGGCGATGCCGCTGTCGAACAGAGCGCCGGCCAAGGCGAGCACGCGATCCAGCGCTTCGAGCAGCGGCGCCATGTCCGTGAGCTGCGAGCCGATGTGACAGGCAATACCGGTAACACGCAGGTTCGGCAGCGACCGCGCGCGCCGGTAAGCGGCCTCGGCGCGCCCGATGTCGATCCCGAACTTGCTCTGCTTCAGACCCGTGGCGATGTACGGATGCGTGGCCGGGTCCACGTCCGGGTTGACGCGCAGCGCCACCGGCGCCGGCTTGCCGAGCTGCCCCGCCACGGCATCGAGGATTTCCAGCTCCGCCTCGGATTCCACGTTGAAACAGTGAATCCCGGCCGCCAGCGCGCGCCGCATCTCCTCGGGCGTCTTGCCGACGCCGGAGAACACGACCCTGGACGGATCGCCGCCGGCCGCGAGCACGCGCTCCAGTTCGCCGCCCGAGACGATGTCAAAACCCGAGCCGAGGCGCGCGAGCAGGTTCAGCACCGCGAGATTGGAGTTGGCCTTGACGGCGTAGCACACGAGATGGTCGTGTCCGGCAAGCGCCGAGTCGAACGCGCGGAAGCGTTCCTCGATGGCGGCGCGCGAATAAACGTAACAGGGCGTGCCGACCTGGTCCGCGACGTCGGTAAGACGCACGTTCTCGGCGCACAGCTGCCGGTCCCGATAGGCGAAGGGGTTCATGATGGCGCTGAAATTATTTCGACGGCGGCAAGGACGCGGGCGCCGGCGCGTCGGTCTTCTTCGGCGCGCCGGCATCGTCCGGCAGATACAAAGGCCCCTTCTTGCCGCAGCCGCCTACCGCCACGATACCCAGCAGGACACACAACAGAACGATATACCGCGGACCGGAATGCGACATCGGGCTATTTTCTCCATGACAGACACGCTAGCTTACCCTGCCTTCTCGTTCTTCATCCAGCCTTGACTAGGTCCGGACCAGAACGATGTCCTGCTCCAGAAGTTCGCCGCACACATCCGACCACTCGAGCAGGCCCACGCAGGGCGTGACGCCGGTCGCGGACACGCCCTCGCGAACCCATTTCTTGACGAGCGCCACGGAAGGCGCGGCGGCGATGGCCGATGCGTTGCCCGCGCGCGCCACCAGGAAAATCGAGCGGGTGACCCGCTCTCCCCCTTTGTCCCCATGCACCTCCACGCCCAGGCCCCCGTTGGGGTCGCCAAAACCGGGCAAGGTACTGAAAGCGTAAAGCAGGGTCAGCATGGGCGACGGCAGATTGCGTATCATGCCGCGGTTTCTGAGCCAGCGGCAGAAAGACAAAACAGAATTACTGGCGCGGGAGGAAAGCGCCGTCCGGAAGGTCACGGTTTGCGCTCCGTAACGCTTTGGAAAAATGTCGAGATCCAGCATGTCGCACACATAGCTGCGTCGGCGACCCACCGGGGCGGGGAAATATACCGTTCGCGGCCGGGTCCACCCTTTGAACTCGTGCCATCGGCCCTTCTCCTTCATGCGCAAGGCATGATCGGAATACCTCAGGATCGCGTGCGCAGTCGCGCGGTCTCGATAATCGTTTTTCCCCGGGGCAAGGCAGGCGTGAATTTCACGAATGCGGTCGAATTCCGGCGCCAGCATATCCACCAGCAACGTGGAAACCGCCGGCGCCGCGGCCGCGCCGGTCACGATCAGGCTGCCGGACTTTTCCGCCTTTCGCGTCAGACGGCCGAGGCCGCTGACATACTCGTTCGTATCCGCCGGATCCACGTAGTGAACGCCGCGCTCGGCGCACTGCTCGGCCACGGTGTAATTCCGGTCGAGAAACGGCCCGCGCGTATTGACCACGGCGAAGACATCCTTGATGGCTCCCTGAATGGAGTGTGGATCACCGAGGACGGCAACCAGCGCGCGGTCGGGGCCCCATTGAGATCGTGCACGGCGGGCATCGGCAACGCCGATGACGCACTCGATGTCAGGAGACCGGGAAAGAGCGAGATGGATGCGCCGGGTGAAGGCTCCGTATTCGCCCAGGAGCAGGATTTTCTTTTTTTGCATCATGCCTGGATGAGCCTACCGCCCCTGTAACGACGCCGCGCTTCCTTGTAACATGGGCCGTCATTATAAGCTCTGGTTACTGCCACGGCCATGAACGAATCCGAATTCGACAAGAAAGCCACCGACACGCTGCTGATCATCGAACAGGCGATCGAGGAAAGCGGTGCCGACATCGATTTCGAGGCGGCCGGCGGCATCCTGACGCTCGAATTCGCCAACGGCTCGAAGATCATCATCAACAAGCAGGGTGCCGCGAAACAAATATGGGTCGCGGCCAAATCCGGCGGCTACCACTACGGTTTCGTCGACGGCCGCTGGATCAACGATCAGGGCGGCGGGGAATTGAGGCGCGAACTGTCGCGCTTCATTCGCGAACAGTCGGGCGAAGAAGTCGATCTCGGCGGCTGACTACTCCCAGCTTCCTTCCTTCGGCGCAATCATTCCCGTCTCGCCGCACTTGGGGCAATTCACGCGCCGGGTGTCGTCGGGCAGCATGGTGAGCGCGTCGTCGTAGCACTGGCTGCAACGCGGAATCCGGTTCTCGTAAATCCAGGTACTGCCGATCGTGTGGCAGTGATTGCAGCGGTACAGCGCCAGAAACGGGAACTCGGCCTTGCCGCGGCCGATGCCGATGCTCGGTTCCTCGTACTGGCAGAATTTGCACTTGAAGCCGACAAAACTTCCCACGTCAGACCTCGCTTTCTATTTCTTCTTCGGAAACACGATCCGCGCCACATCCTGATAATGGTTCGCGAAATGCGCCTTGAGACCTTTGCGGATGTGCGCCGGCAGTTCCTCGAAATCGCCGCGATTCGCATCGGGCAAAATCAGTTCGGTGATCTTGGCGCGGCGCGCGGCGATCACCTTCTCACGGATGCCGCCCACCGGCAACACCTGGCCGGTGAGCGTTATCTCGCCGGTCATGGCCAGCGGCCGCGTAATCTTCTTCCCGCGCGCGAGCGACAACAGCGCGGTGGCCATGGTCACGCCGGCGCTCGGGCCGTCCTTCGGCGTCGCACCGGCCGGCACGTGCAGGTGCACAAAAGCCTTCTCGAAATAATCCGCCTTCGCGCCGTAATCCTTGCAGTGCGAGGAAATGTAGCTGTAGGCGATCTCGGCTGATTCCTTCATCACATCGCCGAGCTGGCCGGTGAGTTTGAAGCCGCGCGTGGCCTGGTGCACGCGCGTGGCCTCGACATCGAGCGTCGCGCCGCCCAGCGGCGTCCACGCCAGGCCCGTGACCACACCCACGCCATGTTGGGGTTTCTCGGGCCTGAACAGCGGCTTGCCCAGATACTCTTCGAGATTCTTCACGCTCACACGGATCGGCGGCCTGGCGCCGTTCAGAATCTTCACCACGCTCTTGCGCGCGATCTGGCCCAGGCGTTTTTCCAGGCCGCGCACACCGGCCTCGCGCGCGTAACGCTCGATCACTTCGCGCACCGCGTCGGTTTCGATCCGGAGCTGGCCCGGCTTCAAACCGGCCTTTTCGATCTGACGCGGAATCAGATGGTGCTGCGCGATCGCCATTTTCTCGCTCGTGATGTAGCCGGACAGCCGGATGATCTCCATGCGATCCAGCAGCGGCGCGGGAATCGTGTCGAGCTGGTTGGCGGTGGACACGAACAGCACCTTCGAGAGATCGAAACGCAGGTCCAGATAATGGTCGAGGAAATCCCGGTTCTGCTCCGGGTCCAGCACCTCGAGCAGCGCCGACGCCGGGTCGCCCTGATACGAAGCACCGATCTTGTCGATCTCGTCCAGCATGATCACCGGATTGGCCACACCCACGTCCTTGATCGCCTGCACGAACTTGCCCGGCATGGCGCCGATATAGGTGCGGCGATGGCCCTTGATCTCGGCCTCGTCGCGCATGCCGCCGAGCGAGAAGCGATAGAACTTGCGCCCCAGCGCTTCGGCGATGGATCGACCGATGGAAGTCTTGCCGACGCCGGGCGGGCCGACCAGCAGCAGGATCGAGCCGGCGATCTCGCCCTTCATCGTGCCCACCGCGAGGAACTCGATGATACGATCTTTCACATCCTCCAGGCCGTCATGGTCGCGGTCGAGGATCTTGCGCGCATGCTTGAGATCGAGCTTGTCCTTCGAATATTTCCCCCACGGCAGTTGCGTCAGCCAGTCGAGATAGTTGCGCGTGACGCCGTACTCCGGCGAGCCGACTTCGAGCACCGACATCTTTTCGATTTCCTCGTCGATGCGTTTCTGCGCTTCCTCAGGAAGCGTCAAATCCTTGAGACGCGTACGGAACTTGTCGAGCTCGGCGGTGCGATCGTCCTTGGCGATGCCCAGTTCCTTCTGGATCGCCTTCATCTGCTCGCGCAGCAGGAATTCGCGCTGGCGCTTTTCCATGCTCTCTTCCACGTTCTTGTGGATCTGCATCTGCGCCTTCGCGACCTCGACTTCCTTCTTGAGCAGCACCAAAACCTTTTCCATGCGCTCGCGGATGTGGGTCTTCTCGAGCACCTCCTGCAATTCCTGCTTGTCGGAAGTCGTGAGGCTGGCGGCGAAATCCGAAAGCCGCGCCGGATCGTCCGGCCCGAAGCGATTTAAAAAATATTTAAGCTCCTCGCCGTACAAGGGATTAAGCGGCAGCAGTTCCTTGATGGTGTTGATCACCGCGACCGTGTACGCCTTGATCTCGGGCATGTCCTTGTAGCTGGTCTCGGGAAAATATTGCGCGCGCACCGCGAACGGGCGCTCGCGCGTCACCCACGAGTCGATGCGAAATCGCTGTATGCCCTCGACGAACAGCTGCAGCTTGTCGTCCAGCTGCACCACCTTGTGGATGCGGCTGGCGGTACCCATGGTGTAGAAGTCGTCGGGCCCGGCGGTTTGCGGATCGTCGCCGCGGATCAGCACCAGGCCGACGTACTGACCGGCCTCGACCGCCGCTTCCACCGTGCGCTGCCACGGCTCGCGGTCCACCACCAGCGGCACCATCTGCGCGGGAAAAAACGGACGGTTAGCGACGGGAAGGATATGCAGCAGGCCCGGCAGCACGTCGGCGGGACGCGCCAGCTTGCCGCCTTCGGTTTCGGCGGCGGCGGGAGTTTCACTGACGCCTTCGGCTTCCATTTTTTGCAGTTCTTCTTGATTGGGCATGAATGCATCATTGGGGCCGGGCCCGGACGATTCAAGTCGGCCGGGCCGGGCCCGGATAAGGCGGATGAGTTGTCAGGCGCACGTCCTCCACGCCCCCGCCGAGGGTAAAGTGATAAAGGCTCTGGTAGCGCCGGTCCCGCAGGCCGAGCACCTCATGCACCGGGTCGTCGAAAAAACATCCTATGCCGGTGGCCTGCAGGCCATGGGCCTCGGCTTCGAGATAAAGCAGTTGACCGAGAATGCCGCATTCCCAGTACAGACGGCGATAAAACCACGGACCATACGCCGCGAGCTGCCGTTCGAATTCGGCCAGCATCGCCACGGCGAACGCGCCATCGGCGGCGATTTCCTGATGACAGCTCACGCGCTCCGCCAACCGGCGGCAGTTGCCGGCCGCCAGCCTATATAAGGTCAAAGTCACGGGACAGCCCTCAGGCCGGGCCCAGTCGAATTCGCGACCCAGCGCCGCCTTCAGTTCTTCGATCTTGCTCCGGTCGCGCATCAGAATATAAAGCCCGGGCGGAACATCCTGCACCCGGTGCACGAACAGCAGCAGATGCGTCGTCGGCGGCCACGGCAGCGCATTGAAGGGAAACCGCCGCACACCGGGCAGGCAACGCTGAAGAATCGAATAAAACGCCGCGCGTGAAAGTTCCGTCTTTCCATCCATGGCCACGGCGCTGCGACGACGGTGCGCGAGCTGCCGCAGCAGAATCGTGGCATCGCCGGTGACTTCGACGGAATCCGTCGAAGCGATAACGGAATACGGTGCAGCGCCATCATCCTTGCGGGTCGCTGCATCCACCTCGTCGATAATCGGCCAGGAACGATGGTCGGGGCTCAGGATATTCGGTGTGCCGTTCCACTCGCCTTGCGCGATTGCTTCAATCGCCGCGCGCGGCAACGTGCATACCCGACTATCAAGAGTCTGCGGATACACGGCCAGCAGACACTCCGGCCTTTCAGCCTCGGGTCCGTGCGCATGCGACAAGCCGAGCAGTCCGGCGATCGCTTCATCGCCGAGATCATCGAGCAGCGCCGCCTTCCAGCCGAGTGCCGCCGCGGCAAAACCGATCGCCGCGATGGCATGACCGACGTCATGCTGGCAGTAACGGAACGCGCGGCTGCCGTATTTCCAGGCCTCGCGCCAGTAGACGGAAGACAGGCCGATGATCAAGGATTGCGGCGGAAGATCGGTGACCAGATCGCGCCATGCGTCGAGTGCAAAACGGGTGCGCACTTCGAGTGCGTGAATCCGCGGCGTGTAATGGCACACGACCGGCGCCTCGAGCAGTCCCGGCACCGGGCCGCCGATCAGATAAGCTTCGGTGGGATGCAGATTGCCGCTCGAGGGATTGACGCGCAGCGCCCAGCGGCTCTGGCCTGCCTGTTTCCACGCCGAGAGCGCGAGGCTGTCATAAAACAGGCGCGAGACGGTTTCGCGCGTGAGCGGCGCCAGCGCGACGCTACCCTCGGTCAGCGCCAGTTCATATGGCGGTCCATCGGCCTGCGAAAAATGATCGAGCGGAAGAATGTCGGCGCCGGCGTAACGACGGAACGGATCGGGCTGGGTCGCCCAGTCGAGAAATCCCGGCCCGGGCGCGTAGGCGTGATAATGATGCTTGGTGGCGTCGTGGTAGGCGAAAACTTTTTCCAGATTCGCGGGCATGACGCAGGATTGTAACGCTCCCGGCGAACCGGGTCCGCCCCGTCATTTCCGGCGTCCGGAAACCCGGCTACATCACACCGGCAACCCAAACGGGTTGCCGGTGCCGGCTGAACGACTAGCGTCTTTTCTTCTTCGCCGCGGCAAGATCGCGCTTGAGCTTGTCGCGTTCCGCCTTGAGCTTGGCGAGTTCGGACGCGCGCGCGTCCGCCGCGGATTGCAGCTGGCCGACCCGGGCGCGCAGTTCGTCCGCTTCCTTGGTCTTGTCGTCGGCCTGTTGTCTGGCGCCAGCGAGATCCTTTTCCAGCTGGGTCACCCTGGTCTTGAGTTCTTCGATTTCCTTTTTTCCGCATCCCACCGGGCCGGCCACGAGAAATGCCGCCATGATGGCCCACAGCACGTAACGCTTCATACACGCTCCTGATTGATTTGAACTAAGATTATTCGAGAGAGGCTCGTCCGCCACGCGCATGCCGCGCGGCGCCACAGATGATACGCGGCGCGAAGGGTGAGTCAATCCGTGCCGCCGGGAATTCGCGGCGGCATCCGCCGGTCAAAGTGACGACAGGAGGTAACGATGCGGCTGCCTTCGCTCTATCAGTTCTTCCGCCACCAGGTGGGTCACGGCTTTCACCGTCACGGCATCGCCGAACCGGCGACCGTGGATTACGTCAGCGACATCCTGACCCGCTTCGCCCAGGCGCGGCAGATGTACGCGCTGCAGGACGCCGGCGGCCGGCCGCTGGAATACATCGTGGACATGCTCGAAGCCTGGCACGGCGCGGAGGGTCCGGCCCGGGGACGGTTCATCCTGCGGCACCTCGGCGAATACACCCTGTTCATGAGCGGGCTGTTCCGCGACCGGCTGCGCCGGCGCGGCGAGCTCGATTACTACCTCGCCCACGGAAGCAGCGCCTACTGGCGCTGCGCCGATGGCGAAGTGAACCCCCGGCAACGACAGGTGTACTGGCATCTGCATCAGGACTTCGGACGCATCAGCGGCACGCTCGACGACATGCGCCGCGAGCAGTTCCCGCTGCCGCCTTCCGCGGACAACGTGCTTGCCGCCTTCTGGCGGGTGTGAGGGAATTTACCCGCCGCGATTCAGGCCGGCGTAGCCGGCGCGGCGGTCCTTTCCGGTGCGGCGTTCTTTTTTCAGCGGGTCCCAGCGCAGGATACCGCGGCGCTCGTACTCCTCGCGCCGGTCGCCCACGCGCCGGTCGCCCAAGACGCGGAAATCGTAAGAATTCTTGTTGTAATGCTGCACAGCCCACCCCAGTGGCCAGACCGGTCGGCTGATCCGCCGACTCTTGCCGTTACTGTACCATCGCCGGGCGGCCGGCCCAACCTTGCCCGAGCATTCCCGTCAACCGAAGCCCTGATCGCACGTTGTATTTAAGGTGTCGCGGGCGAGAAGGCGGGCGCTGGCGGGTATGCCGGTTATGGCCGATGATAGCGTTCGACGCCGGACCGACCCGAAGCGGGGGCAGGATGCCTGTCACGACGGGGCGCAGCGGCGATAAATCGAAGAGGAATCTCCGCTGGAACCTTTGCCCGCCCTGGATCGTTTTCTCGCCGGTGTCGAGCGGCGCGCGTTTCTCACCGCGCGCTTCGCCACCGGCAACGCGGACGAGGCGCACGACATCGTGCAGGACGCGATGCTGCAACTGGTGCGGAGCTACGCCAACCGCGGCGAGCAGGAATGGGGGCCGCTGTTTCACACCATCCTGCAAAGCCGCATCAGCGACTGGCGGCGGCGCACCAAGGTCCGCAACCGCCTGCGCGTCTGGTTTGGCGGCCGCAACGAGGACGATGAAGCCGACCCGCTGCAAAACATGGTCGACAACCGCAGCCCGGACCCGCCGGGTCAACTGCGCGACAAACAGGCGATGGCGGCGCTGGAGGCCGCCGTAAGTAAATTGCCACACCGTCAGCAGCAAGCCTTCCTGCTGCGGGTGTGGGAAGGACTGGACATCGCGCAGACGGCGCGCGCGATGAAGTGCTCGGAAGGCAGCGTCAAGACGCATTACTCACGCGCGGTGCACGCGCTGCGCGAGCAACTGGAGGACCATCTGTGACGATGGAAAGCGAAGCGAAATTTCTGAATGCCGCGAAACGCGCGCTCGACGAGGCTGAGAAAAATCTCGACCCCGGAACGGTCGCGCGCCTGCGCGCCGCGCGCCGCGAAGCCCTCGAACAGGGCCAGCGCCGCGCCTCGCGCGCGCGTCCCGCCTGGCTGTTGCCGTTGGGCGGCTTCGCCACCGCCGCCATCGTGCTCTCCGTCGCCGCGCTGCTCTGGTTCGCCCCGGCCAACCAGCCCGCGAACATGCAGGCGAACGTGGCCGACATCGACCTGCTCACCGCGCACGAGAGCCCGGAATTTTTCGCCGACCTGGATTTTCTCGACTGGCTGGATCACGACGACAATGGCACCACGGGCTGAACGGGCAGCCATGGGCCTGCTGCTGATCTCCCTGTCGGTATCCGCGGCCGAATCACCCCCGCCGGACATGGGCCTGCTCGAATTTCTCGGAAGCGTTGATGTTGGCACGAAGAGCGCATCGGGGACGGAAGTCCTGACCGCCATTGATGCTGAATTACTCCCGGATTTGCCGGAGGAGCCGCCCTATGAATAAACGCTTGATTCTCTGCTTACTGTTGCTGTGGCCGATAATGCTCTGGGCCGCGGACAGCAATGCGCCCGTTACCTGGAACCAGCTCACTCCGGAAGAACAGCAAATCCTCAAGCCATTTCAGGACCGCTGGGACAGCCTGCCGCCGGAACAGCGTGAACATCTGCAGCAAGGCGCGAAACGCTGGCAGACCATGACTCCCGAGCAGCGCGAACAGGCGCGCGACCGTTTCGCCCGCTGGCAGAAAATGACCCCGGAACAGCGCGAACAGGCGCGCAAGCGTTACGAGCGTTTCCGCCAGTTGCCGCCGG
>JACQER010000046.1 GCA_016200465.1 Gammaproteobacteria bacterium | reverse complement strand
GTTCCTCGCGCTCGGCGCGTGGCGCATCTCGCGCAGCCAGGTACTCACGCGCCGCATGCCGGCGGTCGAAACGCTCGGCTCGGCGACGGTGCTGTGCGTGGACAAGACCGGCACGCTCACGCAGAACCGCATGTCGGTCGCGCAGCTCTACGCCAACGGCGCGTACCTCGACGTGTCGGCGCCACATGCTGCGTTGCCGGAAACCTTCCACGAACTCGTGGAATACGCCATCCTCGCGAGCCAGCGTGATCCCTTCGATCCGATGGAGAAAGCGCTGCGCGATCTGGGAAAAACAACACTCGCCGATACCGAACACCTGCATGACAACTGGTCGCTGGTGCGCGAGTACCCACTGTCGCCGCGACTGCTCGCCCTGTCGCACGTGTGGCAGGCACGCACCGGCGATCACTATGTCATCGCCGCCAAAGGCGCGCCCGAGGCGATCATGGACCTGTGCCATCTCGATGCCGCTAGAACCGAGGAACTCAACCGCCACGTCACGCGCCTGACCGGCCAGGGCCTGCGCGTGCTGGGCGTGGCGCGCGCGTCTTTCCGCGAGGCCGAATTGCCCGGCGGTCAGCACGATTTCGACTTTGAATTTCTCGGTTTCACGGGCCTGGCCGATCCCATCCGCCCCGCCGTGCCGGCGGCGTTCGCCGCCTGCTACACCGCCGGCATCCGCGTCATCATGATCACGGGCGATTATCCCGGCACCGCGCGCCATATCGCCGGACAAATCGGTCTCACGCCGAACGATGAAATCCTCACCGGCCCGGAACTCGACCGGCTGGATGATCGCGAACTGCGCCGCCGCATCAAGCGCGTCAATATCTTCGCGCGCGTGGCACCGGAACAGAAACTGCGCATCGTCAAAGCGCTCAAGGCGGAAGGCGAGATTGTCGCCATGACCGGCGACGGCGTGAACGACGCCCCGGCGCTCAAAAGCGCGCACATCGGCGTCGCCATGGGCAAGCGCGGCACGGACGTGGCGCGCGAAGCCGCCGATCTCGTGCTGCTCGACGACGATTTCGCCTCCATCGTCGAGGCCGTGCGACTCGGGCGGCGCATCGGCGACAATCTCACCAAGGCCGTGGCCTACATCTTCGCGGTGCATGTGCCGATGCTGGGACTCAGCCTGCTGCCGGTGCTGCTCGGCTGGCCGCTGGTGCTGCTGCCGATACACGTGGCGTTTCTCGAGATCATTATCGATCCCGCCTGCTCCATCGTGTTCGAGGCCGAGAGCGAGGAATCCAACGTCATGACGCGACCGCCGCGCCCCGCGGGCGCGCGGCTCTTCGACCGGCGCACGGTGCTGCTCGGATTGATTCAGGGTCTCGGCGTGCTGATCATCGTGTTCGCGATCTATGCTCTCGCGCTCCAGCGCGGTTTTGGCGAAGCCGAAGCGCGGGCGCTGACTTTCACCGCGCTCGTGGCCGGCAACCTCGCGCTCATTTTCACCAACCGCTCGTGGTCGCGTTCCGCCATTGCCTCGTTCAAATCGCCGAACGCTGCGCTGTGGTGGGTCACCGGCGGTACGCTGCTGTTTCTGGCGCTTGCTCTCCATCTGCCGTCCTGGCAAACGATGTTCCACTTCGCCGCGCTGCACACGCGCGACCTCGCCCTCAGTTTCGCCGCCGGCATCGCGGGCGTGTTGTGGTTCGAGATATTCAAGCGCTTCGGACTAACCGCGAAGACAGCGGGCTGATCATGCGCTAGCAAAACCCATCCACGCCGAGGCGTGGATGGGCCAGAGAGAAGAAAGGCGTTTCAACTACTGGATGTTCAGGATCTTCTCGGCTTTCCCGAGCGTGTCCAGCGATTCCTGATGCTTCCCCTGCTTGTGCAGGGCCTCGCCTTCGGCGCGCAGGCGTTTGACCTCGGCCATTTGCTCGGCGGTGATGTTGGGCTTGGCCGCGAGCGCGTCGTCGATCTTCTTCATTTCCTTGGGACAATGAAACGCAAATGCATTACCGGCCGCGAGCATGAGGCCGATCGCGACAACGAACAGGCGCAGTTTCATGATGATCTCCTTGGTCTGATGGTATTGACGGAAATGGGGGCCTCGGGAGCTGTTTTATATCCGCCTCGGCTTAATAACCCCACCCGATGCTCTCGATTCCTAGGCCGAAACACCTGTTACGACCCGGACCGGTTGCGGTGGCCGGCCAACGAATGACAACTCCGCAATCAATTCCTTCTGGCGCTCTTCCAGCAAACGGCACAGCCGGTCGTAATCCGCGCCGACGGCTTCGAACATGTCGCGCACGGAAAAACCGAAGCCGTGAAAAGCATCTGCCAGCGCTTCGATGCGCGCGGGCAGGCGCTCCAGAAACACCTTGTGCTCGGTTTCGGAGAGACCCGCCAGTTCCTGCTTCAGCCGCGAGACGCCGAAGGCGACGTGATCGATTTCATCGGTAAGCGGGACACGCAGCGATTCGCGCGTGCCGGGATCGGCGAGCGGCACGATGCGCTCCACCGCCTCGCTGCCCAGCGCTTCCACGCAGATATAAAGATCGGCGAGAAAATCGATCCACGGCAGCGACTGGAAATGCTCGCGGATCAGCCGCTCCTGCTCCGCCGTGATGACCGGCGCCGGACGGGTTCCGAATTCGCGCATCCATTGGCGCTGGATGGAAACGTGACGGCTTTCGTCGCCGACCTGCTTCGCGAGCGACAACTCCGCTTCCTCGTCGGGTGCTTCCGCCAGACGCTGGGCGCAAATCTCCATGATGAGCCTGTCGACCTGCGTGTAGAGCATCAATAGCTGGCCCATGGACTGGCGATAACGGGCCTGGTGGGAGGGGGTTTCCGTGCTCATGGTCTTCTCCTTGATGGTTGGTTTTGTCGAGGGGGTTCCGCGCCCCGCTACAGGCGCGGCATCGGAAAATAAGACCGCCCGGAACGCGACGGGTTCCCGCCATACCACAGTCGCGGCCGCCGCCCGGATCAGGCGGAGGCGGCGCGATGCAGGCTTTGCCCGAGCCTGGCGGAGTCTATGGGATAGGACAGGGCCTCGTGGATGGGGAAGCGCGAGGTCAGTTTCACCAGCTGATGCTCGTGCTCTTTCTCGTAGAACAAGATCACTCGCGTATGCGGCATGCGCTGTACCACTGCCAGCAGCGACTCAAGGCTGCTGGTGCGATCGCGGAAATCCGACTGATAATTGAATTCGGCCACGATCACGTCGGGGCTGGCTTTCTTGAGCGACGCAATCGCCCTGCGCACCGACGCCACCGACTCCACGGTATAACCGGCCTGCTGGTAAACCGGGGTGAAATTCGGGTAGCCGCCGAGCTCGATGATCGAAAGCAAACGGGGCTTCGTCGCCTGCGAGGCGGGATGATTCATGCCATGAACTCCTGGCCGAATCATCTCCGCATTCGCGGAATTTCGCAACGACCCGGGCGGCGGATACAACGAAAAAAATGTGGGAATGACGCCGCGGCATCACGCCGCGGTATTGAAGAGCACGATCCGGTCCATCTCCGCCGGACGCGGAGGCAGTTTGGCGATGATCCGGCGCACGAATTGTTCCTTATCCGTGAGAGTAAGCAGCGGATTACAGCGCTTCTCGAATCCCAGCGTGGAGCTCGGCTTGCCGGACAGTCCGGAACCGCACACGCTGCCGGCCTGATGGCCCGGGAAGAATTCGAGATGATCCGGCAACGTCAGCAACCGGCGCTGCAGGGTATCGAACAATTTTCCGGCCATTTCCTGTTCCTCTCCCGCCAGGTCCGGCCGGCCGACACTGCCGACGAACAAGGTATCGCCGGTCAGCACGAACCACGGCTCCGGGCCGCGCCGCATGTCGGCCACCAGCAGACAGACGCTGTCCCAAGTGTGTCCCGGCGTGTGCAACACCCTGACCTGCACGTTGCCGGCCACGATCAGGTCCTGATCGTGCAAGGGGAAATACGGGAAATTGACCTTGGCGCTTTCATGCAGACAATAATGCGCTCCGGTGAGTTCGGCCAGCTTGCGTCCGCCGGAAAAATGGTCGGCGTGCACGTGCGTATCGACGACATGCGTGATCGCGGATTTGGCATTGCCCGCCTCCTCCACGAACCATTCCTCATCGCCCGCCACCACATCCACGACCACGGCCTTGCCCATGCCGGCACAGCCGAACAGATAGGACAGCGTGCCGTTTTTTGACGCTTTCTGCCGGAAAAACATCTGAAAACACCCCGTTCACCCGAATGATTTCGATGGATTTATGTGCAAATTCCAGGCCGTTTGCACGGTCCGAAACGCAAAAATGCCGGAAAAGGTACAAATCTTGCTAAATTTATCGTTATCACGACGATACGGCGTTTGCCACGAGCCGTGCACCGGAGGTTCCCGGAGGAAGTGTCACCGAAACCGCAAAATTCCTCGGATAAGGATTTCCACCTGTCGCTGTTGCGCGCCTACATCGACAGTGCCAATGACGGGATTTTCGTCGTCTGCGATGAAATGAAATTTCACGTGGCCAACCGTCTGCTCGCCTCGTGGCTGGACAAAACCGAAGCAACGCTGTCCGCGCACAAACAGCGCCTGTCGATCATGCAATTCCTGGGCGACGATGAAAGCCGCAGGCGGTTCGCTGAAAACTTCCGAAAAACGCTCGCCGGTCAGCCGACCCGTTTCGAATGCCGCCTGGGCGCCAAATCCGGCGAGCCGCGATGGGTGGAGATCAGCCTGAACAAGGTGCTCGTGGAAGCCGGCGACCTCGTCATCGGCGTGGTGCGCGACATCACCGAACACAGGCAAATGCTGGAGCAAGCACATCACTACGCGCGACACGACGATCTTACCGGCCTCGTGAATCGCCGCGAGTTCGAACAACGGCTGAACAGACTTTTCGAATCCGCCAAAACCCGCAACATGCAGCACGCGCTGCTCTACGTCGATCTGGATCAGTTCAAGATCGTGAACGACACCTGCGGTCACATGGCCGGCGACGAACTGCTGCGCCAGCTCGCCGCACAGGCCCGGGATCAGATCCGCAAACACGACACATTTGCCCGGCTCGGCGGTGACGAGTTCGGCGTGCTGATCGAGAACTGCCAGGCAGACCAGGTGCTGGACATCGCGGAGAAACTCCGTCGCGCCATTTCCGGGTTCCGCTTTGGCGCCTGCGCCATCACCGCGGAGAGCGAAAGTCCGGCCTCGATTCTGAGCAATGCCGATGCCGCCTGCTATGTCGCCAAGGACAACGGCCGCAACCGGGTCCAGCTTTTCTACGGTGGGCACGAGTGCACACGCAAGCGCACTGAAATGGACTGGGTCGCCCGCCTGAATGCCGCAATACGAGAAAACCGGTTGCGCCTGTATTACCAGAAAATCGTTCCGGTGGGCGCCACGAAACCGGGAGGTGAACATTTTGAAGTGCTGCTGCGCCTGATTGACGAGGCCGAAAACGTTGTGGTGCCGGGCATGTTCCTGCCCGCGGCGGAAAAATACAACCTCATGCCGACCATAGACCGCTGGGTGGTGCGCCACCTCCTGTACGGCAATGACGAATTTCATCGCCGGCTGGCCGGTGGCGGAAGCGTGACCTGCTCGATCAATCTTTCCGGTGCCAGCCTGAACGACGAAAATTTTCCCGCGTTCCTGCGCGATCAGATCACCGCCGGCCACGTGCCGCCGCAGGCGCTGTGCTTCGAGATCACCGAGACGGTGGCGATCGCCAACCTGCCGCGCGCCACGGCTTTCATGCGCCAGCTCGCCGCACAGGCCCGGGATCAGATCCGCAAACACGACACATTTGCCCGGCTCGGCGGTGACGAGTTCGGCGTGCTGATCGAGAACTGCCAGGCAGACCAGGTGCTGGAC
>JACQER010000045.1 GCA_016200465.1 Gammaproteobacteria bacterium | reverse complement strand
CGGACGGTAATAGGTTGCGTGCATGCGCGCGCCCGACACCGCCTCATAACAGTCGAACAGGTCCTCGCGCTCGCGGAAGGCGTACAGGAATACCGTCATCGCGCCGATATCGAGCGCGTGCGTGCCGAGCCATAACAGGTGGTTCAGGATGCGTGTAATTTCGTCGAACATCACGCGGATATACTGCGCGCGCAGCGGCGGCGCGATGCCCAGCAGCTTTTCGATCGCCATCACGTAGGCGTGCTCGTTGCACATCATCGATACGTAGTCGAGCCGGTCCATGTAGCCGATGGACTGGTTGTAGGGTTTGGACTCGGCCAGTTTCTCGGTGGCGCGATGCAGCAGACCGATATGCGGGTCGGCGCGCTGGATGACCTCACCATCGAGCTCCAGCACCAGCCGCAATACACCGTGCGCCGACGGGTGCTGCGGCCCAAAGTTCATTGTGTAGTTGCGTATCTCAGCCACGGTGCTCAACCTTTAGCGAAGCCTTCGTCACGAATTATGCGCGGCACCAGGGTGCGCGGTTCGATGCTGACCGGCTGGTACACGACACGCTGCTTGTCCGGGTCATAGCGCATCTCGACCTGGCCGATGAGCGGGAAATCCTTGCGGAACGGGTGCCCCACGAAACCGTAATCGGTGAGGATGCGACGCAGGTCGGGATGGCCCTCGAATACGATGCCGAAGAGATCGAACGCCTCGCGCTCATACCAGACGGCTGAATTCCAGATGCCGGTCACGGAAGCGATCAGCGGCATTTCATCGTCCAGCCAGGCGCACAGCCGGAGACGCCGGTTGTGTTTCAGCGACAGCAGCTGGTATACCGCGGCAAACCGCGGCCCCGATCGCGGACCCACCGGCGATTCCCGCCCGTAGTCGAGATAATCCACGCCACACAGATCCATCAGCTGATCGAAGGCGAGCGCGGGATCGTCGCGCAATCTGGTACAGACCGGAAGAATATCGTCTCGCCGCACTTCCAGCGTCAACTGGCCGGCCGACTCACGCACACCCGTGATCGATGCACCCAGCAATTCCCGGGCGTGTGCGACAAGGTCCTGATTCGAATCAGTCATGGTCCGGATTCCCTTGGGAGCGTCAGCGGGCGATGGTGTTGGTGCGGCGAATCTTGTTTTGCAGCTGGATAATTCCGTACAGCAGGGCCTCGGCCGTTGGCGGGCAACCGGGAACGTAGACATCCACCGGCACGATGCGGTCGCAGCCACGCACCACGGCATAGGAATAATGATAATAACCGCCGCCGTTGGCGCAGGAACCCATGGAGATCACCCAGCGCGGCTCGGCCATCTGGTCGTAGACCTTGCGCAGCGCCGGCGCCATCTTGTTCACCAGCGTGCCGGCAACGATCATCACGTCCGACTGGCGCGGGCTGGGGCGGAAGATGATGCCGAAACGGTCCATGTCGTAGCGCGAGGCGGCGGCGTGCATCATCTCGATGGCGCAGCAGGCGAGCCCGAAAGTCATGGGCCAGAGCGAGCCGGTGCGCGCGGCGTTGATCAGCTTGTCCGCCTGCGTCGTGACCCAGCCTTTTTCCAGTACGCCTTCAATGCTCATATCGCTATTCCCACTCCAAAGCTCCCTTCTTCCACTCGTAGATGAAGCCAACCACGAGGATGCCGAGAAACACCATCATGGAAAGGAAGCCGAACATGCCGATTTCCCGGAGCGCCACCGCCCACGGAAACAGGAACGCGATTTCGAGATCGAAAATGATGAAAAGAATGGCCACGAGGTAATAGCGCACGTCAAACTTCATGCGCGCGTCCTCGAACGCCTCGAAACCGCACTCGTAGGGAGAAAGTTTCGCGCTGTCCGGGCGATGCGGCCCGAGCAGCCGTCCGGCCAGGATGATGACGCCGCCCATGACCAGGGCAACGCCAAGAAAAATCAGGATGGGGAGATAACCTTGCAGCATCAAGCCCCCTGGATTCGCCGGCGGATTTCGATCCGCTCATTGAGATTGAATGTGCCGGCGAGTCTAGGCTTTCGCTGCAAAGGATGTCAAGCAAACAACCGCGTTACAAACTGATGCGGTTCAAAGGGTTAAGGTACTTTTGGGGGTATAAAGAACACCTATTGATGCGCGCCGACGTGCGCGCATTTTCAGAGAACGAACGCGACTGAATTTAAATGGTGCCGACGGAGAGACTCGAACTCTCACGGCTTTCGCCACTACCACCTCAAGGTAGCGTGTATACCAATTTCACCACGTCGGCTGATGAATGCATGAACCGCCGCGAGGCGGCATCGGATTATTCTACTACTTTGGAACTTCCGGCGCCTTCGGCGCCGTGGGCGCTTCCGCCGGAGGCGTCGGCGCTTCCGTTTTCGCCGGCTGCTCCGTGACCACGCTGCGCGTCACGCTCGTCGGCGTTGTCTGCTTGGCATACAACCAGGCAAGCCCGAGGTTGGAAAGGAAAAACACCGTTGCCAGGATCGCGGTCGCGCGCGTCAGAAAATTGGCCGAGCCGCGGCTGCCGAACAGTGTCTGCGAGGCACCGCTGCCGAAGGCCGCGCCGATATCCGCGCCCTTGCCCTGCTGCAGCAGGATCAGGCCGATCAGGCCCACGGCCGAGATCACGTCAATCACCAATACCAGGTCTTTCATAATATGTATATCTCCTCAGTCGGCGGCGTGGCAGATCGCGAGAAATTCCTCCGCCTGCAACGACGCGCCGCCGATCAAACCGCCGTCGATATCGGGCTGCGCCAACAGTTCCCTGGCGTTCGAGCCCTTCATGCTGCCGCCGTAAAGAATACGCATGTTATCCGCTGCTACTTCGTCATGAGATGCCAGCCGGCTGCGGATGAAGCGGTGCACATCTTGCGCCTGCTGGGGTGTCGCGGTCTTGCCGGTGCCGATGGCCCATACCGGTTCATAGGCGATCACGGCATTCTTGAAACTGCCGATACCGTGCTTGTCGATCACCGCGTCCAGCTGGCGCGCCACGACCGCTTCGGTCCGGTTGGCCTCGCGCTCGACGAGCGTCTCGCCCACGCACAGGATCGGAATCAGGCCCGCGGTCTGCGCGGCGGCGTATTTTTCCGCCACCAGCGCGTCGGCCTCGCCATAGAGCGTGCGCCGCTCGGAATGACCGACGATAACATAAGTACATCCATAATCCTTGAGCATCGGACCGGCGATCTCGCCGGTATAGGCCCCGGACTTGTGCACCGACAGATTCTGCCCGCCCCAGGCAACGGCGCTGCCGGCCAGTTTCTCGGCGGCGAGCGGTATCAAAATATACGGGGGGCACACGGCCACCTCGGCCCGGGAAGCGGAACTCACGCCTTTCTTGACCCCATCCAGGAGCGCGGCGGACTCGGTCCGCGAACCGTTCATCTTCCAGTTACCCGCCACCAGCGGCCGGCGCATTCCCATCGGGGCCTCCCCTTTTCGTCTCGATTCGGCTGAAAAACGGGCGCGATGTTACCGAGGCCGGCCCGAGAATGCAATTTCAGGAGGGAATCAGGCTGCTTCTTCGGCGGCGCGCTGGACGCTGTCGGCGAGGCGGCGGGTCAGACGCTCGACCTGCCCGGCGTCGCGGCCTTCGACCATCACGCGCACCACGGGCTCGGTGCCCGAGGCGCGCAGCACCACACGACCCTGGTCGGCCAGTTCCTTTTCCGCCTGCCGGATTGCCTCCTGCACGAAAGTGGATTCCTTGACGTCGAAGCGCCGTTTCATGCGCACGTTGATCATGGTCTGCGGATAGATCTCGAGACCGCTCCTCAATTCGGCCAGGGTCTTGCCGGACTCACGCATCGCCGCCAGCACCTGCAGCGCGGCGATGATGCCGTCGCCGGTGGTGGCGCGATCGAGACAGATGATATGGCCGGAAGTTTCGCCGCCGAGCTCCCAGCCCTGTTCGTTGAGCATGCTCAACACGTACCGGTCGCCGACCGCCGCGCGTTTGAAAGGAACACCCAGTTTGCCGCAGGCGTGTTCCAGACCCAGATTGCTCATGAGCGTGCCAACGATGCCGCCGCGCAACCGCCCCGACCGCTGGCGATCGGTGGCGATGATATAAAGCAGATGGTCGCCGTCCACGATATCGCCCCGGTTGTCCACCATGATCACCCGGTCGCCGTCGCCGTCGAGCGCCAACCCGAGATCGGCCTTGTGCGCCTGCACGGTTTTCTTGAGAAAAATCGGGAAGGTGGCGCCGCACTGGCGGTTGATGTTGAAACCGTCCGGCTCGTTGGCGACCGCCACCACCTCGGCGCCGAGCTCGCTGAAAACCAGCGGCGCGATGTTGTAAGCCGCGCCATTGGCACAATCGACGACGATCTTGAGGCCCTCGAGACTCAGACGGTGCGGAAAAGTGCTCTTGCAGAATTCGATGTAGCGGCCGCCGGCGTCGTCATAACGCTTGGCCTTGCCGAGCGCCGCGGGACCCGCCGTCGTCAGCGGCTGCTGCATCATCTCTTCGATGGCGAGCTCCACCTCGTCCGGCAGCTTGGTGCCCTCGGAGGAAAAAAACTTGATGCCGTTGTCGTCGTACGGATTGTGCGAAGCCGAGATCACGATGCCGGCGCGGGCGCGCGCGGTGCGCGTGAGATAGGCGATCGCCGGCGTGGGCATGGGCCCGAGCAGGCGGATGTCCACGCCGGCGGCGGACAGCCCGGCCTCGAGCAGCGACTCGAGGAGATAACCCGAAACGCGCGTATCCTTGCCGATCAGAATCTTGGCATGGTCGCCGGCGCCCTTGCCGAGAACGCAACCGGCAGCCCAACCGAGCTTGAGCACCGTTTCCGGCGTGATCGGTTCCTCGCCCACCCTGCCGCGGACACCGTCGGTGCCGAAATAGCTTCGCTTATTGTTCATGCCGCCTGTTTCTTCCTTAATGTTCCGGATACACGACCGACCACATGCGCAGCGCCTCGACCGTGGGACCGACGTCGTGCGCCCGAACGATACGGGCGCCATTTTGCACCGCCATGACAGCCAATGCCACACTCGCGATCAGGCGCTGCTCGAGCGGCAGACCCAACGCCTTGCCGATCATGGATTTTCGCGACAGTCCCGCGAGGATCGGCGCGCCCAGCCCTTGCAGTTTTTTCAGGCCGCGCAGTAATTCTAGATTATGTTCCAGCGTCTTGCCGAAACCGAATCCCGGGTCGATCACCAGACGCGACGCCGGAATCCCCGCCGCCTGCGCCGCCTGCACGCGCGCGTGCAGGAAATCGCGCACGTCGGCGACCACGTCGCGGTAGCGGGGTTCGTCCTGCATGGTGCGCGGCTCGCCCTGCATGTGCATCAGACACACCGGCACATTCAGCGCTGCGGCGGTTGCCAGCGCTCCTTCCGCTCTCAGCGCCTGCACGTCATTAATGAATCCGGCGCCGGCGGCGACCGCCGCGCGCATCACTTCGGGCTTGGAGGTGTCGATTGAAATCGGCACGGATATTTCCCCGTGCAACGCCTCGATCACGGGAATGACGCGGTCCATCTCCTCTTGCGGGGTCACCGGCTGCGCGCCGGGTCGCGTGGATTCGCCGCCGACGTCGATGATGTCGGCGCCTTCCGCGGCCATGCGCCGCGCTTGCGCGACCGCGTCGTCGCGGGACAAAAAAACACCCCCGTCCGAAAAGGAGTCGGGGGTGACGTTGAGGATGCCCATCACGGCCGGACGGGATAGATCGAGCCTGCGACCACCACAATCGAGCACAATCATTGGGCTGCTATCAGCTTTCAGCGGTCAGCTAACGGCTGAAAGCTGATCGCTGATCGCTTCTTTTCAGTGTTCGCCCGCCGGCGAGTCGAGACGCGGCTTGACCGTCTTGCCGGTCGGCTTCTTCGGACTGCCGGCGTCGCCCTTGGACGAGCCGCCGAGTCCCGCCGGCGGACGCGGCTCCTTGCCCGTCATGATGTCCTCGATCTGCTCCGAGTCGAGCGTTTCCCACTCGAGCAGCGCCTTCGCCATCTTTTCGACCTTGTCGCGGTTCTCCTCGATGATCGAGCGCGCCCGCGCATACTGCTCGTCGATGATGCGGCGGATTTCCTTGTCCACGGCCTCGGCCACGGCGTCGCTCATGTTCTTGTGCGTCATCACGTCGCGCCCGAGGAACACTTCGCTCTGGTTGTCGCCGTAGACGCGCGTGCCGAGCACGTCGCTCATGCCCCAGCGCATGACCATGTTGCGCGCGAGATCGGTGGCGCGCTCGAAGTCATTGGAAGCGCCGGTGGTCATCTGGTTCATGAACACCTCTTCCGCGATGCGTCCGCCCATCAGCACCGAGATGGTGGAGAGCAGGCTATCGCGGTCGTGGCTGTAGCGGTCCTCGGTCGGCAGTTGCATGGTCACGCCAAGCGCGCGCCCGCGTGGAATGATGGTCACCTTGTGCACCGGGTCGGTGTTGGGCAACGACCGCGCCACCACCGTGTGGCCGGACTCGTGGTACGCGGTGTTCATGCGTTCCTTCTCCGGCATCACGATCGATCGGCGTTCCGCGCCCATCACCACCTTGTCCTTGGCGCGCTCGAAATCCTGCATGTCGACGAGCCGCTTGTTGGCGCGCGCGGCGAACAGCGCCGCCTCGTTGACGAGGTTGGCGAGATCCGCGCCGGAGAAACCCGGCGTGCCGCGCGCCAGGATGTTGGCGTCCACGTCGTCGGCGACCGGCACCTTGCGCATGTGCACCTTGAGAATCTGCTCGCGTCCGCGAATATCGGGCAGCGGCACGTACACCTGGCGGTCGAAACGACCCGGACGCAACAGCGCCGGGTCGAGCACGTCCGGACGGTTGGTCGCGGCGATCACGATCACGCCCTCGGTGCCCTCGAAGCCGTCCATTTCCACGAGCGGCTGGTTCAGCGTCTGCTCGCGCTCGTCATGGCCGCCGCCGAGGCCGGCGCCGCGCTGGCGGCCGACGGCGTCGATTTCATCGATAAAGATGATGCACGGCGCGTGTTTTTTCGCCTGCTCGAACATGTCACGCACGCGCGAGGCACCGACGCCGACGAACATCTCGACGAAGTCGGAACCGGAGCTGGAGAAGAACGGCACTTTCGCCTCGCCGGCGATGGCCTTGGCCAGCAGCGTCTTGCCGGTGCCCGGGTTGCCGGTCATGAGCACACCCTTGGGAATGCGTCCGCCCAGCTTCTGGAACTTGGACGGGTCGCGCAGAAATTCCACGAGCTCGCCCACTTCCTCCTTGGCTTCCTCGACGCCGGCCACGTCGTCGAAGGTGATCTTGTTCTGCTCCTCGGAAAGCATGCGTGCCTTGCTCTTGCCGAAGCTCATCGCGCCGCGGCCGCCCATGCCGCCCTGCATCTGGCGCATGAAGAACACCCACACGCCGACGAGCAGCAGCAGCGGGAACCAGTTGATGAAGATGGTCAGCAGCAGCGACTGTTCTTCCTGCGGCTTGGCGTCGAACGCCACGCCGTGATCGATCAGGTCGCCGATCATGCCCGGGTCGCCGGGGGAATAGGTCGTGAACGTCTCGTTGCTCTTGAGCTTGCCGCTGACCTCGCGGCCCTGAATGGTGACGCGGTCGACCTCGTTCTGCCGTACCTTCTGGATGAAGGTGGAGTACTCCATCGGACGCGCCGCCGGCTGGCGGTTGCCGAAATTGTTGAACACCGACATCAGCACGATGGCGATGACGAGCCACAACAGCAGATTCTTGGTGAGATTGTTCAAGTCTTGCCTCTTTTAGCGGTGCCGGAAACGGCCGCGCATGTCTTTCAGTAAATTCATTTTCCTATGTCACCCGCCGACATACAACGACGGCGGTCAGATATCTTTAAATCCCTTTCCCAAAAGATAAATTTCCCGGCTCTCCGCCCGCGACGCCTGCGGTTTGCGCGAAATGAGCTTGCCGAATCGCCGGCGCATCGCGGCATGCAGCTCGTTGAATCCCGCGCCCTGAAAGGTCTTCAGCAACAGGTCGCCACCGGGTTTCAGGGCTTTGTCGGCAAAATCCAGTGCCAGTTCCGCCAATCCAATGCTGCGCGCCTGGTCGACGGAGGGCACACCACTCATATTGGGGGCCATGTCCGAGATTACAAGATCGACCGCCCGGCCCTGCAAGCGCTGCATTAACAAGTCTAGCACCGGCTGTTCGGTGAAATCGCCCTCGATGAATTCCACGCCGGGAATCGCGGTCATCGGCAGAATGTCCAGCGCCAGCACCCTTCCGGCGGCGCCGACGCGGCTTTTCACGTATTGCGACCAGCCGCCCGGCGCCGCGCCCAGATCGACCACGGTCATGCCCGGACGCAGCAGATGGTCGCGCCGGTCGATTTCCTCGAGCTTGTAGATGGCGCGCGAACGCGCGCCTTCCTTGCGGGCGCGTTTGACGAACTCGTCCTTTTTCTGCCGCGCGAGCCAGCGCTGGCTGCTTTTAGTGCGGGGCATGGGGGGATGGCCGGCGCTGGGGTATGATGCGCGGATTCATGTCACTCACGTAACGATCAATTAATAAATATATGGACAGCGACAACATCTGAAGGCCCTGGCGCATCATCGCAAACCCGTGGTGCACGTGGGCAACGCCGGCGTCACCGCCGCGGTAATCAGGGAAATCGAACTGGCGCTGGGGCGTCATGAATTGCTCAAGATCCGGCTGCCGGGTGTAGAGCGCGAGGCACGCACGGAAATGCTGAAAAAAATCTGCGCGGCCACTGCCGCCGAGGCGGTCCAGGAAATCGGGCGGGTGGCGGTCATTTATCGCCGCACGGAAAAACCGCGCCTTGTGCTTCCTGAATAAATCTTTTCACCGCAAAGACGCAAAGAGCGCAAAGGAAAAAATAAATCAGGGCTTGGGTTTTCGGCGCACAGCGCCGCTCATGCCTTCTTTGCGTCCTTTGCGTCTTTGCGGTGAATTTTAAACGTATTGAATATCGAGAATCTCATAAGAGCGCACGCCGCCGGGCACCTGCACTTCGACCACGTCACCCAGCTCCTTGCCGATGAGCGCGCGGGCGATGGGCGAACTGATGGAAATCATGCCTTTCGCGATGTCGGCCTCGAAGTCGCCGACGATCTGGTAGGTC
>JACQER010000044.1 GCA_016200465.1 Gammaproteobacteria bacterium | reverse complement strand
GCCTTGGCCCAGCGGCCGTTGCCGTCCATGATGACAGCCACGTGCACCGGGACGGCGGATTGCGCCGCCAGAATCGCCGCTGTGTCGTTATTGCCGGTCTTGTCCATTCCTGAAGTAACTCGTCGTGTCGTGGCCAAAAAAATTCACAGGATTAACAAGATTTCGCAGGATTTACAGGATTAAAAATTTTCAAGGTTTCATCCTGTTAATCCTGTCTATTGTCTTTCTCCGCGTGTTCCGCGTATTGCGACAAAAGATCATACCTGCATGACGTCCTTTTCCTTGGCGGCGACGAGCTTGTCCACCTCGGTGATAAAACGGTCGGTGAATTTCTGCACCGCTTCTTCCCCGCGCTTGTCGTCGTCTTCGGTGATCAATTTCTTTTTCAGCGCGTCCTTCAGGTGCTGGTTGGCGTCACGGCGCACGTTGCGGATCGCCACCTTGGCGTTCTCGCCTTCGGCACGCACGTGCTTGGTTAGTTCCTTGCGCCGCTCCTCGGTGAGCGACGGCAGCGGCACGCGGATCACGCCGCCGGCCGACATCGGATTGAGTCCCAGATCGGACTCGCGGATCGCCTTTTCGATGGCCGCCGCCTGGCTCTTGTCGAAGGGCGTCACGGTCAGGGTGCGGGCGTCCGAGGCCGAAATGTTGGCCACCTGGTTGAGCGGCGCCTTGTTGCCGTAATAATCGATGCGCACGGCATCGAGCAGCCCCGGATGGGCGCGGCCGGTGCGGATTTTGCCCAGGTCGTTCTTGAGCGTTTCCACCGACTTCGCCATCCGCATTTCCGCGTCCTTCTTGATCTTGTCCACCGACTCCGCCATGGCTAGTCTCCTTTCACGAGTGTGCCGATATTTTCGCCCTGACAGACCCGCAGCAGGTTCCCGGGCTGGTGAATGCTGAATACGCGTACCGGCAGGTTCTGGTCGCGACACAGCGCAATGGAAGCGGCGTCCATCACGCCCAGGCGCTTCTCCAGCACCTCACCGTAGCTGATCGTCTCGTAACGCCTGGCGTCGGCGTGTTTCACCGGATCGCGGTCGTAAACGCCGTCGACCTTGGTCGCCTTGAGCACCACGTCGGCGCCGATCTCGGCGCCGCGCAGCGTGGCGGCGGTGTCGGTGGTGAAAAACGGATTGCCGGTGCCGGCCGCGAAAATCATCACGCGCCCCTGTTCGAGATGCCGGATCGCGCGCCGGCGGACGTAGGGTTCCACCACCTGGTCGATGCGCAGCGCCGATTGCACGCGCACCGGCACGCCCTGCTTCTCGAGGGCGTCCTGCAGCGCGAGCGAGTTCATGACGGTGGCGAGCATGCCCATGTAGTCGGCCGAGGCCCGGTCCATGCCCTGGGCGGAAGGCGCGATGCCGCGGAAGATGTTGCCGCCGCCGATCACCACCGCGAGCTGCACGCCGGCGGCAACGACGGACTTGATCTCGGCGGCGACGCGCGCCAGCACTTCGCGGTTGATGCCATAGGCATCAGACCCCATCAGCGCCTCGCCGGAAAGCTTGAGCAACACGCGGCGGTAGGCACGAACCCCGGACGCGGTCGTCAAGGCTCAGCCTCCCTTGACGGTCGCCATGACTTCGGCGGCGAAATCTTCCGTTCTCTTTTCCATCCCTTCGCCGACTTCGTAGCGGACGAAACGGATGACACTCGCGCCTTTCGACTTGAGCAGTTTTTCGACGGTCGTGTCCGGGTCCTTCACGAACGGCTGGCCCAGCAGGGTGATCTCGTTGAGATACTTGTTGACGCGCCCCATCACCATCTTTTCGATGATCTCGGGCGGCTTGCCGCTCGTCTTCGCCTGTTCGGCGAAGATTTCCTTCTCCTTGGCGATCGCCGCGGCCTGCACTTGTTCCTTGGACACGCACTCCGGCTTGCTCGCCGCGACGTGCATGGCGATGTCCTTGGCGAGACTTTCGTCGCCGCCTTCCAGTTCCACGAGCACGCCGATCTTGCGGCCGTGGATATAGCTGCCGAAATGACCCTTGGTCGCGGCCAGGCGCTCAAAACGGCGGATGTTGATGTTCTCGCCGAGCTTCATCACCAGACCCTCGCGCGACTGGCCGACGGTCTGCGCGGCGCCGTCCGCGTACGGAAGCTGGTACAGCGCTTCGACGCTCGCGGGCTGCTTGGCGGCCACGCGCGCGGCGGAGGCGGCGGCGAACGCCGCGAAATCGTCGCCCTTGGCCACGAAGTCGGTTTCGCAGTTGACCTCGACCATGGCCGCGGTCTTGCGATCCGGGCTCATGTGAATACCGATCACGCCCTCGGCCGCGATGCGTCCGGATTTCTTTTCCACCTTGGCGCCGGCGCGCTTGCGCAGCAGATCGGCGGCGGCTTCCATGTTGCCGCTGGTTTCGGTCAGCGCCGCCTTGCACTCCATCATGCCGAGGCCGGTGCGCTCGCGCAGTTCTTTCACCTGTTGTGCGGAAATGCTCATCTCGATAATCCCCATTCAGCTTCGGCGCCGGTTTCAGCGTCGCCATAAAACCAAGGGGGCGACGCCCCCTTGATGTTCTCGTTTCTACTCGTCGTCACCCTGACCGGGCAGCGCCTCTGGCTTCCCTCGTCCGCCGCTCTTCGGCTTGGCGCGGACCGCACGCTTGGGTTTGCCGGCCGGCTTCACGGCGTCCTCGATCACGACCGGGGCCGCGGGATCGGCGGCCGCTTCGTCGTGCCCCGCCATCGGCTTCTTCTTGGCGGTCACCCTGATCTTCGCGGGCTCTTCCTTGACCTCGATGAACTCGTCATCGCCCGAGACGATGTTCGCCTGACGCTGCTCCTGACCGGCGAGGACGGCGTCCGCCGCCGCCTGCGCGTAGAGCTGGATCGCACGGATCGCGTCGTCGTTGCCCGGAATGACGTAGTCCACGCCGTCGGGCTTGCAGTTGGAATCCACCACGCCGACGACCGGAATGTTCAGCTTGTTGGCCTCGGACACGGCGATGTACTCGTGACCGACGTCGATGACGAACACCGCGTCCGGCAGGCTCGACATCTCCTTGATGCCGCCGAGACTCTTTTCGAGCTTGGCGCGCTCGCGGTCGAGCGTGAGCAGTTCCTTCTTGGAAAGTTTCTGGCTGCTGGTTGCGTCCGCGAGGACCGATTCGAGCATCTTCAGCCGCTCGATCGATTTCTTCACGGTGCGGTAATTGGTCAGCATCCCGCCCAGCCAGCGATGATTGACGTACGGACTGCCGCAGCGCGCCGCTTCCTGGCTGACGGTGTCCATCGCCTGGCGCTTGGTGCCGACGAACAGGATCGTGCCGCCGTTGGCCGCGAGCCGGGTCAGATAGCCCATCGCCTCGTTGAAAAGCGGCAGGGTCCGTTCCAGGTTGATGATGTGAATCCGGTTGCGCTCGCCGAAAATATAGGGGCGCATCTTGGGGTGCCAGAACCGCGTCTGGTGGCCGAAATGCACGCCGGCCTCCAGCATCTGGCGCATGGTGACGTTGCTCATGATATCTCCTTCGGGTTTTTCCGCCGCGGACCCCATGCCTCAATCCAGCCACTTACCATATTTAAAGTAAGGACCGGACACCCGGATGCATGTGACGGTGCCGCGTGTGGGTTTAGGTTGAACTATGAACTGCGGGCGGCTTTATACCATAGCGCCGGGATTACGACAATGTTTTCATGGGTTTGGATAAAAAAACATGCATAAAAGGGCTTTTTAAAATGACTCCATTCCCGGACAATACGGTGGAAGCCATTATTCCACCCATGCCCGTTACCATCAAAACCCCCGAGGAAGCCGAAAAAATGCGCATCGCCGGCCGGCTCGCCGCCGAGGTGCTGCGCATGATCCGGCCGCACGTCCAGCCCGGCATCACCACCGGCGAGCTCGACCGCCTCTGCCACGATTACATCGTCAACGTCCAGCAGGCGATCCCCGCCCCGCTCAACTACAAGGGCTTCCCGCGCTCCATCTGCACCTCGGTGAATCACCAGGTGTGCCACGGCATCCCGGGCGACAAGAAACTCAAAAAGGGCGACATCGTCAACATCGACATCACCGTCATCAAGGACGGATATCACGGCGATACCAGCAAGATGTTCTTCGTCGGCGAACCGTCGGTGCAGGCGAAGCGGCTGGTGCAGGTCACGCACGAGTGCATGCTCAAGGGCATCGAAATGGTCCGGCCGGGAACGCAGCTCGGCGACATCGGCCATGCGATCCAGAGTCACGCCGAAGCGCACGGGTTCTCGGTGGTGCGCGAATACTGCGGTCACGGCATCGGCCGCGAATTCCACGAAGACCCGCAGGTGCTGCACTACGGCCAGCCGGGAACCGGGATGTCGCTCGTGCCGGGCATGACGTTCACCATCGAACCCATGATCAACGCCGGCAAGAAAGAGGTGAAGCTGCTTCCCGACAACTGGACGGTGGTCACGCGCGATCATTCGCTTTCCGCACAATGGGAGCACACCGTGCTGGTGACGGACAACGGCCACGAAGTTCTCACGCTCGTTCCCGGCGATGAACCGTGATTACAGAAAAATATTTTAAACCGCCAGGACGCCAGGGTCGCCAGGAAAAACAATTATTGGGGATTCCTATCCCTGGTGTTCCTGGCGTCCTGGCGGTTCAGAATCATAAGAGGTTCTAAGAACAAACGTGGCCATCGCCAAGGAAAGCCTGTTCAACGCTCGCGAGTTCGACCAGTCGCTGGCCGAGACCAAAAATCCGTTGCCGCTGTTCCGCTCCGCGCTGCAAAGCGGACGCGAAACGCTGCGGCAAAAATTCCGCGACGACGGCGGCGCGGCCGCGCTCGTCACCGCCCATGCCTGGTTGATCGACCAGCTCATGGTGCGCGCCTGGCGCCGGCATCTGCCCCTGTTGCCGGCCGGGATTCCGTTCGCGCTGGTGGCCGTGGGTGGCTACGGTCGCGGCGAACTGCATCCGGCGTCCGACATCGACGTCATGATACTTCTCGACAGGAACGATCCCGCCAAAACGCGATCGTTCATCGAGACACTGGTGCGTTTTTTCTGGGACATGGGTCTGGAAGTCGGGCACAGCGTCCGCACCCTCAAGGACTGCGTGCGCGAGGCGAAAAACGATCTCACCGTGGTCACGAACCTCATGGAGTCGCGGCTGCTGGACGGCGACGAAAAGCTTTTCGAAAAAATGCGACGCATGACGCATGCCTCGAAGATCTGGCCGAGCCGGAAATTTTTCGCCGCCAAACGACAGGAACAGATCACGCGTCATCACCATTTCGACGATACGGCCTACAACCTGGAACCGAACATCAAGGACGGCCCGGGCGGACTGCGCGACATCCAGACGATCTCGTGGGTCACGCAAAGGCAGTTCGACACCGCCTCGCTGCACGATCTGGTGGGGCATGGTTTCCTGAGCGAGGAGGAATACCATACGCTCATCCGCGAGCGTAATTTCCTGTGGCACGTGCGCGCCGGTCTGCATTATCTCGCCGGACGTCGCGAGGACCGGCTGCTGTTCGATCACCAGCGGGCGCTGGCCCGGGAATTCGGCTACCAGGACCGGCCCGGATTCCTCGCCGTCGAACAGTTCATGAAACGCTACTACCGCACCATCAAGGAACTGTCACTGCTGAGCGAGATCCTGCTGCAACACTTCGACGAGGCGATTCTCGCGCGCGGACGCGCCAAGACCAAACCGATCAACCGCCGCTTCCGGTCGCAGCACGGATTCGTCGAGGTCACGCATCCACGGGTTTTCGAACGCGCTCCTTTTGCGATGCTGGAGATTTTTCTCGTTCTTCAGCAGCATCCGGAGCTCAAGGGCGTGCGCGCCGGCACCATCCGGCTGATCCGCGCCAACCTGCACCGCATCGACAACCAGTTCCGCAAGGACCTCGCCTGTCGCAGCCTGTTCATGGAAATCATGCGCCAGCCGCGCGGCATCACCCACGAACTGCGGCGCATGAACGCGTACGGCGTGCTCGGCGCCTACCTGCCGGCATTCGGCCGTATCGTCGGCCAGATGCAGCACGACCTGTTCCACGTCTACACCGTCGACGCGCATTCGCTCATGGTGCTGCGCAACCTGCGCCGCTTCACCGTCCCGGAATTCCGCGGCGAGTTTCCACTCGCGAGCGAAATCATCCAGAAACTCGTCAAGCCCGAACGGCTGTATCTCGGCGGCCTGTTCCACGACATCGCCAAGGGACGTGGCGGCGATCACTCGGAACTGGGCGAGAAAGAAGCCGAGGCGTTCTGCCGGCTGCACAACCTGAGCGAGTACGACACCCGCTTCATCTGCTGGCTGGTGCGCCAGCATCTGGTGATGTCGAGCACCGCCCAGCGCGAGGACATCTCCGACCCCGACGCCGTGCTGCGCTTCGCGCAACAAGTCGGCGATCAGGAGCATCTCGACAACCTGTATCTGCTGACCGTGGCCGACATGCGCGGCACCAGCCCCGCCGTGTGGAACGCCTGGAAGGGCCGGCTCCTGTCGCAACTCTACAGCGCCACGACGCGGCTGCTGCGCCGCGGCATCGCCCAGCCGGTCGATCTCAAGGAGCACGTCGCCGATCTGCGCAAATCGGCGCTCGAAAAACTGGGCACGTCCGGCCTGCCGGAAGCGGAGATCAACCGCTTCTGGCAGGATCTGGACGACGAATATTTCCTGCCCTACGACGCCGAAAGCCTCGCCTGGCACGCCCAGGCCATCGCCGGCGCGCGCGCCACCGATCTTCCGGTCGTGGCCACGCGCTGGACGCCCGAGATCGGTGGCAGCGAATTCCTGATCTATACCCCGGACCGTGACGACCTGTTCGTGATCATGACCGCGGGCTTCGACCGCTTCAACCTGTCGATCATGGACGCGCGCATCCACACGCTGCGCAACGGCTTCGCGCTCGATACTTTCGTGGTGCTGGATCACACCGGTCAGCCGGTCAGCGACCCGCGCGCGCTGGCGCAGTTGCAGAAGGCGATGCGCGACCAGTTGCTCAAACCACAACCGGGACGCGATCCGCAGTCGGCGAGCCTGCCGCGCCAGATGAAACATTTCCCGATCGAGACGCGCGTACTCTTCAGCCCCTCGCCGAAGGGACAACTGACCATCATGGAAGTCACGGCCCAGGATCGTCCGGGCCTGCTGTACCAGGTGGCGCTGGCGCTGAAGCAGTGTCGCGTAAACCTGGTCGCGGCGAAGGTCGCCACCTACGGCGAGCGCGCCGAAGATATCTTCTTCATCAACGGACGCGACGGTCTGCCGCTGACCGACAAGAATCAGCTGGCCAGCCTCGAAACGGAAATCGTTCGGCGGCTGGAACCCGTGCCGGCAAAAACCGAAACCCGCTCAGTCGAGTTTTAACAGTGAATTAACGTGCGCATGGCGCACGCTACATTGCATTGTCCGCTGAATTATTAAAGGTAGCGTGCGCCATGCGCACGACCATCTTACAATCGCCACATGGCAACATTTCGGCGATCCACCATCGCAGGCGCGACATATTTCTTCACAGTCAACACCGATCGGCGCCAGAAGGTATTAACCAGACCGTTATTCTACCAAGCCCTGAAACAGAGCCTGGAAGCCGTGAAGAAAAAATATCCGTTCGTGATTGAGGCCTTCGTGCTACTGCCGGATCATCTGCACTGCATCTGGACCTTGCCGGAGAACGATGCCGACTATTCCACGCGCTGGAACATCATCAAGCGCAGCGTGAGTCAGCAGGTGCGTGACTCGACCATGGCTCCGGTATCCCCATCGAAACGCAAGCGCGGCGAACTGGGGTTATGGCAAAGACGGTTCTGGGAACATCGAATACGCGAAGAGCGCGATTTCGAGAAACACGTGGAGTACATCCACTGGAACCCGGTGAAGCACGGTTACGTGAAACGCGTATGCGACTGGCCCTATTCAAGCTTTCACCGCTTCGTCGCACGGGGAATATACCCGCTTGATTGGGCTGGTGGTCCGGACAAGGACGATGGCAACTTCGGGGAAATAGGGTAATCGTGCGCACAGCGCACGCTACATGTAATTATCCGCTAAGCGACGAAGGTAGCGTGCGCCATGCGCACGATCATCCTTACCCGCCCAAATACGCGTGCTGCACTTTGGGATCCTTGAGCAGCGCCGCAGCGGAATCGGTGAGAATGATCTTCCCGCTCTCCATCACGTAGCCGCGGTGACTGGCCTGCAGCGCGAGCTTCGCGTTCTGTTCCACCAGCAACAACGTCACGCCGTCTTCCGCGATGCGCCGAATGATCTCGAAGATTTTCTGCACCAGCATCGGCGCGAGCCCCATGCTCGGCTCGTCGAGCAGCAGCAGGCGCGGGCGGCTCATGAGGGCACGCGCGATTGCCAGCATCTGCTGTTCGCCGCCCGAAAGTGTTCCGGCCTGTTGCGAACGCCGCTCCGACAGGCGCGGGAACAGATCGTAGAGACGATCCTGGTCGGCGCGAACCCCGGCGCCGTCGCGGCGCGCATAGGCGCCGATCTTGATGTTCTCCTCGACGGTCAGGCGCCCGAAGATGCCGCGTCCTTCCGGCACCAGCGAAATCCCGCGGCGCACGAGCTCGTATGATGGTATGCCGGTGATCGGGCTGCCTTCATAAAGAATCTCGCCGCCGCTGGGCGCGAGCATGCCGCACAGCGACTTGAGCGTGGTGGTCTTGCCGGCGCCGTTGGCGCCGATCAGGCACACGAGCTCGCCGCGACGCACGGTCAGGTCCACACCCTTGACCGCGCGGATGCCGCCATAGGCCACTTCCAGGCCGCGCGTTTGCAGAATATTCATTCGAGTGTTCCGCCCAGGTAGGCCTCGATCACGCGCGGGTCGCGCTGCACTTCGGCCGGCGCGCCTTCGGCGATCTTGCGGCCGTAATCCAGCACCGCGACCCGGTCGCACAGGCCCATCACCAGCTTGACGTCGTGTTCGATGAGCAGCAGCGTCACGCCGCCGTCGCGGATCTTTTGAAGCAGAATCCGGAGTCGGGCGGTTTCACTGGGATTCATGCCCGCCGCGGGTTCGTCGAGCGCCAGCAGCACCGGATCGGTGGCCAGGGCGCGCGCAATCTCGACGCGGCGTTGGTCGCCGTAAGGAAGATTCTTGGCCAACCGGTGCGCATGCTGACCGATGCCAACGTATTCGAGCAGCTCATGCGCCCGCGCGGCGATCGCGGCCTCTTCCGCGCGCGTCGCGGCGTCACGAAACACCGCGCCGGCGATGCCGGCCCGCGTGCGCACGTGTCGCCCGACCATGACGTTCTCGAGCGCGGTCATGTTGGCGAACAGGCGGATGTTCTGGAACGTGCGCGCCAGCCCGTGCGTCGCCGCCTGATTCGGCTTGAGGCCCGCGACCGGCCGGCCGTTCAGATCGATGCCGCCGGCGTCGGGGCGGTAGATGCCGGTGAGCACGTTGAACAGCGTCGTCTTGCCCGCGCCGTTCGGACCGATGAGTCCGTAAATCTCGCCGGAGAGGATATGCAGCGATACCTCCTGCAACGCCGCCAGACCGCCGAAATGCTTGCTGACCCGGTCGAGTCTCAGCAGCGCGTCGGGTTGTTCGCGGATGTTTTTCTCAGCGCTGCGTGTCATAGAGCGAGGCCTGTTCCTGTGCCAGCACCGAAGCGTCGGAGCCGAATTCACGCTGGCGGCGCACCGACGGCAGCAGCCCCGCCGGGCGGAAGATCATGATGAGAATGAGCGCCAGCCCGAAGATCAGCATGCGCAGGTCGGAAGGATCAACGAGTATGCGCCCGAACAGGGTGTTCTGCAGTTCACCCAGATAGCGCAGCGCTTCCGGGAACACCGTGAGCAGCACCGCACCGAGGATGACGCCGGGAATATTGCCCATGCCGCCGAGCACGATCATGCACAGCACAATGATCGACTCGAACAGATTGAAACTCTCCGGGCTGATGAAGCCCTGGAAACCGGCGAACAACCCGCCGCTGATGCCGGCGAACGAGGCGCCCATGGCGAACGCCAGCAACTTGATGTTGCGCGTGTTGATGCCCATGGCCTCGGCGGCCACTTCGTCCTCGCGGATCGCGACCCACGCCCGGCCGATGCGCGAATTCTGCAAACGCAGCGACACGAAGATCACCAGCAGCGCAAGCGCGAGGAACAGATAGTAATAGGTATAAATGCCGGGGAAGCTCATGCCGAAAAGGCTGTGCGTCTGACTGAAGGAAAAATTCCCGACGGACACCGGATCGATCAGGTTCACACCCTGCGGACCGTTGGTGATGTTCACCGGCGCATTGAGGTTATTGAGAAATATACGGATGATTTCGCCGAACCCGAGCGTGACGATGGCCAGATAATCGCCGCGCAGGCGCAAGGTGGGCGCGCCGAGCAATATCCCGAAAACCCCCGCCAGCCCCGCGCCCAGCGGCAGCAGCGCCCAGAACGGCAGATGCAGATTGAAATGCGGCGAAGCCAGCAGCGCGTACATATAAGCACCGACGGCGTAGAAAGCGATATAGCCGAGATCGAGCAGGCCGGCGTAACCGACCACGATGTTGAGCCCGAGCGCCAGCATCACGTACAGCAGCGTGAAGTCGAGAATGCGCACCCAGCCGCGCCCGAGCGCGGCGCCAGTCAGAAACGGCAGCGCCGCCAGCAACACCGCCAAGGCGACATAAGCGGCCCATGCTGTCCGGCGATCCTGTTTCCATCTATGCCACCGTTCAATCATATATATATGATTCTGAACCGCCAGGACGCCAGGAGCGCCAGGAATGAATTCTGTGTTGCGGCCCGGGGTGCAACGGAAACCGTTGCACCCGTTCGGCGGCGCAAATGTTCACCGAACATTCGCGAATACCCCGTCTCACCCCTGGCGCCCTGGCGGTTGATTTCATATTGAATAACCTCTCAGGCACGCTCGACCACGCGTTCGCCGAGCAACCCGGACGGCCGCGCGATCAGCACCAGGATCAGCACGAAGAAGGCGAACACGTCCTGGTAATGGCTGCCGAGGAATCCGCCGGTCAGCGCGCCGATGTAACCCGCGCCGAGGCTCTCGATCACGCCGAGCAGCAGGCCGCCGAGCATGGCCCCGGCGATGTTGCCGATCCCGCCCAGCACCGCCGCGGTGAACGCCTTGAGTCCGAGCATGAAGCCCATGTAGTAATGCGCCAGTCCGTAATAGGCGCTGACCATGACGCCGGCGACCGCGGCCAGCGCCGCGCCGATCACGAACGTCACCGAGATGATGGTGTGCGTGTTGATGCCCATGAGGCCGGCGATGTCCTGCGCCTGCGCGGTGGCGCGCATGGCGCGCCCGAGACGCGTGTGTTTCACCAGCACCAGCAGCCCCGCCATCAGCAGGCACGACAGGACCATGATGAAGATCTGCAGATTGGTGATGACGGCGCCGCCCAGTTCGTAGCGCACCAGCGGCAGCAACGGCGGAAAGGTGATGTACTGCTTGCCCCAGATCAGCATCGCCAGGTTCTGCAGCACGATGGACACGCCGATGGCGGTGATGAGCGCCGCGAGCCGCGGCGCGCGGCGCAGCGGCCGGTAAGCGATGCGCTCGATCAGGAATCCCATCACCATGCACACGGCGATGGCGGCGAGCAGCCCGAGCAATACGATCACGCCGCCGTCCAGTCCGGTTCCGTTTCCGGCCAGCGCGCCGATGACGGCGAGGCAGATCATGGCGCCGAACATGGTCACTTCGCCGTGCGCGAAATTGATCAGCTCGAGAATGCCGTACACCATGGTGTAGCCCAGGGCCACCAGGGCATAGATGCTTCCCAGGACCAGGCCGTTGATCAGCTGTTGGGTGAGAATGTCCATCCGGCCTTGACTGAATTATTCACCGCAAAGGCGCAAAGGACGCAAAGAAAAACTTTCAATTGTTAAAACCAATTTTCATTGATCTTGGCTTCCTTTGCGCTCTTTGCGTCTTTGCGGTGAGATTTATTTTTTCGATTCGACGGGTGCCGCGGCGGCGCCTGTCACGGTTTCCAGGACCTCCCATTTTCCGTTCTTGGCCCGGTACAGGGTGATCGCACCGCCGCGGATGTCACCCTTTTCGTCGAAGCTGATAGGGCCGGTCACGCCGGTGAACTGCACGCGCGGAAGCTGCACCAGGTATTGCTTCGGGTCGGCGGAGCCGGCCAGCTTCATGGCCTCGACCATGGCGCGCGCCGCGTCGTACGCGTAAGGAGCGTAGTTCTGGATGGCGCCGTACTTGGCGGTGAACTTTTCGCGGAACTCTTTGCCGCCCGGCATGATGTCGATGGGCAGCCCGGGCGAGGAACCGGTCACGCCCTCGGCGTCGGCGCCGGCAAGCTTCAGGAACTCGGTGGTCTGCACGCCGTCGCCGCCGAGGAACTTCGCCTTGAGG
>JACQER010000035.1 GCA_016200465.1 Gammaproteobacteria bacterium | reverse complement strand
GCGTCCTGTAGATCGTCGCCGTCGTCTTCCGACGGCATCATTCTGCTTTACGCCCGCGCGCGACTGCGGCATCATACGCCGCCAGTCAACTGCAGCAGGGCTTCGCGTGGCAAAAGAAGAGCATATCGAGATGGAAGGGACAATCACCGAAACCCTTCCCAACACCTTGTTCCGGGTCAAGCTCGACAACGGACATGTCGTGACGGCCCATATCTCCGGCAAGATGCGCAAGAACTATATCCGCATCCTGACCGGCGACCGTGTCACGGTGCAACTCACTCCTTACGACCTCACCAAGGGCCGGATCACCTTCCGCGCCCGCTGATCGTCATCCACTTTCCAGGTCTCCGATCAAAATAAAACGCCGCGCTGACATTTACAGGTCAGCGCGGCGTTTTTGTCTGCGAAAGCCGGATCAGGCCGGGGCTTTGTCGACGGCGGGAATGAAATCGAACGCCAGCTGCTCGTCGCGCGCCGTGACCTTGACGTGACCGCCGGAGGCCAGGCTGCCGAACAGCAGCTCGTTGGCGAGCGGCTTCTTGACCCGTTCCTGGATCAGCCGCGCCATCGGCCGCGCGCCCATGGCCGGATCGTAGCCGCGCTTGGCCAGCCAGATGCGCGCGGCGTTATCCAGCTCGATGGTGACGTGCTTCTCCGACAACTGCGCCTCGAGCTCGAGGATGAACTTGTCCACCACGTGCGCGATAGTCGTTTCGTCCAGCGGCTTGAACTGGATCGTCGCGTCCAGGCGATTGCGGAATTCGGGACTGAACAGGCGCTTGATCTCCTGCATCTCGTCGCCGGTGTGGTTCTGCTTGGTGAAACCCATGCTTGACCGGCCGAGGCGCTCGGCACCGGCGTTGGTCGTCATCACCAGGATCACGTTGCGGAAATCGGCCTTGCGTCCGTTGTTGTCGGTGAGCGTCCCGTGGTCCATCACCTGCAGCAGCAGATTGAACACGTCCGGATGCGCCTTCTCGATCTCGTCGAGCAGCAGCACCGAATGCGGATGCTTGACGATTTCCTCGGTCAGCAGGCCGCCCTGGTCGAACCCGACGTAGCCGGGCGGCGCGCCGATCAGACGCGAGACGGTGTGCCGCTCCATGTATTCCGACATGTCGAAGCGGATCAGTTCCAGTCCCAGGATGCGCGCCAGCTGGCGCGTGACCTCGGTCTTGCCGACGCCCGTGGGTCCGGCGAAGAGGTAGGAGCCGACCGGTTTTTCCGGGTGCCCGAGACCGGAACGCGACATCTTGATCGCGGTCGCGAGCGCATCGATGGCGTCGTCCTGGCCGAACACGACCATCTTGAGATCGCGCTCGAGCGTCTTCAGTGCCTCGCGATCAGAGGTCGACACGGTCTTGGGCGGGATGCGCGCCATCTTGGCGACGATGTCCTCGATGTCGTGCACGCCAATCGTCTTCTTGCGGCGGCTCGGCGGAAGCAGGTGCTGACCGGCGCCGGCCTCGTCGATGACGTCGATCGCCTTGTCCGGCAGGTGCCGGTCGTTGATGTAACGATGCGACAGTTCCACTGCGCTGCGCAGCGCCTGCAGCGTATAGCGCACGCCGTGGTGATTCTCGAAGCGGTTCTTCAGACCACGCAGGATTTCCACCGCCTCTTCCACCGAGGGCTCGGTGACGTCGATCTTCTGGAAGCGGCGCGACAGCGCGCGGTCCTTTTCGAAGATGTTGCGGTATTCCTGGTACGTGGTCGAGCCGATGCACTTGAGATCGCCCGAAGCGAGCACCGGCTTCAACAGGTTCGAGGCGTCCATGGCTCCGCCCGACGCGGCGCCCGCGCCGATGATGGTATGAATCTCATCGATGAACAGGACCGCGTTCTCCTGCTTCTTGAGCTGCTGCAGCACCGCTTTCAAACGCTTCTCGAAATCACCGCGATACTTGGTGCCAGCGAGCAACGAACCCATGTCGAGCGCGTAGATCGTGCTCTGCGAAAGTACGTCCGGTACTTCGCCGTCGACGATCTTCTTCGCCAGGCCTTCGGCGATCGCGGTCTTGCCCACGCCGGCCTCGCCCACGAACAGCGGATTGTTCTTGCGCCGGCGGCACAACACCTGGATGGTGCGTTCCACCTCGCGGTCGCGCCCGATCAGCGGATCGATTTTGCCCAGACGCGCCTGCTCGTTGAGATTGACGCAGAACACGTCGAGCGGGCTTTTCTCGGCCGTGGCGGCGCCCTCTTCCGTCTCTTCCTGCGCCGGTGTTTCGCTCGGGTTCTCGCCCGGCACCTTCGAAATGCCGTGGGACACGTAATTCACCACGTCAAAACGGCTGATGTTCTGTTTGTGCAGGAAATAAACCGCGTGCGACTCCTTCTCGCCGAAAATCGCGATCAGGACGTTGGCGCCGGTGACTTCCTTCTTGCCCACGCCCTGGACGTGGAGCACGGCGCGCTGGATGACGCGCTGGAAACCGATGGTCGGCTGGGTGTCGATCTTGCTGCCCGCGGCGAGCTTGGGCACGTTCTCCTCGAGAAAGGCGTTGAGGCCGCGACGCAGCTCCTCGATGTTGCCGCCGCAGGCACGCAGCACGCGTGCCGCCGACGGATTGTCGAGCAACGCGGCCAGGAGGTGCTCCACGGTGATGAATTCATGGCGCTTTTCGCGTGCGTTCTGAAACGCACTGTTCAACGAAAACTCGAGTTCCTGCGATAACATGCCACTGCCTCCGGGCACAGGCCCATCGTCAAAAAATCATCCCTTGATAAGACTTCCCCTATTCCGGCTCCATGGTGCACTGCAAGGGGTGCTGATGCTCCTGAGCATAGTTCAGCACCAGCCGCACCTTGGTTTCCGCAATTTCCCGGGTATAGATCCCGCAAACCCCGATTCCTTTCTGGTGCACATGCAACATGATGCGGGTTGCATCTTCGCGGTTCTTGGAAAAAAACCGCTCCAGAATAATCACCACGAACTCCATTGGAGTATAGTCGTCGTTCAACAGGATGACCTTGTACAGCTGCGGCTTCTGAAGCTTGGGCTTGGCTTCCTGGACGACGGGACCGTCGAGATAATGCTGCTCAGGCTTGTCGCTCATAATCTATAGATTACACCAATATATTTTGGCCCCGCCGGCCCCGGGATCCGTGGTACAGGTACATTGTGCGACCCATGTCCGAAAATTCAACCCCAACGATAATGGCATGAATTTTGAGGCTCTCGCGCCGCATTTCCGGCCTCCCGACCCGCCCGGCAAGGCCCTTCCTTGACTTGCCGACAAAAAGAAGGATGATGATCAAGGCTGCGCCTCAGCGCCGGTGTGGGCCAGGGACGCGCTATCAGCAATCCGAAACACAGCGGCTTAGGCCGCGGCAGGAGGGGGATGTATGCCACTAGGCACCGTGAAGTGGTTTAACGCAAGCAAAGGGTATGGCTTCATCACACCCAGTGACGGCGGCGATGATGTGTTCGCGCATTATTCCGCCATTGAAATGGAAGGGTACAAGACCCTGAAAGAGGGTCAGCAGGTCGAGTTCGAAGTCCAGGAAGGTCCCAAGGGTCCCCAGGCTTCCCACATACGTTCCCTATCCAAGTAGTCAGCGTTATTTCCGCGGATTTTTTTATGAGCCCGGCATCGCCGGGTTTTCTTTTTTCGGCGCCGAAACTATAGGTGGCGGATGATAGCGTCGCCGAATCCGGAACAGCTGACCTGGGTCGCGCCCGGCATCAGGCGCGCAAAATCGTAAGTCACGGTCCGGGCGCCGATCGCTCCCTCGACGCCGCGCAGAATCCCGTCAGCCGCCTCGACCCAACCGAGGTGGCGCAGCATCATCTCGGCGGACAAAATCAACGAACCGGGGTTCACCATGTCCTTGCCCGCGTACTTGGGCGCGGTGCCGTGCGTGGCCTCGAACATGGCCACGGTGTCGGACAGGTTCGCGCCCGGCGCGATGCCGATGCCCCCGACCTGCGCCGCCAGCGCGTCGGAAATGTAATCGCCGTTGAGATTGAGCGTGGCGATCACGCTGTACTCCTCGGGTCGCAACAGGATCTGCTGCAGGAACGCGTCGGCGATCACGTCCTTGATCACGATTTCCTTTCCGGTCTTCGGATGCTTCATGCGCATCCACGGACCCTGGTCGATGAGCTGCGCGCCGAACTCGCGCGCTGCCAATTCATAACCCCAGCTCTTGAAGCCGCCCTCCGTGAATTTCATGATGTTGCCCTTGTGCACCAAGGTCACGGAAGAACGGTCGTTGGCGATCGCGTACTGGATCGCGCGGCGCACCAGACGTTCCGTGCCCTCGCGCGACACCGGCTTCACGCCGATGGCGGAGGTTTCCGGAAAACGGATTTTCTTGACGCCCATCTCGCGCTGCAGGAAGGCGATGACCTTCCGCGCCTCAGGCGAGCCGGACGCCCATTCGATGCCGGCGTAAATGTCTTCCGAGTTCTCGCGGAAAATCACCATGTCGGTTTTTTCCGGCTGCTTCACCGGGCTCGGCACGCCGCTGAAATAGCGCACCGGACGCAGGCAGACGTAGAGATCGAGATCCTGGCGCAAGGTCACGTTGAGCGAACGGATGCCGCCGCCGACCGGCGTCGTGAGCGGCCCCTTGATCGACACCACGTAGTCCCTGACCGCGCGCAGCGTTTCTTCCGGCAGCCAGGCATTGCCGCCGTAAGTGGCCACGGCTTTCTCGCCCGCGTACACCTCCATCCACGCGATCGCGCGCTTGCCGCCATAGGCTTTGGCCACCGCCGCGTCCACGACTTTGCGCATGACGGGGGTAATGTCCACGCCGGTGCCATCGCCTTCTATGAAAGGAATGATCGGGTGGTTCGGGACATTGAGCGAGTGATCAGCGTTGACCGTGATCTTGTCGCCGGTAGGGACTTTGATATGCGTGAAGGACATGGGCGGCTCCGGTAAAAATTGCCGCGCATTTTATCATCAGACACGGGCCGGTGCGGTAAAACCGCGGATCGCGCTACACTGCGCCAATGTCGCGGCTGATTCTGTTCAACAAACCCTATGGCGTGCTGACCCAGTTCACCGACGCTGAAGGGCGCGAAACCCTAGCTTCCTATATCAAGATTCCCGGCGTTTACCCGGCCGGGCGGCTCGACCGTGACAGCGAGGGACTGTTGCTGCTTACCGACGACGGCAAACTGCAGCAACGCCTGTCCGATCCGCGTTTCAAGCTTCCCAAGACCTATTGGGCCCAGGTGGAAGGCGAACCGGACGAAAAATCGCTGGAACGCCTGCGCTGCGGCGTGTTGCTCGACGACCGCCCGACCCTTCCGGCTGAAGTGCGGAGAATTCCGGAACCGGCACTATGGCCACGCAATCCGCCGATCCGTTTTCGCCAGTCCATTCCGACTTCATGGCTCGAGATAACGATCACCGAGGGCCGCAACCGCCAGGTGCGGCGCATGACCGCAGCCGTGGGCCATCCCACGCTGCGCCTCGTGCGCTACGCGGTCGGTCGCCACATGCTGCAAGGGCTCGCGCCGGGCGAATGGCGGGAAGCAAACACCATTTCACAGGATTAACAGGATTTTTCAGGATTTTTATGCGCGCCATCCCTGGCGCGCACCCTAACGGGCGGTCTGTGGCCGTCCAATTCTGCTCCCGGCAGAATTGTCAGGATTTCCGGGGGAAGATTTATTTTTAATCTTGTTAATCCTGTTTTAATCCTGTGAATCCTGTGAATTCTTTTTTATGATACTCATTATGATCTGGAAACCGAATGTCGTGGTCGCGGCCATCGTCGAACGCGATGGAAAATTCCTGCTGGTCGAGGAAGAAGCGGATGGACGACTGGTGCTCAACCAACCCGCGGGACATCTCGACGAAGGCGAGAGCCTGCTGAACGCCGTGGTGCGCGAAACGCTCGAGGAAACCGCGTGGCACTTCGAACCGGAGGCTCTGCTCGGCGTTTACCGCTGGCCGCATCCGACGAAATCCATGACCTACCTGCGTTTCGCCTTCACCGGCCGCGTCACGCGCCACGAGCCCGAACGCCAACTCGATCATGGTATCGCGCGCGCACTGTGGCTGACGCCGGAGGAAATCCGCGCCGAGCGCGCGCATCACCGCAGCCCGCAGGTCGAACGCTGCCTCAACGATTATCTCGCCGGACAACGTCACTCTCTCGACCTGCTCAAGGACCTGGGCGAACTCACCGCGCCCGCCGCCTCGCGGCGCACCGGCTGAACCTCCATGAAGATCGTGGTCGGCATTTCGGGTGGCGTGGACTCCGCCGTGGCGGCGTTGCTGCTGAAACGCGCGGGTCATGAAGTTACCGGCCTGTTCATGAAGAACTGGGAAGAGGACGACGTCGCCGGTCATTGCGGCGCGGAGGAGGACCTCAAGATGGCACGCGCGGTCTGCGATGTTCTCGGGATTCCGCTCCGGACCGTCAACTTTTCCTCCGAATACTGGGACCGGGTATTCAGCTATTTCCTCTCCGAATATCAGGCGGGGCGCACGCCCAACCCCGACGTGCTGTGCAACAAGGAAATCAAGTTCCGGGCGTTTCTCGATCACGCGCTCGTGCTCGGCGCGGAGCGGATCGCCACCGGCCATTATGCGCGCACCGATGAACGCAACGGGCGCCACCGGCTGCTCAAGGCAAGCGACGCAAGCAAGGACCAGAGTTACTTCCTCTACCTGTTGGGCCAGGAGGCGCTGGCGCACACGCTGTTTCCCGTCGGCAATCTGGCCAAGACGGAAGTGCGCGAGCTGGCGCGCGAAGCCGGACTGCCGAATCACGACCGCCACGATTCCACCGGTATCTGTTTCATCGGCGAGCGCGATTTCAAATCCTTCCTGGCGCACTATATTCCCTCGCGGCCGGGAGAGATGCGCACGCTCGGCGGCGAACGCAAAGGACAGCACGACGGCACCATGTACTACACCATCGGCCAGCGTCATGGGCTCGGCATCGGCGGCGAAGGCGAAGCCTGGTATGTCGTCGGCAAGGATGTCGCCGACAATATTCTCTACGTCGAGCAGGGCGAACATCATCCGGCGCTGTACAGTGCGTCATTGATCGCAAACCAGCTGCACTGGATCGGCGGCCGGCCGCCGGCGTGGCCGCACGTCACGCATGCCAAGATCCGTTACCGTCAACCGGACCAGCCCTGCACCGCGGAGCAGCGTGGTGACGGGCTGCATGTGTCGTTCGACATGCCGCAGCGCGCGGTCACGCCGGGCCAGTCGGTGGTGTTCTACGACGGCGAGGAGTGTCTCGGCGGTGGCATCATCGAACAGTCGCTGCCCGTGTCACGGGACGAAGCGAACCGTTACGCGCACGGCTGAACCGGCTTTTTTCAGGCAGTTCTGGTAAAATGCACCGGTCAACGGGGAACACCAACCGGCACGCATGAAAAAAACAGACACGTCCGATGTCTTGCAGTTGAATCCGCTCACCGCCCTGTCGCCGCTCGACGGCCGCTACCAATCGAAGACCGCGCCGCTCCGTCCGCTTTTCAGCGAGTACGGCCTGATCCGCCGGCGCGTGCTGGTCGAGATCCGCTGGCTGCTCGCGCTCGCCGCGCACAAGAAAATTAAAGAAGTACCGCCCTTTTCTCCGGCCACGAAAAAACTTCTCGAGGGCGTCATCGCGAATTTTTCGGAAAGCGACGCCCGGCGCGTCAAGGAAATCGAGGCCACCACCAATCATGACGTCAAGGCGATCGAATATTTTCTGAAGGAAAAAACCCGCGACGACCGGGAAATCGCGCGCTGCACCGAATTCATTCATTTCGCCTGCACCTCCGAGGACATCAACAACCTCGCCTACGCGCTGATGCTCAAGGACGGCCGCGACACGGTGCTACTGCCGCGCATGGACGCGTTGATCACCGCGATCACGGACCTGGCCACGCGCCATGCCGACCAGCCGATGCTGGCGCGCACCCACGGTCAACCGGCCTCGCCCACCACGCTCGGCAAGGAGATGGCGAATGTCGCCTACCGCCTGAAGCGCGCCCGCCGGCAGGTCGCCGCCGTGCCGATCATGGGCAAGATCAACGGCGCCGTGGGCAATTACAATGCGCATATCGCGGCCTATCCGGAAGTGGATTGGCCGGCTCTGGCCAGGTCCTTCGTCGAGGGACTTGGGATCGAGTGGAACCCCTATACCACCCAGATCGAACCGCATGATTACATCGCCGAGCTGCTCGATGCGATGGCGCGGTTCAACACCATCTTCATCGACTTCAACCGCGACGTGTGGGGCTACATTTCGCTCGGCTACTTCAAACAGAAGGTGGTCAAGGGAGAGGTCGGTTCATCCACCATGCCGCACAAGGTCAACCCGATCGACTTCGAAAACGCCGAAGGCAACCTGGGTCTGGCGAACGCCTTGCTGCGTCACCTCGCGGAAAAACTGCCGGTGTCGCGTTTTCAGCGCGACCTCACCGACTCCACCGTGCTGCGCAATCTCGGCGTGGCGTTCGGGTACATGCTGCTCGCCTGCGACTCCGGCCTCAAGGGCATCGGCAAGCTCGAAGTGAATGCCGAACGGCTGCAGCAGGACCTCGATCAGAACTGGGAAGTCCTGGCCGAAGCGGTACAGACCGTCATGCGCCGTCACGGCGTGGAACAGGCTTACGAAAAACTCAAGGACCTGACCCGCGGCAAGGGCGGCATTAATCGCGACTCCATGCGTACCTTTATCGTCTCGCTGGACATCCCCGACGCGGCGCGGAAACGGCTGTTGGCGCTGACGCCTGCCACCTACACGGGCAACGCGGCCACTCAGGCAAAAAATCTGGCCAAAACCAGGAACTGACTCGGCAGTTTACCTCCACGGCGATATTCCCGCTCCGTACCAATCAAACCTGATGTGGTCTATATATATCTTGATGGCGGCGATCGGCCGCTCATGAGAGGAATATTTGCACAGGCATGGATACGGCAAAAAACTCGCCGCCCGAGAACAAACCGCAGCCCACGCGCCGGATCATCCGGGAGCGCGTTGAAGTCAGCAACTTTCTCGCCGAACTGGCGGAGAACGCCATGCGCGAGATCGTCGTTTTCGCGCCGCAACTGGATGGCGCGTATTTCAATACTCCCCGCTTTGCCCGCGCACTCGCCAGTTTCGCCGCGCGTCATCGCAACAACCTGGCGCGCATCGTGGTGGAAGACACGGAACAGACGCTGCGCGACAACGACCGTCTCGTCGGTCTGTGCCGGCGACTGAGCGATTTCATCCACATGCACCAGGTTTCCGAAGAACACATGGGCCTCCGCGAAATGTTTCTTGTCATCGATCATCGCGGCTACCTGTTCCAGCAGGATGTCGCCAAACCCGACTGCGTGGCGGACCCCCGCGACGCGCACGAAGCGGTACTGCTGGCGCGGCGCTTCGATGAAATATGGGACCGCAGTGAACCGATTCTTTCCCTGCGCTCGATGGGATTGTGAGTTCCGTGTTGTCGATGTCGCCCCGGTTTTCCCGCTTTCTGCTCCTGATGCCGATCCTCGGTATTCTGGCGGCATGCGGTCACGCTCCGGTCGAGCATCCGCCGGAAGCCGCGGGGGACCGCGCGGTGAATCTCGCGCTGACCATGATCGGAAAACCCTATCGTTACGGCGGGAGAACGCCGGCCGGTTTCGATTGCAGCGGGCTGGTGCAATACAGTTATGCGCGCGCCGGCGTGGAGCTGCCGCACGGCACCGACGAATTGCGTCACGCAACCCGTCTGATTTCGCGCGATCATCTGCAACGCGGCGATCTCCTGTTCTTCACCCAGAATGGCCGGAGATCCTCGCACGTGGCGCTGTACATCGGCGACGGCCGTTTCGTGCACGCCCCTTCCAGCGGTAAAAAGGTGTACGTGGCGGGATTCGACGATTCCTACTGGCAGCGTCATTTCACGGAAGCGCGTCGTCCCGATATCGACTGACATGGCCCGACGCGCGTCGATCCTCGCCCAGCTATCGATCGCGCTCGCGATTTCACTGACGGCAATCGGCGGCGGCGCCGATGAGGCGCGCATTATCCAGTTGAAACACCGTCCGGCCGGCGAAATCATCCCGCTGCTGCGTCCGCTACTCGCGCCGGAAGACGCGCTGAGCGGCGCCGACTACCGGCTGATCATCCGCACCTCGGACAACAACATGAAGGCCATCGAACGTTTATTGGCCCAGCTGGACGTGGCGCCACGACAGCTGCGCATCACCGTGGAACAGCGGGTGATGGACGATCGTTCCACCACGACTCATTCCGTCGAAGGCGAAGTACAAGTCGGCGACGATGCGCGGATCAAATTACCTGGAAAAGCCACGGACGATCACGGGCTCGTCGTGCAAAAAGACAACCTCCGGTTGCACGCCGAAAACCGCGCGACAACGGGCCGGAATGCAGCCGTCCAGACCGTCATGGTGCAGGACGGTCAGCGCGCTTATATCCGCATCGGCCAGTCGGTGCCGCATGTAAAAAAGATTCTGGCGTTCAGCCGGAACCAGGCCGTGATAGCGCAAGGGATCGAGTTTCAGGACGTCACAACCGGTTTCGACGTACTGCCGCGCGTTCACGGTGACCGCGTGCGCCTGGAGATCACCCCGCGGCTGTCCAGCTTGCGCGATCCCACCGCCGGTCTCGCCGACTTCCAGGAGCTGGCCACGACGGTGGAAGTAAAACCGGGCGAATGGATCGAATTAGGCGCGATCCTTGGTCAGCATAACGAAGTCGAGCGCGCGATCCTGGAGAGCGCCGCGACGGAATCGGGCGAACGTCGCCATATCCGTCTCAAGATCGAGTAATCCTCTTCAGGCGCCGGCATTCCCGTCACGGGCGGCGGGCAGGCACCCGGAAAGAAACGCGCGCACCTGCTGTTCCGAACGGGCGCCACTGAAACGACCGGCCTCTTCTCCCTTACTGAACAGAATCACGGTGGGAAACCCGCGCAGCTTGTAATGCCCGGCAAGACGCATGTTCTCGTCCACTTCCACCTTGGCAAGCAGCACCTCTCCATGGCAGCCGCGGATCACCTTCTCCAGCACCGGCGTCAGGGCCCGGCAGGGCGGACACCAGTCGGCCCAGAAATCCACCAACACCGGATGCCGGCGGGAGGCTTCGATGACTTTTTCGGGAAAATCCGCTTCGACGACGTCGAAAATAGGGGAATGAGGCATTTTTATTATTGAGATGACGCCGCACCGTTTGATGACGGCGCCATTTTACCCGAGGCTCGCTGCCGGACAAAACCCTGCCTTCCCTCCGGCACGAGAGGGAGTGACGCTGCCCTTCGATGCTATCTCACCGCGGCGAACAAGGCGATCAGCAAAAACAACAATGTGATGCCTTGCAACCCGACGCGCGCGAACATGAGCTGATGGCTGTGATGCTGATCGAACTCGCCGCCCTGCGCCATGGACACAATACCCAATAGCAATGCGCCTACCGTCGCCAACAGCGCGATGACAATGACACTCGTGAGTATCGTCATGCTTATTTCCTCCGTTTTGGATGAAAACCTGCCGTAAGCATGATCATTCTGAATGTTGTTGCACAACGCCCGCCTTGACGCATATCAAGCCTGTTGTTTTATCGGGAGAAAAGCTATATTCGCGCGCCATGAATGCCCGCGACTACGCGCTCCTGATCGAACTTCTGAAACAACCCACCGCGCCGTTCCGCGAAGAGCACGTGATAACGATGGCGAGGGATCTTCTCGACCGGGCGCATGTCCCCCATTTCCAGGATTCCGTCGGCAATATCGTCGTGGGCTGCGGCTCGCTTGCCGACTACCGCCGGCGACTGCGGGAACGCAGCGACGAGCCGCTGCGCGTTTTCATCGCGCACATGGATCATCCGGGTTTCCACGGCGTCCGCTGGCTCTCGCCGACGCGTCTGCGGATCAAATGGCACGGCGGTTCGCCGGTGCGTCGGCTCGTCGGTAGCCGCGTATGGCTGGCGACCCGCGACGGCGCATGGGCGCAAGGCCGTCTGGGCCGGGTGCGGCTTCTCAAATCCCGGCACGCGATCGATACCGCCGAAGTGCGCGTCCCCGGCGCCGCAAAAACGCCACGGCCGAAAGCGGGCGCGCTGTACGGTGGGTTCATGTTTCGCTCGCCGGTATGGCGCGTTGGAAATAAACTTTACACCAAGGCCGCCGACGATCTCGTAGGCGTGTTCGCCATTCTGCGCACCGCGATGCATCTTTATGCCGATCGCCGCCGGAAAGTGCCGCCCTTCATCGGTCTGCTCACGCGCGCGGAAGAAGTCGGTTTCATCGGCGCGGTTGGCCATCTTGAACAGGGATGGCTCACCGCGGCACGCCGTCCGGTGATGTGCATCAGCCTCGAGACATCGCGCACCTTGCCGAACGCACTCGTCGGCAAGGGGCCCGTGGTGCGGTTGGGCGACCGGCGCACCGTATTTCATCCGGACTATCTCAAGGTACTGTCCGACGTGGCGCGGAAGGCGCTGCCGAAACGGCACCAGCGCCGCATCATGGATGGCGGTGCCTGCGAGGCGACAGCGGCCACCGCCTATGGGCTGCCCGCGATCGGCATCTCGGTACCGCTGGGCAATTACCATAACGAGGGATTCGAAGGCGGACCGGGTTGTCGTGCCGTTCGCGGCCCGGCGCCGGAGTTCGTGCATCTCGACGATATCGGGGGAATGCTAAAGCTGTGCCGGGTCATGATGGATCCGGGGCTGGCCTGGAAGGAGCCGTGGAAAAAGCAGCGTGAACTCATGCGCCAACGATTGAAAAAATACCGCGCGCTTCTGTAATACATCGCCGGAACAAATAGGCGCTCTACTACGGGCCTGCAACGGCGATCCCATCGCCCGAAGTGGAAACCGCGAGATCGTCCGTTTCAGTCGCGACGTTCGTTCACTTGGCTGCGGCCGTTGGGAAGAAAACCGGGTTGCCACTCGGCATCTTGCCTCCGTCCGACTGGCCATCCCATTCGTAAATCTTGTTCTGCGCCGCGCGGGCGTTCGGAGCATCCGGCGCCGCACGCAGGTAATACTTCATGTAGGTAACCGCCTCCGGATACAACCCCAACTCGCCGTAGACCAGCGCCAGGTTGAAATGGCCCTCCGGCCACCAGGGGGCAACCGCCAATGCCCGTTGATAGGGCAGGAGCGCGTCGACAAAGCGCCAGCTTCTGACTGCCGACTCGGCCTGTACCTTGTACTTCATGACTTCTTCCGGAAGTGGGGGCCGACTCGAAGCATCGCGGTACTTCTCGATTTCCGCGACATGTTTTTCAAACAGTGCTTTCCGGAGGTTCGCGAGCTGACCGGACTTTGCATGCAAGTGCATGGCCCAGACTGCCTGCAGAAAGTCGCTGGCCTGCTGGCGGCCGGCACTACCTTTCCAGACAAATTGCATCTGCGTCATCGGGCGACCATCAAATCTCCCTGTACCAAAGTAAATCCAGTAGTAGTCTTTAATGGGGTCGCCGACTGAATGGATCTCATCGGTGTTGGTCCTGGACCAGTCGATCTGCCAGGCCCACGTGCCGTCGACGCTTCCGTCCCGGGTCATCGGTCCCGCCAGAAACAACCGGTAGCTGTCGGGTAAAAATACGGACACCTTGATCGACTGCGGCACATAGTCGCTGCCGCGATGAACCATAACATTGATATCTGTTGCCGCGGCAAGCGACTCTCCGATCTTCTTGAACGCCCCCTCGGCGTCGTACGCGGGTGCGGCGCCGGGATCGGGACGATACAGGGGAGCGGTACAGGCGCCGAGCATGGCGGCAAGGACCAATGTCAGAAAAGTGAATCGATGAATTTTTCGTGTGTGCATGTTCATGTTCTCGTTATTCTCGTTGAGACTCTCACGGAAGCGGCACGGTAGTCCGTTAGGCCCGTAGCGACAGCATCACGTTAATACGACCGGCGGACCCAACCGGAGCCCGTGTCCCCGCCCGCGTCACTGCCGACTTTCCCCTCCCAGTCGTAGATCTTGTCCTGCGCGGCGCGGGCGTTGGCGGCATTCGGCACGAGAATTAGATAGCGCTTCATCTCGCGTACCGCGGCTTTATAGTCGCCGATTTCGCTCAAGACCAGGGCACGATTGAAATATCCCTCCGGCCACCAGGGCGCGACATCGAGCGCCTTGCGGTAAGCATCTGCGGCCTGCTTGAACTGCCTGTCGCGTACCGCCGCCTCCGCCTGCACCTTGTACTTGCGGGCCTCTTCGGGAAACACGGGCTTGGTGGAGGCTGTGCGGTACATTTGCACCGCTTGCTCGAACTTGGCCTTTTCCTGCGGCGGTCCTTCTGTCTCCGCTGCTCTTAGCATCTGCACAATGGCTTTGTAGTCTTCCGTGTGGGCAGGAGTCAGCGGGTCAAGCAGGCCTTTTCTGGCCAAGGCTGCATCGGCAATCTGCCGCGGGGTCCGGTTGCCCCAGTTCTCGCTACTTATGATGTTTGGATCCGCGCCCTTGTCGAGGAGCAGCCGGACCATTTCCTTATTGTGCTCAAATATGGCCAGGATGAGCGGCGTATCCCCATTCACGTTTGGCGCATTCACGTCTGCGCCCTCGTCAATGGCCCTCCGCACCGCCTCGACATCGTCCTGAATAACCGCGCGCTGCAATGGCGAATAGATCGCGCAGGCTGTCACCAGCAGGCAGACGAGGATTAACGGAAACTGGAAAATCGTTTTTTTCTTGTTCATGACTGCCCTAACTTTTTTGTTCATTTCCCCAAATCAGTGCCGCACACTCGCGTTCTTACCTTTGAAGTAACCGCGGTTGTAGGCCTCGATCCACTGCGTGCGGCACGGCCCCAGGGCGCGCGGATCGGAAGCGGCGTCGGCGGGTCGACCGCTGGACCCGGCCATTTGCCCGACCCGGTCGGCTTCGTCCAGCGCCTGCTGGCGCTGCTTGTCGCCAACCTGATAACCGGAGCGATAATCGGAGAGGCAGGCCTGCTGCTGGTCCGCGGCCGCCCCGACGCAGCGCGGACCGGCATTCTGCGAGTAGCACTGGCTTGCATCTTCAAAACCTTTGTTAAACGCTTCGGAGTGTTTGATCGACGCCGCGCCGGGGGCGTTCTTTGACGGGCCCGATCCGGCCGAGGCGCTGGCGGATTCGTCACCGGTCATCAACTGGAGGTCCGAAACCGGCTCGACGCCCATGAGCGAGAGTGAATCGGGATCCGAGCTTTTTGATTCGCCGAGCAGCCGCTGTTTCGTTTCCTCGGCCCGCCGCGCCGCTTCCTCTTCGCGGCGTTTCTGTTCTGCGGCGCGAACCGCCGATTCGGCTCGGCGTCGGGCGTCCTCTTCGGGGCTGCCGAATATGGCCTTATGCAGTTCCTGACCGATGGCATAGGCGCCGATGGCGACTCCCTGCTGGATGAGCTGTTGCTGTGGCGTCGGACCTGCTCCGGACGGCGCGGCGGAACGCCCGGAACCGCCGGAGGAACTGCAATATTTGTTGTATTCCGCAGTTCCCCGATACTCGGGAAGATCGCAGATGCTGGTGCCGGTCGGGTCGGCATGACTGACGTTGTACGGCCATCCAATAAGCAACAATAACAATATCGAGCAACCGGATGGGCCCGCAAGGTTTTTCCACCCCATGATGTCCCCTGTGCTTAGTTACCGATCAATCAAAAGCGCCACTCGGCTTATTCCGGAATGGCTACACGTAATTATTTATGGTAGCAACAACTGTTCCGCTTTCCACTGTTTTGTACCGCAATCAGCCTCGGATCCCAGGCTTCATG
>JACQER010000034.1 GCA_016200465.1 Gammaproteobacteria bacterium | reverse complement strand
TTACGGGGAGCCTGCTACTGCCCGCTGGGATTCTGGCCCTGCACCACGTCGGGGGCACATACGACATGCTGGCTCTCATGCAGGTGGAGTATGCGCCGAAAGTCCAGTTCTGGATCTTCCTGGCGTTGTTCCTGGGGTTTGCCATCAAGGTGCCCATGCTCCTCGTCCATAGCTGGCTCGCTGAAGCTCACTCGGAGGCGCCCACCGCGGGCAGCGTCATCCTCTCCGGGCTCCTGCTGAAGATGGGGACTTACGGGTTGCTCCGGTTCTGTCTCCCCATGCTCCCCGAGGCCTCGGCGGCGTTCGCCCCGCTCATCCAGGGGCTCTCCGTGCTGGCCATTCTCTACGGCGGCGCCATGGCCCTCGCGCAACATGACTTCAAACGACTCATCGCCTATTCTTCCATCGCGCATATGGGGTTCGTCACCCTGGGTATTTTTGGGCTCAACACTCAAAGCGTCCAGGGCGCCGTCCTCCAAATGGTCAATCACGGGATTACCACCGGCGCCCTGTTCCTCGTCGCCGGGACGTTGTACGACCGCACGCATGACCGGACGATCAACAACTATGGGGGGCTGCATCAGGTGATGCCGAGATTCGCGGTGGTCTTGACCCTCTTCACCGTGGCGTCCTTCGGATTGCCGGGGACCGGCAATTTCATCGGGGAGTTCCTCGTCCTGGCCGGAACCGTGTCTCATAGTTACTTCATGGTCCTGCTTGTCCTGGCGGGGATTGTGCTGGGAGCCGCCTACATGCTCGGGATGTTTCAACGGCTGGTGCTGGGCCCTGTCTCCCCTCAGAGCGCCACCTTGCACGATCTGAATCGCCGCGAGATCGCGTGCGTGATTCCGTTGGCCCTGGCGGTGTTTGTCATCGGCCTCTACCCGACCTTCAGGGTGAGCATGGAAAATCCTGCAAGCTTGTTCGGGATCCCCCATCTGGTCAGTTGGATTGTGCTGACCCCGCTCATCGGGCTGGTGATCGTTGGATTCCTCCCTGTCCGCGCAGGCGGGCGCCATGTCGAGGCCATTCGCTGGGTGACCCTCGGCGTCACCTTGCTCACGTTGGGGCTCGCGGTGGGGCTGTGGGCGAGCTTTGACCACACGGCCGGCGGGCCGCAATTCGTGGACCGCGTGGAGTGGATACCGACCGTTGGCACCCAATACGCGGTGGGTGTGGACGGTATTAGCTTGCCGCTGGTCCTGCTCACCGCGTTTCTCGTCCCCTTGTGCGTGCTGGGCTCCTGGCGCAGCATCGCGACGAACGTGAAGGCCTTCATGATGCTCATCCTCCTGGTGGAAGGGGCCGTGGTGGGCGTGTTCACCGCCCTGGACGCCTTTCTCTTCTTCTTCTTCTGGGAAATCACGGTGATTCCCACGTATTGCATGATTGCGTTCTGGGGAGGCCCCCAGCGGACCCAGGCGGCGATCAAGTTCCTCTTGTTCAACTTTACGGGGAGCCTGCTACTGCCCGCTGGGATTCTGGCCCTGCACCACGTCGGGGGCACATACGACATGCTGGCTCTCATGCAGGTGGAGTATGCGCCGAAAGTCCAGTTCTGGATCTTCCTGGCGTTGTTCCTGGGGTTTG
>JACQER010000039.1 GCA_016200465.1 Gammaproteobacteria bacterium | reverse complement strand
GTGGAACAAGGAACTGCGCGTGGCGCTCGGCGACCTGCGCGAGGTCGAGGACATGCTGCGGGACTCGCTCGATGCCCTGGCCGCCCACGCGGACAGCGTGTGGGAAAGCGAGCAGCGTCGCTGCGCTCACGAGCTGGCGCTGCGGGAGGAGGCCAAGGCCGGGGCCGAGAAGAAAACGGACAAGGCCTGGGCCAAGAGCCACCGGGAGCACGCGGTGCGGCACGAGCGCATGGCGGATGCCCACGCCCGCATCAAGCAGTATCACCACAAAGTGGTGGCCGAGGTGATGCGGCTCCTGCGCGCGGCCCGCAAGGGCATGTAACACGAATTCACTTCGGGATCACCGCGCAGACTGCTCTCAGGTTGTCCCGTTCATGAGCGCCTGGTAAAGCGCGAAATTCGCGTCAAGGCTGTTAGGACGCAGAAAAATTCCGACCCAGCAACCGTATGCTGCGTGCGGATTCGGCTCGGGCAGTTTCACGGCTTTTTTCCAGACGACCGTTCCCATCACCTCGATCTGCACGCCCTTGTGGGCATACCTCAGATGGACCCGCGCGCCGTCATCGATGACGACGTTCAGCCGGAGACCGACCCCGAATGGCGAGACGTCGCGTATCTCGACCACGTCGAGGCATCGATAATTGGTATAGAGCCGCAGCTTGCTTTTCGGTTGCTGCGCCAATACTTCGCGCGTGGCGCAGCGGCGTTCCTCGGGTTTCGTCTTCAATTGTTTGGCTGACATACTGGCAATCCTGATGTAAGGACGTTCCAGGTCCGTAAACACGTCCTTGCCATCATTAGAAGCAGCAATACCTGTGCCAATTGACGCAGGTCAGGTTTCTGAATCGAAGCTGCCCACGGAGTGGGGCCGGTGCGGCGATCAGCCGGACGAGGAACAAAAGGTATGCCGTGATCAGGACACAATTCTGACGTAATCGGTCACTTTACTGGCCCTTGAGAGCATACCTCACACAGTCCCGGTTTCCGGATCAGCAACCCGGTGGTCCGTAAATGATGTATTGCACAGGGTCGTCGTCCGCGACGAAGCTCGCCGAGCCGTGTTCGGCTTCGAGCGACGAGCCGGACTGACGCACCTCGGGAATTAAAGGGGCCAGGCACGATTTCTTAGCCACGCGGAAGCCGGGTTAGACTCCGCCCCCTTAATCCTCTTTTTTAAGTTCCTTCAAGACGCTCGCATGAACCGAATGAAGAAAAACGTCTGGCTACTTTCGTTCTGCCAGGCGCTCATGAACAGCGGCAACGTGTTGCTCGTCGCCACGTCCTCGCTCGTGGGCTACAACCTCGCCGAGGACAAGGCGCTGGCGACCCTTCCGCTGGGCCTGCAGTTCCTCGGCACCATGTTGACCACCATCCCCGCCTCGATGTTCATGAAGCATGTCGGCCGGCGGGCGGGTTTCATCATCGGCACCTTGCTCGGTCTGGCCGGCGCGGCGATCGCGGCCTGGGCCATTCTGCACAGTGCCTTTTTCTACTTCTGCGTGGGCGCTACGCTGTTCGGCGCGTTCAACGGTTTCGGGACTTACTACCGCTTCGCCGCCGCGGATGTCGCGACCGACGATTACCGCCCGACCGCCATTTCCTACGTCATGGCCGGCGGCGTGATCGCCGCCGTCGTGGGACCGAACCTCGCGAACTGGACCAGCGGGCTGCTGGCTTCGGCGCAATTCGCCGGCAGCTACCTCGCGCTCGCGGGCATCTACGCCGCCTCGCTCGTGGTGCTGCTGTTTCTCGACATCCCGCGCCCGGGCGCGCACGAGGCGCACGATACCGGCCGGCCGCTGCGCGAGATCGCCGGCCAGGGAAAATTCGTGGTGGCCGTGCTCGGCGCGGCGCTCGGTTACGGCATCATGTCACTGGTGATGACGGCCACGCCGCTCGCCATGCACGCCCACGCGCACCCGTTTCACGACACCGCGTTCGTGATCGAGTGGCACGTGCTCGGCATGTTCGCGCCGTCCTTCGTCACCGGCCATCTCATCCGCCGCTTCGGGGTGCTCAATATCATGCTGACCGGCGCGCTGCTGACTGCCCTGTGCGTGGGCGTGAACCTCGCGGGTACGGATCTGACGCATTTCTGGGGCGCGCTGTTTCTGCTGGGCGTGGGCTGGAATTTCCTGTTCGTCGGCGGGACGATGCTGCTCACCGAAACCTACCGGATCGAGGAGAAGGCCAAGGCGCAGGCGCTCAACGATTTTCTGGTGTTCACGATGGTGACGGTTTCGAGCCTCTCGGCGGGCGCGCTTCACTACCGCCTCGGCTGGCGCGCCGTGAATATCGGCGTGCTGCTACCGATCACGCTCATTCTCGGCGCGCTACTGTGGCTGCGGTCGAAGCAGCGGGCGCGCGCCGCGGCCTAGACTGCATCAGCTTACCTGACGGATCAGATAGCGCCGCTCAGGCGGACATGGCCCAAGTCCGCGCTGCGGCGCAGGCGGCTGAAGATCGCCAGATGGGTTAGCAGATAGAGTGGAACCATGAAGCCCGGGATCAGCAGCCACGGCAACGTGCTCATGGTGCCGCTGCTCGCCGCTTCGTAAATGAATCGCAGCGGCGAGTCGGCGGCGGAGCCGACGCCGAGCGTCACGGCCAGGACCAGATCGGCGAAACCGAGCGTGTTCCACGTCAACGCGAGGCCGCGCCAGCCGGCGGTGCGCCGATGAATCGCCCACGCCACGAAGGGCGCGGCCAGGGCGACGGCGATATCGCCCCAGCCCGCGGACAGCGCGAACGTCAGCGGCAGCCGTTCCGCCGCGTAAAGGAGCAGGAAGAAGACGCCGAGCAGGCGTCCGGCGTGGACCGCGACCAGTAATGCCAGCGGTGTTTCGTGCGCCAGCGATTTCAGCACGGCCGACCGCCTGAAGGCGATGAGGCCCGCGATAACAGGCACGGCGACCGCGGCGCCGATGGCCGGCGTACCGCCGTTCGTGGCCGCGAAGAAGCCGGCGGCGGCGAGCGTGGTCACGAGCGCGAACCACAGGAGCAGGGTGAATCCGAGTCGTCTGCGTGCAGACGTGGTGATGGGGCTGGCAAGAATCAGAACCGCAGGAAACAAAACCGCCAAGGCGGTCAATGCGACTGAGGCAACGATGTCGATCATGGTTTTACTGCTCCTTCGGCGCATGCCAGTTGCGCGGGATGGGCTGGAGCATGCTCACGCGGTTGCCCTCGGTGTCGATGAACGAGACATATTGCCCAACGCCGGGTATCTCCATCGGCTCGCCGAGCACCTTGCCGCCCGCCTTCGTTACTTTCCTTGCTGATTCCTTGATATCGTCCACCGCGATAACGATGGACGGGTGTTGCGCGGGACAATCGGGTTTTTTCGGGTAAAAACCGCCGTTAATCGCGCCGGTTTTCTTGGGACCGTCCTTGCCGGTTTCAGTGGTCGTTGCCAGGACGTAATGGCCCATGTCCTCGCCAAGCAACTGCGTCTGCCAACCGAAGGCGGAGCCATAAAACTTCGCCATCCGATTCCGATCATCGTATGGCATCTCGAAGTGAACGACGGGATTCATTGTCTCTTCCTCCATGTCAGATGAAGCGTGATTGCCCCATCGGCGGGGCGGCCGAATAACTTGCAATTCACAAATCATTGTATCAATCAAGTTGCAAATTGCAAGTGTTATAGCGTATGCTGATTTCTTATGACGACGCGTAACGATCCACAGCGCTCCAGTTGCCCGCTCGCCTGTTCCCTGGACATCCTCGGGGACAAATGGACCATGCTGGTCATCCGCGACATGGTCCTGGCGCGCAAGCGGCATTTCCGGGAATTCCTCGAATCCCCGGAGGGGATAGCGTCCAACATCCTCACGGACCGGCTGAAACGGCTCGAGGAATCGGGCATCGTCTCGCGCCGATCCGATCCGGACAATGCGCGCCAGGTGATTTACGAGCTGACCGAAAAAGGCAAGGACTTGATCCCGGTTCTCCTCGAGCTGGCGCGCTGGGGCGCAAAGCATGTCGCGCGGAGCGCGCCGCCGAAGAATATCGCCCGGATGCTCAAGCAAGATCGCGACGGGCTGATCAAATATCTCAGGTCGTCGCTGAAATAGCCGGGCGCACCGCTGGCCGCTTTGTTCCGGCTCTCGATGGATTTCGGCAATGAAGGCGGATGACTTTTGTGGGTTTGCTTGACAAGTCTTACGCCCGGGTGTATTTAACCATAGAGTTAAATACGGAGACGAACCATCCCATGTCGCCCGATCGTTTAAGCGCCACATTCTCTGCGCTCGCCGACCCGACACGCCGCGCCATTCTGGCGCGTCTGGCGTCGGGCGAAGTCTCGGTCACGGAGCTCGCCGAGCCGTTCGACATGAGCCTTCCCGCCGTGACCAAGCACCTCAAGGTGCTGGAGCGCGCCGGGCTGATCAGCCGCGGTCGCGAAGCGCAGTGGCGGCCGTGCCGGATCGAAGCGGCGCCGCTCCGGGACGTCGCCGACTGGGTCGAGCACTACCGGCGCTTCTGGGAACAGAGCCTCGACCGCCTCGACGATTATCTGAAACAACTTCAAGCCAAGGAGAAAAAACGTGGACGCAAGAAAAAATAGCTCCGTCGCGGAAACGGCGGACCGGGAGATCGTCATCACACGCACCTTCGATGCGCCGCGCGAACTGGTGTGGCAGGCGTGGACCGACCCGGCGCACCTGATGCGCTGGTGGGCGCCGAAAGGCTGCACCACGCCTTTCTGCAAGGTCGACCTGCGTCCGGGCGGCAAGTTTCACTACTGCATGCGATTGCCCGAAGGCCGCGACATCTGGGGCATGGGTGTCTATCGCGAAATCGTGGCGCCTTCGCGCCTCGTCTACACCGACAGCTTTGCGGATGCGCAAGGCAATCCGGTACCGCCCGCTCACTACGGCATCAGCGCCAGCCACCCGGCGGAGTCCCTGGTGACCGTGACCTTCGAAGAGCATGAAGGCGGGACCAAGCTCACGCTGCGGCACGCCATCCCGGTGTCGGTCGAGGAGCGCAAAGGGGCCGAGCAAGGCTGGAGCGAGATGCTGGAGCGGCTCGCCGAAGATCTGGCAAAAGCCTGATCGGATGCTTCGCGGAAAATTTAACCAAGATGTATTGAGCGGCGACTTGCGGATCGCCACAAAAGAGGAGAACCAACATGGACCAAAAAACAAACAGTTCAGTCGCGGAGCCCCAAACAAAGGAGTTCGTCATTTCGCGCACTTTCGATGCGCCGCGCGAACTCATGTTCAGGGTATGGACCGACCCGGAGCACATGCAACGCTGGTGGGGGCCGAAAGGCTTCAAGGTGATTCACAGCAAGATGGATCTCCGCCCGGGCGGCATCTATCACTACGGCATGCTCTCCCCCAACAGCCAGGAAATGTGGGGCAGGTTTGTTTTTCGCGAAATCGTGAAACCCGAGCGACTTGTCTTCATCAGTTCTTTTTCAGATGAAAAAGGCAATGTCACCCGGCACCCGATGCATCTCTCCTGGCCGCTGGAAATGCTGAGCAAGATCACGTTCACCGAGCAGGCCGGCAAGACGACCGTCACCGTGCGCTGGGCCCCGCTGAATGCGACGGCGGAGGAGCGCAAGACCTTCGAGGACGGGTTCAGTTCGATGCAGCAGGGCTGGGGCGGAACCTTTGAACAGCTCGGCGAATATCTGGCGAAAGCCCTCAAGCGGGAGCTTGTCATCACGCGCATCCTCGATGCGCCACGCGGGCTCGTGTGGAAAGCGTGGACCGATCCCAAACAGATGGCGCAATGGTGGGGCCCGGAGGGATTTACCAACCCCGTCTGCAAAATGGACGTGCGGCCCGGCGGCGCGATGTACATCGTCATGCGCGCGCCCGACGGAGTCGAGTATCCGATGACGGGCGTTTTTCAGGAGATCAAGGAGCACGAGCGTCTGGTTTTCACCGCGGTAGCGGTGGATGAGAAGGGGAATCACCTTCTTGAATCGCTCACGACCGTCACCTTCGCCGAGCATGGCGGCAAGACGAAACTTACCGTGCAGGCCAGCGCCGTCGGCCTGGTTGCCATCGCTGCCCGGATGCTGGAAGGCATGGAAGCGGGCTGGACGCAAAGCCTCGTGCGCCTCGAGCGGCTCGTGGCGAAGATGTAAGTGGCGGCCGCCGGGTTTTTTTTATCCGGACTGTTTCCTGAATGTGAAGCGCACCGGGGTTACGCTTAGCCGGTACTCCAGACGCGCGGGCGCTGCATGCCGGCGATCTTGCAGGCCTGCTTCACGTAGCCGTAGGGGAACAGTTTGTAGAGCAGGGCCTTCGCGCCTTTCTTGTCGAGGCCCTGTTCGCCTGCCACGAAATCCACCACGTGGCGCACATCCGGCGCGATCCGGTTTTTGGTCCATTGTTCGCGCATGAAGCGCAGCACCGGCCAGTGGGTCTCACCCAGTTCGATGCCTTCTTCCGCGGCCAGCTTGCAGGCAACCGTCTCGTCCCAGTCCAGCGGGTCGAACAGATAGCCTTCGGGGTCGCGCGCGATCTGATACTCGGTGCTCAGTTTGTTCACGGCTTGGTTCATGGCGTTTTCCTCTCCAAAGCGCTTGGATGCTTCAAATATTAGGATTCGTTCATATAGTGATCAAACGATATTATTCGCTATATAATATCGATATCGTCGATATACAGGTTTTTCCCGATGGATATTGATCAGGCCCGGACCTTTCTCGCCATCACCGCGAACGGGAGTTTTCTCGAGGCGGCAAAGCAACTTCACCTGACCCAGTCGACCGTCAGCGCGCGGATCCAGCGGCTGGAAGATGAACTCGGCACGCGGCTGTTCGTCCGCAACCGCGCCGGCGCCAGCCTCACGCCCGCGGGCCGGCGCTTTTTCGATTACGCCAAGCGATTGGTGTTGACCGCCGAGCAGGCGCGCGACGACGCCGGCCTGCCGGAACGTTACCGCGCCAGCCTGCGCATCGGCGGACGCATCGCCCTGTGGGAGGGATTCCTGCCGCAGTGGGTCGGATGGATGCGACGCCGGGCGAGCGACGTCGTGATCCGCAGCGAGATCGGCTTCGAGGAAGACATGATGCGTCGGCTGATCGAAGGCTCGCTCGACATCGGCCTGATGTACACGCCGAGCCACAGCCCCGGCTTGGTCGTCGAACATCTGTTCGACGAAAACCTGGTGCTGGTCAGCTCGCGCCCGAACGACAAGGGCCCGGGTGATGACTACATCTATGTCGAATGGGGGCCGGGTTTTTATGCCCAGCATGCCCAGAGCTATCCCGATCTCGAAGGACCGGCGCAGCTCGTCGACATCGGCTGGCTCGGCATTCAGCTCGCGCTGACCAACGGCGGCAGTTGCTTTCTGCCCGCGCGCATGGCCGCCCCTTTCATCGCTGCCGGCCGTTTGTATCGTGTCGCGGCCTCACCGGAGTACGTCCTCCCCGCCTACGTGGTTTACCCGCGCACCACCGACAGCCCGGTGCTGGAACAGGCGCTGCAAGGGCTGCGGGAATTGGCGGGACTGGAGCGCGAGCGCGCGACGCGCGGGTGATGGAATGGAACGAAGAAATCGTTTCGTCGGCCGTCCGCTTGCGATAACCTGTTTCCACCTTCATTACTCATCGGTCAGCTCATGACACAAGCGACATTTAGCGGAAGCTGTCTCTGCGGCTCCGTGCAATACGAAATCAGCGGAGAGCCACAACGGTTTTATCATTGCCATTGCCAGCGCTGTCGCAAGGCCTCGGGCACGGGGCATGCCTCGAACCTGCTCATCAAGCCCGGTGCGATCAAGTGGATCAAGGGCGAAGCGCTGATCAAGTCATACAAGGTCCCCGAGGCGAAGCGCTTCACCAACTGTTTTTGCTCGAATTGCGGCGGTCGGGTGCCGCGCTACGTGAAGGAGACGGATTTCTTCGTCATCCCGGCTGGTTCCCTCGACAGCGATCCGACGATTCAGCCGCAGGCGCGTATTTTCTGGGACTCGCGCGTGAGCTGGTCCTGTGGCGACGACGGCCTGCCGGTTTATTCGGAATACGTGACCAGCTGAAAGAGTCAGAGGGTACTAAACACGAAGCCGGACTTAACGTTTCATGCCCGCCAGTCAGCAGTTTGTTCGGAAGAGGACATAACTAAACTATGTCAGGACAAACCAGGCGTCACCGAAAACCCCATACAGTCGTTTTGTCCATCCTGCTGGCATTGTTCTGCTTTCGGGTGTTGGC
>JACQER010000043.1 GCA_016200465.1 Gammaproteobacteria bacterium | reverse complement strand
CGGGTATTTCGCATCCCAAGCTTGAGCAAAATCCTCCAGTGCCCATTCGGCTTCGACAGGAGTCGCGGCCTGATAGATTTTCTTAAGGCCGGCGATCACTGCCTTGCTGTCCTGGCTGCTCACGTAACGCAGCGCCGCGCGCACCAGGTGCACGATGCACAACTGCACGCTGGTTCAGATCGGTCAAGCAAGCCAGCCAGAACTTGGCCCCCTCGCTCTGGCCCAGCCACAACCCGAGCAGCTCCTTGTGTCCTTCCAGGTTCCCGCCTAAAGCCACGTAAATCGTGTGCTGCGAGACCCGACCATTGGCGCCGCGAACATGCACGACGATGCCGTCGAAGTACACGATCGGCCACAGCGCTTCCAGCGGCCGCGTACGCCAGGCAGTCACCTCGGCGTCAATATCAGCGGTGATTTCCGAGATCAGCGCGGCCGAGACCTCCACGTCGTACAACTCGCGCACGATCTCTTGAATGTCGCGCGTGGTCATCCCCTTGGCATACAGGGCCAGGATCTTTTCGTCGAAGCCTGGCACGCGTCGCTGGTGCTTGCCGATCAATTGCGGCTGGAACGTGCCGGCGCGATCGCGTGGCGTGGCGATCGTCAGTTCGCCCAAGTCGCCTTGCACCGTTTTCCGTGAACACCCATTGCGACGGTTGGGCGAGCGTTTGGTTGGGCTTGACGGTAACGAAGGCTGCTCGGTTGCGGCGGAGGCCTCGGTGAGCGGCTGCTCATCGCCGGCAGTGGCGGGCAGCGCCTTGCGGCCCAGATGGACATCCATCTCGCTGTTGAGCATTCGCTCCAAGGCGGACTTCATCATCAGCCGCATCAGGCCATTGAGGTCCTCGGCCGTCTTGGCCTGGCTGGCGATCTCACTTGCTAGCTGCTCTGCTCGTGATCGTAAAGAAACATCCATGTGTCAGTCTCCTCATCAGGTAAAGGGTGACAAAAACTACCCATTCCTGCCAGCTGACACAAGATTTCTTACAGGCCCACTGCTTGACGAACACGCCGGTCGATGCCATCCCCGACATAGGGGAAAAGCAAGTCATCGTCTTCGCCGAC
>JACQER010000028.1 GCA_016200465.1 Gammaproteobacteria bacterium | reverse complement strand
GGGTTGCCCTGCTCGTCGCGAATCTCCAGCCGTACATCCGGGATCGCCATGCCCGCGGAGCCGAGTTTTTGTTCGAGCTTTTCGGGCGGCAAATAGGCCAGTCGCGCGGTCGCTTCGGTCTGTCCATACATGACGAAAAACCGTACGTGCGGCACCTCCGCCTTCAATTTTTTGATGTGCGTCGGCGTCATCGCGCCCCCCGCCTGGGTCATATACCGGAGGCGGCCCAGATCATAGTTATTGAGCTGGACACGACTCAAGATAAGCGCATAGGTGGAAGGCACGCCGGAAAATCCCGTAATGCGCTCGGACTGCATCTTGGCGATCACGTTATGCACATAAACCAGGCTGTTTTCCAATACCAGCGCGCCGCCGACCGCGAGGTGCGTGTGCAGAATCGAGGCGCCGTAAGAATAGTAAAAGGGCAACACGTTCAGGCATCGGTCCTCGGACGTAAGCCCGAGATAGGAAAGAATCGACTCGACATTGCTCACGAGGTTGCCGTGACTGAGCGTTACGCCCTTCGGTCGCCCCGTGGTACCCGATGTATAAATGATTGCCGCCAACTGGTTTGGATCAGGGGTGCTGAATGGAACCGCACGGCCATCCACGGCGGCCATGACGGCATCCCAACTGCTGGCGCCCTTGACCATGGATTCGGTACCGCCCACGCAGATCAACTGTAATTTCGGGTCGACGGCGCTCATCACCTCGTTGAGCTCCGGATGCCGGGCATCGGCGATAAGCCAGCTGGCGCCACTGTGTCTCAGCCAGTTGACCAGATCCCTGGCTTTCGCCGCAGTATTCAGCCCCACGGCGATCCCGCCACCCAGCAGCGCGCCGTAGTAGGCTACGATGTACTCGGGCGAGTTCTCCAGCAGGATCGCAACGCGATCTTCGCGTTTGAGTCCATGGTTTTTCATGAACTCACCCAGGGCACAGACGTCATGCCATAGTTGGCGGTAGGTCACTCTCCTGCCGCGATGAACAACCGCTTCGGCATCGGAATGGCGCTCGACGCTGCGTCGCAGATAGTCAATCAGGGAATGACGCATGAATCACCGTCTCCCGGACCGGACGCGGGGCGGCGACGAAACGAGACGTGCACTGACTAACATAGGGCGCCGGCGGTAACCCATGTGGATAACAAATCGGCGACCTCGAAGCACGTTTCAAGCGCGACGTAATCGAAAGCCACGTGACACAAACTGCTCTTGCTGATTTTTCCGGTATTGGTTTTCGGCAAGGCCTGAATGAACACCACTTGTTTCGGCGCCATGAAATTTTCGAGGTGCGCGAGACAGTGCCGGATGATGTCTTTCTCGGTGTAGTGATATCCCTGTTTCTGCACCACGTACGCCTTGACCGCCTGCCCCAACACCGGATCCGGCACGCCGACCACGGCACACTCCTGTACTCCCTCCAGGCTGCCGATCACGTTTTCCACTTCCCGGGGGCTCACCTTTTCGCCACGGCTCTTGATGATGTCGTCCATGCGGCCGACGAAATACAAGTAACCCTCCTCGTCGGTATGAAAGATGTCTCCTGAGTACAGAATATTCTCTCCGGGATAAGGGCCCGGTTTCAGACATTTGGCGGTTTCTTCGGGTTTCCCCCAATAGCCGCGCATGACGTGGCTACCGCGGATCACAAGCTGGCCGGTCTGCCCGTGCGGCAGGCGTTTGCCTTCCTCGTCGATCAGATATACCTCCTGATTGGGCATGCCGCGTCCCACGCTCAGGGGCCGGATATCGAGCTGCTCCGGAGGCAAGTAGGTAACGCGCTTGCATTCCGTCAAGCCGTACATGGAAAACAGTCGTGCCTGGGGAAACAGGCGACGGATATCGCGAATCTGTTTTTCCGTCAGGGCGGCGGCTGTGTTCGTTATCATGCGCAGTGACCGGAGGTCATAGCGGGAAAGATCCAGATTCGACAAAAGCGCGAACATCGTCGGCACGCCCGGAAACACGGTCACCTTTTCCCTCGCCATCAGCTCCAGGGCCTGCGCCGGGAAAACGAAGGAACGTTCGAGCACGACGCAGGCGCCCTGCATGAAGCCCATCAGGATCTGATACAGGCCGTAGTCGAACGCCATCGGCATCGCACACAGGATGACGTCATCCTCCCGGAGCTCGAGATAGGAGGAAACCGAGTCCTGGGCCGTGAGCATGTTGCGATGACTCAACATGATGCCCTTGGGTTCGCCGGTCGATCCGGAAGTGTAGATGATGGCCGCCAAGTCCTGGTCGATCGTCTTCGGATCAGCCAGGTTGCCGTCGTGGGCCAGCGCCTCATTCCAGGACATGCCGATCGGACTCTCCCCGGTCAGGATGCAGGTCTGAATGCTCGATCCCGATCCCAGAACGGGTTCAAAGATATCACGCAGATGGACGTGGCTGACAAGAACGCTGGGTTGGGTTTCCTTGATGATATAAGCGAGTTTATCCTGCTTGATGAGCGGATTGATCGGCATGAAAACCGCCCCGACCGCGAGCGTGGCATAGATCGCCGTTACCGCTTCGGGCGAGTTGTCGAGGAACAAGGCGACCCGATCGCCACGTTGTACCCCGCGATGCTGCAGGAACGAGGCGAGTCGCTGGACATCGCGCGCGAGCCGTTCGTAGGTATAGCGTCCTTCCTTGCTGACGAGCGCGATCCGGTCCGGCGAACGCCGTGCGGTATGTTCGAACGTATGATGCAGCAACCTTGGACGCGACTGAAGCATGTCAAACCGCCTTTGCCAGTTGCGAGAATCCCGTATCGGCGAAGGATGTCGCCACCCGGGAGGAACGGATGAACAAATCATCGACGAGCATGGCGGAAAGAATGCCGACGAAGGCCATGTTGTCGCCGAACCCGATGGCGCGGCCGGCGCGGCATTTTTCCACGAGCTTGGCCACGGACTTGGGGTCGAAATAGCCCGACGCGCGCAGACGCGACTCGCTCAACAGCTCCGCCACGTAGGGAAGCGGCACGCCTTTATGAAAGAAGCTCTGGCTGTCGGGGGCGCGATAGGGCTGCTTGGTGCGGGTGCGGATGCTCTCGGGCAGCAGTCCCTTCATGGTCTGCTTGAGCAGATATTTTTCGGTGAGCCCCATGAGCTTGTAGCGCGGCGGCAATCGGTTCGCGAATTCGATCAGGCGATGGTCGAGAAACGGAAACCGTCCCTCGATGGAATTGGCCATGGCCACGCGGTCACCCTGGGAACTGAGCAAATAGCCGGACATGAGCGTATGCGCCTCGATATATTGATCGCGGCCGAGGGGCAGCCAATGCGCGATTCCGGCCGGCAAGGTACGTTCGATGGCGGCATACGGATCAAAGCCGCTCAGGGCGGCACGCAACTCGGGACTGAAGAACTGCCAGATGCGTCGTGTCGTGGTCCAGCGCGGAATGTGCCCGAAGAACGGCTTGTCCTTGTGTTCCATGCCCTCGCTGAAAAACTTCTGAGTGAAGACCCGGCCCGCGGCGGGCGAATGCTTGAGATACGGATAGAGACGCTCGAATATTCGCGGACGAAATTCGGATTGCGGCACGCGCGCGCAAAAGCGCCTGATTTTGGCTTCTTTGAAAATGTCGTACCCGCCGAACACCTCGTCCGCGCCCTCGCCCGTCAACACCACCTTATACCCTTCCGCGCGCACGCGCGCCGAAAGCAGCATCAGGGGAGTGGGCGCGGTGCGCACGACCGGCGTCTCGGCGTGCCAGACGGTGCGCGGGAAGGCGGCGCCGATGTCGGACGCCGTGCATCGCACGTCGGAATGACGGGTGCCGAGATACTCGACCAGATTCCGCTGATGCTGGCTCTCGTCGAACTCGGCGTCCTCGAACGTCACCGAAAAAGTGCGTAACGGCGTGTCGGTGAAGTTCTTGATGATGGTGGTCACGATGGAGGAATCGAGTCCTCCACTGAGATACGCCCCCACCGGCACGTCGGCGCGCAGTTGCAGTCGCACCGCATCGATCAGCAACTCGCGCAACTCCTCGGCGTACGACTCGCCGCTGCGGGAATCTGACGGAACCGCATCGGGGAAGGTCCAATCCCAGTAGCAGCGTACCCGGATTTGCCCGCCTTCCACCGTCATCAGATGACCTGGCGGGAGCGCCTCGATGTTCTCGTACACGGTCGCGGGAGCCAGCGGCGACCAATAAGTGAAAATTTCGCCCAAGGCAACCGGATTGAGCCGGCGCGTAACCTCGGGCAGCACAAACAACGCCTTGACCTCGGAGGCAAACAGCAGACGGCCATGCGTCAGCGTATAGAACAGCGGTCGGATGCCGGTGCGGTCGCGCGCCAGGATCAGGCGTTGTTTCGCCTTGTCCCACAGGGCGATGGCGAACTGGCCGTTGAGATGCTGGACGAACTCATCGCCGTACTGCTCGTAGAGATGAACGATGACCTCGGTGTCGGAGTGGGTGTAAAACGCGTGTCCGCTCTTTTCCAGCGCCTGGCGCAGCTCGATGTAATTGAAAATCTCGCCGTTGAACACAACCCAGACGGTCTTGTCCTCGTTGTGGATGGGCTGCCTGCCGCCCTCGAGGTCGATGATGCTCAGACGGGCATGGGCCAGTCCCAGCTTGTCGTCGGCATAGAAACCGAAACCGTCCGGACCGCGGTGTTCGAGCATGCGGATCATCGCGGACAACTCCGGCTCGGCGGGACGGTTTTCCGAGGAGATATTAAGAATGCCTGCGATGCCGCACATGGGCTGGGTCCTCCGGAAGCAACTATTTTTCCCTGACGTGCTTCGCCCTGATGCTCTCCGTGCCCGGTTTCTCCGCTTCCAGTGAATCGGCGATGCGTTTCAGCAGCGCTTCGATGCTGGCTATTTTTCCGGCGAGGGAAGTCAGCGCCGGCGTGACGCCCTCAAATCTTCCAATCTGATTGTTGATGTTCTCGAGTACCTTGGTGTTATCGCGCAACAACCCCTGGGTTTCACTTCCGCCGGCGGCGCCGATTTCCGGACGACGCTTGTTGATCCGCCTGGCGTAAGGCAGCCACTGCAGTTCCTCGATCGCCGTATTGAGGGTCGCCATGGACACGGAGTGAATATTGTCCGCGAAGGCGCAGGTCATGGCCGTGTCGCACAAGGTATTGATGAGACGCGGCAGACCGCCGGTGTATTTGTATATGATCGGAAACGTGTCCGGCGCAAAAACCCCCGCAGGGTCCCGGGCGCCTGCGATACGCAGCCGGTGATGGATATAATCGCGTGTGTCGTTTTCCGTCAGGGATCTGATGTGATAACGCAGCCGTACGCGCTGCAGCAATTGTTCCATCTCCGGCGAATCAAGCATGTCGTTGAGCGACGGCTGGCCCACCAGAATCACGTGCAACACCTTTTCCTTGCGCGTCTCCAGCCCCGAAAGCATACGGATCTCTTCGAGCACCTTGAGGCTGAGGTTGTGCGCGTCGTCGACGATCAGCACCAGCTGCTTGAGTTGAAGAAAATTGTCCAGCAGGAAGGTGTTGAGCATGTCGATCAGCTCGACTTTCTTGGCGTTGAAGGGGTTCAGGCCAAACTCGACCAGAACCGCCTGCAGGAACTCGACTTCGTCGAGCTGGGTCTGGAATATCTTCGCCACCAGAACGTTTTCGTCGAGCTCGGAAAGCAGTTTCTGAATCAACGTCGTCTTGCCGCTGCCGATCTCCCCGGTGATCACCACGAATCCTTCGCGGTTCCACACGGTGTAGTCCATGTAAGCCTTGGCGCGGGAATGCGCTCCGCTCATGTAGAGAAATTCCGAATCGGGCGTAAGCCGGAAAGGCAGTTCGTTCAATTTGAAAAATTCGAGATACATGGCGGCGTTATCTCCTGTGCAAGGGTGTAAACAGGGGTCCGCTGCTGTACTGAATGGTGATGAGCGCACGGTTGTCGACAAAATTGAGCGACGAAACGGTGCTGTCACGGTCGTGATGACGGGCTTCGAGACCCAGGCTGACGGTGCGGTTCAGGTGGTGATCGAGACGGAGACCGGAGCTTCGTTCAGTGTCGCGCTGGAAGAAATTCAGATATTCCGTTCGGGTGTACTGCGTAAACAACGACGCCGTCGTCAAGGCTGACACGAAATAATCGATCTGGAGACGCCCGTCGGTTTCCTTGCGGTCCTGCGGCGTCGTTGCAAAATCGAACTTGCGCCTGCTGGCCTCGAATTGCGCGCCGAACAAACTCCCTCGACGCGTGTAAAAGATCGTTCCGCCCTTCGAGGTGTAAACGTCGCCGGTGATGACTGTGCGTGTCAGTCCGGATGGGGCCGCCGTCTCTCCGGCGCTGGTCGTGCCGAGAACATCCGTGCCGGTGTTCGACAGCTCCCTGCTGGCGGACACCCCGAACCTGGACTCCTGAGTCGCCTGGCGAATCCATGAGAACCTGGCCAGCGTGCCTTTGACGTCGGCGCCGCGATCAAAGCTGGTGCGGGTGTTGCCAAGATCGATCACGTACTGTGAACGCGAAGGCTGGAATTGGCCCCTGAAAAAGACGTCCTGGGTCACAAAATCATTGTTGAGCACGGTGTTGTCGTATTTGACATCCAATGCCCGGTAATTCAGCGACAAGGTTGTCGTCGGCGAATACTGATACAACCAGCCGGCGGTACCGGTGAAACGCTTGTTGTCGGCGTTGACTTGGCCAGTGTAAACATCGCCCACCCGTGCGCCGAGCGCCAGCGTATGCACCGGGGCAATCCGCAGATAGACATCAGGCCCGGTGCTCAGGACGTTGAGATTCGTCCGGTTTGCCGGCGTGTCCACCCCGGTGGAGTTCACCAGGCCCTGCTGGTAATTGTCCTCCAGCGTCCAAAGAAAACGTTGCGGGGATATGGTCCAGACCGCGGAGGAGTTCAGGTCAAACAGAGTCTCGTTGTCGAAACTGCTCCTCTGGTAATCGTAGTAGGTGGCCTGCGCGTGAACGCGCGCAACCAGATCGGCGGAATTTTCCTGATAGGCAAAACCGGTCAGCAAGGTATGGATCCAGTCGCTGCGTTCATCCGTTGAAGTCAGCCTGATATTGTCGCTGTGCTCTGCCTGGTACCCCGCTCCGTAGGCGAATTCACCCGCTTGCAGCGGCTCGACCACGCCGCTGCACAAGAGTATCCCCATCATCAAAAACTTGCTGCGCTTCCGTTCGCCTTTTGATTGTGCATTTTTCACTTCGCCCGCCCTGGCTTGCCTTTGACGGAACCAAAAAGAATGTCCCGCAAGACGACAAACGGATTCAGAATACTGCGCCACCGGAAAGCCGGCCACGTGGGTTCGTTGTTGAAAACGATGCCGAGGAGTTTCTTCTCGCCGATGGCCTTCGTGCAGGCATCGATCTGGGAATCCATTACGCGTCCGTATGGCACCACCAGCACGACGTAATCGCACAGCTCAGCGAGAATCTGGGTATCGGCGGATTCCGTCATTGGCGGCGCATCGAGAATGATATACCGCTCCCGGTAACGCTGCTTGATGCTGTTGAGCATCTGATTCATCTTCACGGACGTAAAATATTCGGTGGAAATTTCACGCCGGCCGCCGGAGGGGATAATACGCAACCGTTCGATCCCGACCGGATGTATGATTTCATTGATATCCATGTCGGGATGTTCGAGGTAATCCGTCAACCCGTGGAAGGTTCCGGGACCGAACAGGCGATGCAGCGAGGGATTCGTCAGATTACAATCCAGCAACAGCGCCGTCTTGCTGGCATCGAGCGCGAACGCGACGCCAAGATTCAACGACACAAAACTGCTGCCGCCGCCGCTCGCCGCGGAAGTCACCATGATCACGCAGTTCCGGCCCTGGGATTTCTGAAGAATCTTGGTCCGGATCTCGCGGAAGGCGCGAACCGCTTCATTGTCACCCAGCTCGGGGTGGATGATGCGATTCTGGGACATGACCTGTTTTTCGAGAGGCGATCTCTCCCGCATGCGGGCGATCGCCTGGTTCACGTCGGCGCGTTGTTCGATAAGCGCCGTTGCGCCGCTCGCGGCCGGCAATGTATCAGCGGGTTGCGTGTCCGGACGCGGCGACTGCGACGAAATGACCCGTAAACCGCCCGCGTTACGCGCCTTGCTCAGGGCCTTTTCAATCTTGCTCACGGCTATATCACCTTGGTGAACCGCAACATGGCGATCAATGCCGCCACGAGGAACACCCCGCTCACGGCGAGCGACAGCCATTCCGCCTCACGCCGCACCACCTGCGTCTCGGCGGGCGACCACATGTGCGGCACCACCGCGAGCAATTGCACCTTGCGCTTGTCGGTAATCATCGTCCCGAGTCGAATACGCGGATCCACATAGAGCTTGGCGTAAAGCAGCCCCAGCGGCAAAACAACGCCCAGCACCAGACCGCCGATAATAAAATGCAGAAACCGCAGTCCGTTCGGCTCGCGCGGAAACACGGCCGGTTCCTGGATCTTGATCGTGAGGCCCTGCTTATCCTTGTCGAGGTTCATGGATACGCGCGCGTTTTCCCGGCGCCGCAGCAGGTCCTGGTAGATGTCGCGATTGACGGTGTAATCGCGGGTGAGCTCGGCAAGGGTTGCTTCGCCGCCGTGCACCCGTTTGCCCCGTTCCAGCTCCTCCGCGAGCTCCCGCCTGGCTTCCGCGATACGGGCGCTCAGCATCTCGATGGTGATCTTCGTCTGCGAAAGATCATGTTTGAGCTGCTGGTACATGGGATTGTTGATCACACTGTCGTTGACGATCACCCGGCCGGCCGCCTTGGCTTCCGCGCGCCGTTGCTGGTCTTCGGCAATTGCCTGATTCAGGTCCTCGATCTGATGCTTGATCTGGACAATGTCCGGATAGGTGTCGTGATAACTCAGTTGCAATGTCTCCAGCCGTGCCTGGAGTTCCGCGATTCGCGAGCGGAACTGACCCTCGCGGGAAAGTGCAGTGGCGACTTCCGCCTCGCCGGAAAGCTGCTTCTCCAGTGCGGCCCTTTTAACATCCGCCTCCCTCATGTCCTGAGTCGACTGTTCGATTCGTTGCTGGAGCTGGTTCAGGCGCGTGCTGACATCCGCGTCGCTTCCGGGGCGCGCGTCGAGATTGGCAGAGCGGAACTCTTTGAGCTGATCCTCGGCCTTGACGAGCTTGTCATGGTATTCGTCGGCCTGCTTGTTGATGAAATCATACGCAGACTGACTCTCCGCCGCCTTGGCGCCGAGACTCTCGGAAATGAACAGCTCGGCTAATTTCTGGGTGATCTGGTAGGTGCGATCCGCATCGTCGTCCTTGTATTCAATCTTGATGATATCCCTGCCGACATTGGTAATGGTGGTCCGCTTGATCAGCTTGTCGATGATTTTGTCCTGCTCCGACAAGGAAGGATTTTTTTTCAGCCAACCGCCATGCTCCAGGATTTGATTCATGATCTTGCGACCGTAGATGACCTCACGCGCCAACCGCCCGCGATCCTGCACATCGGTCGCCACTGCCGCGCCCGCCATCAGGGGCTGAATCACTCTTTTATCTTCAACGAGGATACTGGTGGATGCCGTGTACGCCTTGGGCCACATCAGACCCACCGGCAGCAACACGAAATTCACCGCAATAAAAGCCGCAACCATGGCCTTGCGGTAATGGAACGCTTCGTTGACGAGAATCTTCAGTTGTTGTTCTGGAAGCATCTTCACCGTACGGCCCCTTCGCTAGAACAACCGCTCCGGCACGGTCACCACGTCCCCGGGCCTGAGTTCAAGATTTGTATCCAGTTTCCCTTTCGTGAGGATATCGGCCAGATCGATGTCGAAGATTTCGGTTTTGTTTTTTCCCTTGCGGTACAGCTTGGTGCGTCTAGGGGAGGAAAAGTCATTGACGCCGCCGGCTTCAAGCACGGCATCCAGTACCGTCATGCCCTGACGATAAGGCATCGAGCGCGGCGTGCGCACCGCCCCGGTCACGCGTATCCGGGACAGGAATTCATGGCTGCGCAATTCCGTCAGGATCACCGTGACATTGGGATCGCGGATATACGCCGTAAGCTTGTTCTTGACTATCGCTGCCACCTGGGTCGGGGTATTTCCACCCGCCTCGACATCTCCGATCAAAGGCACCGATATCTTGCCATCCGGACGCACCGGCACCACGACCGACAGCTCCGGGTTGTGCCACACCGTTATCTGCAAACGATCATCGACGCCAATCCGATAGTCGCCCTCCACATAGGAAGCGAATCGACTGGTCTCCTTTTCCGTCCCTTCCGCGGTATCCCGTGTTGATGCACAACCGGACACCAGCACCACCCCTGCCAGCACAACCGAAAAAACACGATATAGATTCATTCTTAAATTATTGCCTGTAAATATCTTGCCTGAGCCTAGCGATTGCGTGGTGGACAGCGCCTGAGCTCCTGACGTTATTTCGTCAGGCGTCTTGATTATTATGGCGAAGGACTATTATTCTTCCGTCGTTATTCCTGCCAAGCTTCTGCAGCTACTCGGTGATCCTGCCGCAAAATCACCCTACCGTGGCTTCTCCCACCGTTGCATAAACTACAGCGGCATTATACAACCGAAGCTGATAAATATGCTCTTTGAAGAAGGGTTTTAAAAAAATCATATAGTGAAACATGAGCTTACAAAGCGATACTGGCCGATGCAGCGGATCCTTGGTCAGCACTTTTCACGAATGGAATTTAATTCGCCTTTTATATAAGTTAGGCACATTCGTCGTTGCAATGCAGCTGACCACGACGCACCATTCAGCACTTCCATAATAATAATCAAGGTTTCAGCTTTACCGGCGGAAGCGCATTTCACCACAATACACCCCCATGAATGAGCGATACGCCAACCATTACCGCGTCCTTGGAATTCGGCCGGGGACTTCCTGGAAGGAACTACGCAAGGCTTACAAAAGCCTTGTCAACATCTGGCACCCGGACCGCTTCCAGCAGAATATCGAGCAGCGAAAACTGGCTGAAGAAAAAACCAAGGAAATCACGCAATCCTACAAAGAGCTCGCCGAATACTACAAAAAATTCGGCGAGCTTCCCGGGTTGCCCAAGGTAGCGGAAACATCCACCGCGGAAGATATTGCACCTCAAGACGTCCCGGAAACCCATCCGGTGCCCGACGTCCAGGAAGCGCAAACCCCTGCCGCTGGCAGTGCACCACCCCAGAGACATGAAAAACGATGGTCAAAGCTCGAAGCCCGAACCATGGCCGTCACGGCGCTGGCGGGTTTCGTTTATTTCGTGTGGCAAATCCTGCCATGGGATCGCTCGGATATTCCGCCCCAGGCCAAAAAACAGGCGGAACAGGCTGCCGATGCACCGATCGATGAAAATTCAAACCGGCGTGAACCTGTCCCCGAAAAATACTTCACCTATGGCTCGTCGCTGGGAGAGGTCTACGCCATCCAGGGCGTGCCCACCAAAACCGAGCATGACATCTGGTATTACGGAAAATCCAAAGTCTATTTTGCCAAAGGCAAGGTGCTGCGATGGGAAGATAGCCCCGACAATCCGCTTCGGGTCATCCTGGCCGCCGCCGAGAACGACAAATTAAATACGATGTTTTTCAGCGAAGGCTCATCAAAGGAAAAGGTTCTGGCCGTGCAGGGCGCTCCCGACCGGGACGCGGAAAGCGTATGGGATTATGGGGCGTCAAGAGTCTATTTCGAGAACAATCGTGTGAAAGGCTGGGATGAATCGCCGTTCAATCCGCTCAGGGTTCGACGCTGAGCCCGGCGTCGCCCGGCCACATGCAATTCAGCGCGCGCCCTTGCCGAACAAAACAGTCTGCGCAGTTTGAAAGAGAATGATCAGATCCAGAAACATTGTGTGGTTCTTTATATAGTAAAGATCATACTGCAGTTTTTGCAGCGCATCATCGACCGTGGCGCCATAGGGATATCGTATCTGGGCCCAACCGGTGATGCCCGGTTTTACCGTATGCCGTGAAGGATAGTAGGGAATTTTCTGCGTCAGTTCCTTGACGAAGAATGGGCGCTCCGGACGCGGTCCGACAAAGCTCATGTCTCCCTTCAAGACGTTGAAAATCTGGGGCAGTTCGTCGATCCGCAACATGCGGATGATCCGCCCCACGGGCGTAACCCTGCGATCCTGTTTTTTCGCCCATTGCGGCACGCCGTCGCGCTCGGCATCTTTGCGCATGCTGCGAAATTTCAGCACGTTGAATGCGCGCCCGTACTCGCCGACCCGCTCCTGACGGTAGAGAATCGGTCCGCCGCTTTCGATCCAGATCAGCAACGCCGTCAGGATAAACACCGGCAGCGTCATCAACAACAGCAGGCCGCTTGCCACGATATCGAATATGCGCTTGGTCATATCCTTGAAAGAACCGCGTTGAAAACCGTCGGAAAAGATCATCCAGCTGGGGTTGAGAGATTCGATCTGAATTTGCCCTGTCTCGCGCTCGAAGAAGGAGGACAAATCCACGACCTCGATCCCCGCCAGTTTGCATTCCAGCAATTGATCCGCCGGCAAACCACCATTGCGCCGCTCGCGCACGCCCACGACGATTTCGTCGATGCGATATTTCCTGGCGATGGACAGTATGGATCCTTGATCCTTCAATACCTTGGTTTTGTTCAGGCAGCAGTCGCCATTGGGCAGAGGCAGACAGCCCACCAGATTGAACTTCCGCGTCCCCTCTTCATCGTGCTCGAGCGTTTCGATCTTGGAAGCCCGGCTGCCGGCGCCCAGCAACAGAACACGCCGCCGCAACGCATCCATCCTGAACACGCGGACAAATATCAATCGAGTCAGTGCGGTGCCGGTGAAGGCAAAAAGAAATACCAGGCTGAAGACGCCACGACCCATATGCAGGTCTGGAAACATGTAGAAAACCAGCAACATGACAATCAGCCCCACGAAGAAACTGCCTACGAACCGCGCCGGGTAGCCCCATCCTCCTTCCTGTTTGAGGTCGCGTTGATGCAGCCCGAAGGCTGTCATGACACCGAGCATGACGAGGGAAAAAACCAGCGCTTTGGGAAAAATCGGACCATGGGACAAGAAATACTCTCTTTCCCCGCCCGTGAAACGCAGGCTCGCGCCGACATACATCGACGCATAAAGAACCGCCGCTTCGGTGAGGATAAGCAGAAGCAACGGCAACGGCAGATAATGCCTGAACAGTCGGATCATAGAGCAGCTCTGTCAATCCTTATACAAAGGCCCCGTTACATTCCGTTGAATACCCGGCAATCTGTATCTTCGCGCCTGATCTATCGTGGCCGATCCCGGCCGGGCTCTCCAAATACCGCCTTCGCCGGCGGTCGGTCATTGCGAACGGTCACTCAAGAATTGAGCAATTACTATGCCAGCTATGGAAAAATAGCGCGAAAAAATCGGTAATTTTGCGATGCGGATGTCTGTTTTCATTTTTATTGCTCTTAAATTTGTAACCGGGATACAGGGGCGCTTATACCAAGCGACTCACTAATTGTCAGGTACTCAAACGCAAAAGGGAGCCCCAAAAGGCTCCCTTTTGAACGATTGGCGCGCCTGGGTGAGGCGAGCGTTGTACGCAAAGCACCGCTTTGCGCGAGCCGAACGCCCGCAGGCTATGCCTGCGGGCCGGGCGAGAACTTTCGGGCCTGCGGCCCTCACCCCTTCGGGGCCGCCGTCGCTACGCTCCGGCGTTCGGCCGGCTTCGCCGGCGTCGAACTGCCTATGATTTTGTCGGGAGTTCTCATCTCTCCGACATGTCCGCAACCAGCCCACTGACGTGGGCTGGGATATATGGCGCGCCCGGAGAGATTCGAACTCCCGACCGCCTGGTTCGTAGCCAGGTACTCTATCCAGCTGAGCTACGGGCGCAAATACATGCTTACGAAGGCGGGGGATTATACTCGACAGAGACGCCGCAAAAAAAGCGTTATAACAACGAATCGGATCAAATCGGTGAAGGGTATTTGAAAGGTTGTGCTTGAAATACCGCGGCGGAAAAACTGCGGAGCCATGCGGCAAACAGCTGGAAATCAGGCTGCAAACCCAAGTATTCAGACGAATGGCGGAGAGAGAGGGATTCGAACCCTCGATGGGATTTTGTCCCATACACCCTTAGCAGGGGTGCGCCTTCGACCACTCGGCCATCTCTCCTTGCAAGCGCAAATGCGCCCGCAAGGATACCTGTGCCCGGAAACAACGTAAAGCTAAAAACCCGGTTTTATCCTTTACCGCCGCCCTGCGCCATGCCGGGCATCGGATGAACCACACCGGATTCTTTTTCCTTCTTGATGCGTTCGTAGATTTCCTCGCGGTGAACGGGGATCTCTTTCGGAGCATTTACTCCGATCCGAACCTGATTGCCTTTGATGCCAAGCACGGTGACCTGAACATCGTCGCCAATGTTGAGGGTCTCTCCAATGCGTCTCGTAAGTATCAGCATTGTCCTGCACTCCTTTCAGAATTACCTAACTCCATACGTTCCTTATCCCTTTGCCCGGTCATCCACCCCTGGTTTGACCGGCTCCTCAACACAATTCCCCTTGCGTCTTCATGACGGTTTTTGGCAAACCTTCCCATGGCAGCAGGCGATATCGCATTTTTTGCTGCTTGCCGTACCCGCCTCAAGCGGCACCTCTCCGCCGGGGGCGATCGGCTAACTTACGGATATCACAGGAAAAATCCCCTGATACCCGGCAGTAGTCACCTGCTCAACCTGTATCTATGCAGCTTCTATGCCAGCTTGGGGAGGGGGCAGGCCGGGGATTATTGGGGTTTTTCCAGGCCAAAAGCGCTGTGCAGGGCGCGCACCCCCAGCTCCAGGTATTTTTCCTCGACGACCACGGAAATCTTGATCTCCGAGGTGGAGATCATCTGGATATTGATGCCTTCGTCGGCCAGGGTTTTGAACATCTGGCCGGCGATGCCGGCGTGTGAACGCATGCCCACGCCGACGACCGAGATTTTTACGATCTTGTCGTCGCCCGTGACCTCGCGCGCCTTCAGTTCCTGCGAAACCCGTTTGAGAATTTCGGTCGATTTCTTGTAATCGGCGCGATGCACCGTGAAGGTAAAATCCGTGGTGCCGTCGGCGCCGACGTTTTGCACGATCATGTCCACGTTGACATTGGCCTTGCCGACCTCGCCCAGGATATGCGCGGCGATGCCGGGCTTGTCCGGCACCCCGCGGATGGTGAGCTTGGCTTCGTCGCGATTGAACGCGATGCCTGAAATGAGTGGCGCTTCCATTTCGTTTTCCTCGTAAGTAATAAGCGTACCCGGCCCTTCCGCGAAGGACGAGAGCACGCGCAACGGAACCCGGTACTTGCCGGCAAACTCGACCGAGCGGATCTGCAACACCTTGGAACCGAGGCTGGCCATCTCGAGCATTTCCTCGAAGGTAATGCGATCGAGGCGCCGCGCTTGCGGCACGATACGCGGATCGGTGGTGTAAACGCCGTCCACGTCGGTGTAAATCTGGCATTCATCCGCCTTGAGCGCGGCCGCCAGCGCCACGCCGGTGGTATCCGAACCGCCGCGCCCGAGAGTGGTGATGTTGCCCTCCTCGTCCACGCCCTGAAAACCGGCGACCACGACGACGCGGCCCTTTTTCAGGTCCTCGTGAATGCGCTTCTCGTCGATCTGCATGATGCGCGCCTTGCCGAAAGCGCTATCGGTGCGGATGTGCACCTGGTAACCGGTGTAAGAACGAGCCGGGCATCCGATTTTTTCCAACGCCATGGAAAGCAGCGCGATCGTTTGCTGCTCGCCGGTGGCGAGCAGTACGTCAAGCTCGCGTGCCGGCGGCTCGCTGTGCACGCCCTTGGCGAGCTTGATGAGCGAGTCGGTCACGCCGCTCATGGCTGACACCACGATCACGAGCTCGTTTCCTTCCTGGCGCAGGCGCGCGACCTTCTCGGCCACGGCGTTGATGCGCTCGGGGCTGCCGACGGAAGTGCCGCCGTATTTTTGTACGATCAGGGCCATGTTATTTCGACAAAGAGAGACTGCAAAGGGCGCAAATTAAACCCGCTTTTCCGGCGCGAGTAAACCCCGTACCTATCTATGCACTGCGCAGCACCTGACGCTTGTCTCCCGGTGAGACAACACACTCGCAGATATCTTAGAGAGTAGGTACGGGGTAAACCACCGGCGTGGACCTGGGCACGGCCGCCCCTGACATCCTGGCAGCCGTTTTCGCTTGATGAAATGCTGCTTATTTTAAATGCTGTTCGACCCAGGACGAAACGGCGTCGAGCGCCGCGCCCAGGCCGGCGGGGTTGGTGCCGCCCGCCTGCGCCATGTCCGGCCGGCCGCCACCCTTGCCGCCCACGCCCGCGGCCACCTGGTTGACCAGCTCGCCGGCATGCAGGCGCCCGGCCAAGTCCTTGGTCACGCCGGCGATCAGGGTCACCTTGTCGTCCACCACCGACGCCAGAACAATGGCCGCCGGTGCCAATTTGTCCTTCAGCTTGTCCAACACCTCACGCAAACCCTTGGCGTCCATCCCGTCCAGCCGCGTGGCGAGCACCTTGATGCCCTTCACCTCGCGCGCTTCCGCCGCCAGATCCTTGGACCCGCCGCTGGCGAGCTTGGCACGCAGCTGATCGAGTTCTTTTTCGAGGCCCTTGAGACGCTGGGTGAGCTGCTCGACCTTGCGCGGGACTTCCTCGGGACTGGCGCGCAGGATTGCCGCCGTTTCCCGGAGACTGTTCTCCCGTTCATACAGATAAGCCAGCACGCCCGGGCCGGTCACGGCCTCGATACGCCGCACGCCGGAAGCAACGCCGCTTTCGGATGTGATCTTGAACAGGCCGATGTCGCCGGTGCGGCGCACATGCGTGCCGCCGCACAGCTCGACGGAATCGCCGATGTTCAGCACCCGCACTTCGGTACCGTACTTCTCGCCGAACAACGCCATCGCGCCTTCGGCGCGCGCCGAGTCCATGTCCATGACGCGCGAGCGCGTGTCCTGGTTCAGCAGGATCTGCTCGTTCACGCACCGCTCGATCTCGGCGATCTGCTCCGGCGTCACCGGAGAAAAATGCGAAAAGTCGAAACGCGTGTGCTGATCGTCCACCAGCGAGCCCTTCTGCTGCACGTGCGGTCCGAGCACGTCGCGCAGCGCCTTGTGCATCAGATGCGTGGCCGAATGATTGAGCATGATCGCGCGCCGCAACGTGGCATCGACCTCAGCCATGACATTGTCGCCCACGCGAAACTGACCTTTTTCGACCCGGCCCTGGTGCACGTGCACCTGCCCGTGTTTCTGCGTGTCCTGCACGCGAAACACGGCGTCGCCGACACGCAACAGGCCGCGGTCGCCGACCTGACCGCCGGATTCAGCGTAGAACGGCGTGCGGTCGAGGACGACATTTCCCTCTTCGCCCTCGCGCAGAAAATCGGCCCGCGCGAGATCGGCGGCGCGCGTGATCTGCAGCACTTTGCTCGCGTCGCTCAGCCGCTCGTAGCCAGTGAACTGCGTCGGCTTGTCCACGGTCACGGCGCTGAGATCGGCGGCCTTGAAACTCGAGGCGGCGCGGGCACGCTCGCGCTGCGCCTCCATTTCACGCTCGAAACCGGCCATGTCGAGCTTCAGATTGCGCTCCAAAGCCACGTCACGCGTGAGATCGGTCGGGAAACCATATGTATCATAAAGCTTGAAGATGATCTCGCCCGGAATCGTGTCATCTTTGAGGCGCACGAGATCTTCATCGAGGATTTTCAGCCCCTGCTCCAAAGTCTCGTTGAAACGGTCTTCTTCCTGCCGCAGCACACGCTCGATCTGCGGACGGGCGCTGTTCAATTCCGGATAGGCGTCGCCCATCTCCCGGCACAGCGGAGCAACCAGCTTGTAAAAAAAGGTTTCGCGCGCGCCAAGACGGTGGCCGTGACGAATGGCGCGGCGGATGATGCGCCGCAACACGTAGCCGCGGCCCTCGTTCGAGGGCAGTACGCCGTCGGTGATCAGAAACGCCGCCGCGCGGATGTGATCGGCGACAACGTTGAGCGAGTGATTCTGGCGTTCGGCGGCACCGGTCACCTCGGCGACCGCGTGGATCAGATGCTGGAACAGATCGATCTGGTAGTTGCTGTGCACGCCCTGCTGCACCGCGGCGATGCGCTCCAACCCCATGCCGGTGTCCACCGAGGGCTTGGGCAGTGGCGTGAGCACGCCCTTGGCGTCGCGGTTGAACTGCATGAACACGAGGTTCCAGATTTCGACGTAGCGGTCGCCGTCCTCGTCCGGGCTGCCCGGCGGGCCGCCCGGAATTTGCGCGCCGTGGTCGTAGAATATCTCGGAGCAGGGACCACAGGGGCCGGTGTCGCCCATCTGCCAGAAATTGGACGCCTCGCCGAGACGCGAAAAGCGCTTCGGGTCCACCTTCAGCTCTTTCAGCCAGATGTCGGCAGCCTCGTCGTCATCCTTATATACCGTCACCCACAGCCGTTCCGGCGGCAACTTCATTTCCCTGGTCAGGAACTCCCAGGCGTATTCGATGCCCTCGCGCTTGAAGTAATCGCCGAAGCTGAAGTTGCCAAGCATCTCGAAGAAGGTGTGATGACGCGCGGTGTAGCCGACGTTCTCGAGGTCGTTGTGCTTGCCGCCGGCGCGCACACAACGCTGCGAGCTGACCGCGCGCACGTATGGCCGCTTCTCCTGTCCGAGGAACACTTCCTTGAACTGCACCATGCCGGCGTTGGTGAACAGCAGCGTCGGGTCGTTCCCAGGCACCAGCGAACTCGACGGCACGACGGTGTGGCCGTGACGCTGGAAATAATCGAGGAATCGTTTGCGGATTTCGGTGCTTTTCATGGCGCGGGGCGGAATCAATCCTGCCCGTGTGGATTCAGAACTTTCTGTATCTGGTCATAAGTAAAACCGCGGTATTGCAGGAAGCGGGCCTGACGTGCGCGCTCGGTGAAACTCCTGGGCAGGCGTGCGCCGAATTTCTTGCGCTGCACGCGCCGGATATCCTCGAGCCATTCGCGGCCCGAAACATCGAGCCAGCGTTCGATCGCCTCCGCTGTCACCCCTTTATCCTGCAATTCTTTCTGTATGCGCAACGGTCCGTAACCCCGGCTGCGCCGCGCCTGGATCAGGCTTTCCATGAAACGATCGTCGGAAACCAGACGTTCCTGCTCCAGCCGCTTCACGGTCTCGGTGGCAATCGCCTCGTCACACCCCTTTTTCAGCAGCTTGTCGTGCAGCTCGCGGCGACTGTGTTCGCGCCGCGCGAGATATTGCATGGCGAGCTGACGTGCCCGCGCCGGAGTGATCTCCGGCGAATCCGGTTTCAGGCTTCTTCCTCCGCCGTCGCTTCTTCCGCTTCTTCGTCGCCGCCCGCGGCGCGCGCCGCCGTCACGGCCTTTTCGCGGATACGCTTTTCGATCTCGGCGGCGATGTCCGGATTGTCCTTCAGGAACTGGCGGGCGTTGTCCTTGCCCTGACCGATGCGTTCCTTGTTGAAGCTGTACCAGGCACCGGTTTTCTCGACGACGCCGTTCTATAAATGATATCGAATTCGGTCTGACGGAACGGCGGCGCGACCTTGTTCTTGACCACCTTCACGCGCGTCTGGCTGCCGATCACTTCCTCGCCCTTCTTGATCGCGCCGATGCGGCGGATGTCGAGGCGCACCGAGGCATAGAACTTGAGCGCATTGCCGCCGGTCGTGGTTTCGGGATTGCCGAACATGACACCGATTTTCATGCGGATCTGGTTGATGAACACCACCATGGTGTTGGAACGCTTGATATTGGCGGTCAGTTTGCGCAGCGCCTGACTCATCAGGCGCGCCTGCAGGCCCATGTGTGAGTCGCCCATCTCGCCCTCAATTTCGGCCTTGGGCGTCAGCGCCGCCACCGAGTCGATCACGACGATATCCACGCCGCCGGAACGCACCAGCATGTCGGCGATCTCCAGTGCCTGTTCTCCGGAATCCGGCTGGGACACGAGCAAATCGTCAATATTCACGCCGAGCTTCTTGGCGTACAGCGGATCGAGGGCATGTTCGGCATCGATAAAGGCCGCCGCTCCGCCCAGCTTCTGGACCTGGGCGATTACGGAAAGAGACAGCGTGGTCTTGCCCGAGGATTCCGGCCCGTAAATCTCGACCACCCGGCCGCGCGGCAGGCCGCCGATACCGAGGGCGATATCCAGCCCCAGCGACCCGGTGGAAACCGCCTCGACCTGCTGCACCACGCCGGCATCGCCGAGGCGCATAACCGAGCCCTTGCCGAACTGCTTCTCGATCTGTCCCAGCGCCATGTTCAACGCCTTGGTCTTGTTCGTGTCCATGCTGTTCTCCTGCGGTAAACCGCCGTGGCGGTTGTGGATATTATGAAAGGCTGGGCATATGAACGATTATTTCACAATTCCCATGAAATGGCCTAGCCCTAACAGAACAGGCCGGTCGCGGCCGGGAAAGCGGACTTTTGGAGGGGACGCAGGGAAACAGGCATTCGGCGGAGAAAATCATACAGCTTGTAGGGCGGGTTAGCGGCGTAGCCGCGTAACCCGCCGAATGGTTCTCGCGGGCGCAAGCGATTCTCCTCCGGGCAATACGCTTCGTTATTAGCCCTACGCATGCTAAAGTTTTGACAAAGAGGAACCGACAATGGCCAACGGCTCGAATCAAAAACGTACGCTGATCGAAAAACTCGACCAACTACCGCCTGAGCGCGTGGCGGAAGTCGAGGATTTTGTGGATTTCCTGACAAGCAAAACACGCGACAAAGCGTATGGAGATTTCCTTGCCGTTGCCGAGGAAGTCGCCAAAGCCAATGTTCCCCCAATGACGCCCGAAGAGATCGAGGCCGAGATTAAAGCTTACCGCGACGAGCGCCGGCGTGCGGCTCGTCCT
>JACQER010000027.1 GCA_016200465.1 Gammaproteobacteria bacterium | reverse complement strand
ACGCGCGGACGTGTCCTGCTGCAACGCCGCCCGCCAGCGGGACTGTGGGGCGGCCTGTGGGGATTTCCCGAATGCGCCGATGGCAATGCACAGCAATGGTGTCGCAGGACGCTGGGCATCAACGTTCAGATCGAGTCACCGTGGCCAACACTGCGTCACAGCTTCAGCCACTTTCATCTCGACATCACGCCGATACCCGCGCGGCTGGTGGGGGCAACGGATCGGCTGATGGAGAATGCCGAAACAGTCTGGTATAACGTGCGCCGGCCGGATCAGCGCGGATTCAGCGCGCCGGTGAAACACTTGCTCGATGAATTGAGGAAAATTTAATGGCCCGCATGGTGAAGTGCGTCAAACTCGGCAAAGAGGCCGAAGGACTGGATTACCCGACCTATCCCGGTGAGCTCGGCAAGCGCATCTGGGAAAGCGTCTCGAAGGAAGCCTGGAAGATGTGGCTCGGCCACCAGACCATGCTGATGAACGAATACCGCCTGAACCCCCTCGACCCCAAGGCGCGCAAGCTGATCGAGGGCGAGATGGAAAAATTCTTCTTCGGCCAGGGTTCCACACCGCCGCCGGATTACGTCGCCCCCGGCAAATAGGCTGCACCATGACAAAATCCCGGCCAACGCAGGCCGGGATTTTGTTTTTCCTCGGTCGACAGACGCATTTGTACAAACCCGGGGGGCTTCCTTATAATGCGCCGCTCCCCGGCCGGGTAGCTCAGTTGGTAGAGCAGCGGACTGAAAATCCGCGTGTCGTTGGTTCGATTCCGACCCCGGCCACCATTTTTCCCATAGCTTGCGCCATTCTCTTTCACGTAGTTAGCCATACTGCAAACTGCATCCATACAGCCGTACTCGTCAGCATCAGACGCAAGGGCTGCGACGCGACGATGAACAAGATGCCCCATCCAAATGCGGGGTGTAGCCGGTGGTTTTTCACGGTGTCGAATACCACACAGGCAAGAACACACAGATCAGTCAGGCCGAAAAACACCAATGGGCCACCGGTCTCGATGAATCCAAATGGGATGCGCGCGATGGCAGCAGCCAGGATGCCCACGCTGGAGAGCAACATCAGCCGTCTGTGAATATCGCGTCGGCGCCGGAACAGAAGGCCAAGACTTACCAGAACAGCGAACACCAACATATCACCCAGCGGTATGGACAGGAACACAAGCGGCGGTGGGCCCGGCGTAAAGCCGCGCTTGGCTGCAACGATGGCCGTGGTCACGCCCACCACCAATACCAACACCGCCAACAGCGCCCCAACCACGCCCACGCGACGATGCAGGTCTGTGCGATGCGCGGCGATCAGCCGAACCTGCGCCACAAAAAGTGCAAACCAAAGCGTCATCACAATACCGTGCAAGTGCACCAGCCCTGGCAGCGACGGAGTGCCGAATACACCCTTCAGGTAGTAGGATCGCGCAAACCCCATGAAGACGATAAGGGCGGCGGCGATCGCAACCCCGGTGGAGAAACGGCGGTCGAAGCCGCTGCGATGTGTCGTTGTATCTACACTCATGTGGGCCTCCTATCTGGTGTTTTTTATTACAGTGTCATGGTGACTAAATCTTACCGCACCGTCAATCTCGTTTAATACAACGCCACACTCGCCAACCACGGCTGCTGTGTGCGCGCCATTTCGACAAAGCGCGTGGCGCCATCCAGACTGACGGCGATGTGTCCGAGTTCGGCAAACACCTTGAGGTCGCGCCCCGGCCCGCAGCCGAAATCGAGTATCGTGAAAGACGGTTCGCCCTCGATGTATTGCAACAACGCCGCGACGTTCTGCTGACGTCATGGTCCTGTGTGCCTTCGTGAAAATCCTCGGCATTCTGGTTGTAGTGTTCCAGCGTGAGATTGGAGATTTTTTCCAGGTCTTGCGGGATCAGTTTCATGTCTGCTTAAATTGCCCGGCAAAGCCATCCGCGAAACGGTCAACGGCACCCCAGTCCGTGTACGTGTAGTCCCGCGACATGTCGGTATCGCCACCGGCCATGCCGACAATCATGCGCATCAACGATCGCTTGAATGTTCCATACTTGCTGTACTGCAGCGCCCCGGCGAAGGTCACAGCCTGCAAGGGATGCCAGTTGACCTGGTGCAGAAAAGTTTCCAGATAGCGCTGTGCCGCCTCGGGCTTTGCGCCCGGCCCGCCGGCGCTCAGGCTCACCGAGAAGAAGGCGCTGGGCCGCGCCGTCAAAACGGCGCGGTGACGTCGAACCAGCGCACGAAAATAACCCGGGTGATGGCCGTAGTGAATGGACGACCCGATGATGATTCCGTCATAGGCCGACGGATCCATGCCGGACGGAACCGCATCCGCGCGATGTGTTTCGACAGCATGCCCGAGCGTCTGGAGCCGCTGCGCGATGCGTTGCACGATCTTCGCCGTGTGACCCTCGGTGGTGGCATAAAGGATCAGAGTACGGAGCATCGGACCTGCCTTTCTGACCTGAACCGGCACGAAGAGATATATGGTGGGCCCGCCAGGACTCGAACCTGGGACCAAAGGATTATGAGTCCTCCGCTCTAACCAACTGAGCTACAGGCCCAAAAAGACAACGGGCCGGTATTGTACCGGCCCGTTGCGAGTGTGGATAGAACAGCGACGGTTAGTCGAGGAAGCTGCGCAGATGCTCGGAGCGGCTCGGGTGCCGCAGCTTGCGCAGCGCCTTGGCTTCGATCTGGCGGATGCGCTCGCGCGTGACGTCGAACTGCTTGCCGACCTCTTCCAGCGTATGGTCGGTGTTCATGCCGATGCCGAAGCGCATGCGCAGCACCTTGGCCTCGCGCGGGGTGAGCGTCTCGAGAATTTCCGAGGTCGCGAACTTGAGGCCGCTGTTGGTGGCGGCGTCCGGCGGCGCCACGGAGTTGGCGTCCTCGACGAAATCGCCGAGATGCGAATCCTCGTCGTCGCCGATCGGCGTTTCCATGGAGATCGGCTCTTTCGCGATCTTGAGCACCTTGCGGATCTTGTCCTCAGGCATGTCCATGCGGCTCGCCAGTTCTTCCGGCGTCGCCTCGCGGCCCATCTCCTGCAGCATCTGGCGCGAGATGCGGTTCAGCTTGTTGATGGTCTCGATCATGTGCACCGGGATGCGGATGGTGCGCGCCTGGTCGGCGATCGAACGCGTGATCGCCTGGCGAATCCACCAGGTCGCATAGGTCGAGAACTTGTAGCCGCGGCGGTATTCGAACTTGTCCACCGCCTTCATCAGACCGATGTTGCCTTCCTGGATCAGATCGAGGAACTGCAGGCCGCGGTTGGTGTACTTCTTGGCGATCGAGATCACGAGGCGCAGGTTGGCCTCGACCATTTCCTTCTTGGCGCGGCGCGCCTTGGCCTCGCCGATCGACATGCGGCGATTGACCTCTTTCAACTCACCCACCGGCAGACCGGCGCGCTCTTCGAGCTGCTTGAGCTTGTCCTGCACGGCATGGATCGCGGCGGTATTGTGCTCGATGACCGAGCCGTTGCCCTCGCCGCACTTGGCCGCCTTCTTGACCCAGCGCTTGTTGGTTTCGTTGCCGGGGAAGATCTTGATGAAGGTCTTGCGCGGCATGCGCGCCTTGCTCACGCAGATGTCCATGATGACCTTTTCCTGCTCACGCGCGTACTCCACCAGCGAGCGGACGTATTCCACCAGGCGGTTGATCTGCTTGGAGACGAACTTGATCTGCATGAATTCGTCGGCGAGCCTAGCCTGGACCCGCTTCACTTCCGGGCTGTCGTAGCCCTTCTTCTCGATGGCCTTGAGCAGGTTGGCGTGCAGCTTGCGGATGCGCGCGAAGCGGATCAGCGCCTCTTCGCGGTTCGGGCCGGTTTCGTCCTCGTCGCTGCTGCTGCCGTCGCCGGACTCTTCTTCATCGTCATCGACATCCGTGGCCGCCTTCTCGCTCGGCGCGGCTTCAGGCAACGGCACGTCGGTCGCGTTCGGATCGACAAAATCCACCACCAGGTCGGTCAGACGCATCTGGTCGATCTCGACCAGGTCCATCATGCGCACAACTTCGGCGATCGCGGCCGGGCAAGCGGCAATGGCTTCCGTGGTCTGACGCACGCCGTCCTCGATGCGCTTGGCGAGATCGATCTCGCCCTCGCGCGTGAGCAGCTCCACCGTGCCCATCTCGCGCATGTACATGCGCACCGGGTCGGTGGTGCGGCCGAATTCACTGTCCACGGCCGAGGTCACCACCTGCTCCGCTTCTTCCGCGGCCTCTTCCTCGTCTTCCGCCGGGGGAGGGGTTTCGGTGGTTTTGAGCAACAGCGTGTCCGGATCGGGTGCTTCGTCGTACACCGCGATCCCCATGTCGTTGATCATGTTCACCACCGCCTCGATCTGGTCGGTGTCGTGAACATCTTCGGGCAGATGGTCGTTTATCTCACGATAAGTGAGAAAACCCTGCTCTTTGCCCTGAATGATCAGTTTTTTGAGCTGTGAACGTTGTGTTTCCTGATCCATTGAAATACCGTTGGCGGTTTTCCCGCCTGAAAAAGTGTCTGTGTTGGAATCTAAAATGCCGCGCACATAAAAACGCGAAAGTATAGCTTAAGTGGTTGCTTGCCCCAAATTTTTCAATGGCGAGAAGGAGATAGCCGCGAAATGTCTCTTTTTAGACTCAATAATCGTGCCAACTCATCTTTTTCCGCCTGATCCAAACCTTGGGCGCTCTCTTTGTGCAAGAGTCGTTCCGTGCGCTGCTTGGCCGACGTTTCGCTGAGGCGATTCAGGATGTCGTGGAATTCCGCTTCCAGATTTTCTGCCTGCGCGGGGTAGTCCCAAACCGCCAGCCTGGAGAGATGGTGTTTGTACTCACTATCGCTAAAGCTCTCAATTATAGCAGCTGTATTCAGTTTTGCTGAGTTTTTCAGCAGCTGATGCAGGGCCCGGAACAGCGGCATGCCCGGCAGATCCAGATCGGCAAGTCTATTTTCGTCGCTCATCTTTTCCATAAGTTCGGGATGTTGCAGCAGCAGTGCTATCGCTCGCCGCACGTTCGAGGCCGGCTCCTGTGGCCCGCGCGTCCGGGACGACGATGCCGCCCTGAAAGAACCCGCCGGCTCCGCGGCCGCTGCCGGTACCGGCAGCTTTTCCACGCTTATCCGGCTCAACTCCGCCAGACGGTCCAACATCATCTGACGCAAGATACCCTGCGGCATTTTGGACAGGAGCGGACGGGCAAGTTCCACCAGCCGCGCGCGGCCATCGAGGCGGTTCATGTCCACCTGGCGCATGAGATTGTCGAACAGGTAGTCCGGCAACGGGATCGCCGTCTTGAGGCGAGCCAGAAATGCGTCCCGGCCTTCCTTGCGTACCAGCGTGTCCGGATCCTCGCCTTCGGGCAGGAACAGGAAACTGGCCTGCCACCCCTCGCGCAATGCCGGCAGCGCGTTGTCCAGGGCGCGCCAGGCGGCCTCGCGGCCGGCGCGGTCGCCGTCGAAACAGAAAATGACTTCCGGGGCATGGCGGAACAGGCGTTCGAGATGGTCGCGCGTGGTCGCCGTGCCGAGCGTGGCCACGGCGAAATCCACGCCGAACTGCGCCAGCGCTACCACGTCCATGTAGCCCTCGACCACCAGCACCCGGTTCTCGCGCTTGATCGCCTCGCGCGCGTGAAACAGGCCGTAGAGTTCGCGCCCCTTGTGGAACAGCGGCGTCTCGGGCGAGTTGAGATATTTGGGCTCGCCCTTGTCGATCACCCGCCCGCCGAAGGCCACGACCCGCCCGCGGTGATCCTCGATCGGAAACATGACGCGGTCGCGGAAGCGGTCGTAATAGCCGCCGCTGTCCTTCTTCACCACCAGACCGGCGCGCGCCAGCGCCTCGCGGCTTGCGTCGTCCTTGCCCAAGGCGCGCAGCAGATTGTCCCAGCCATCGGGCGCGAATCCCAATCCGAACTCATGCGCGATCTCGCCGGTAATGCCGCGCCGCTTGAGGTAGTCCACCGCCCGGCCGGCCTGCGGATGTTCGCGCAACTGTTGCCGGTAGAAGCGCGCGGCTTCGCGCATGATCTCGAGCAGGTCGGTGCCGCTGTCCTTGTCCGGTCCCGTGAACACCCCTGCTTCCTTGGGCACCTTGAGTCCGGCGCGCGCGGCGAGATCCTCGACCGCCTCCACGAAACTCATGTGCTCGTAATCCATGAGAAAGCCGATGGCCGAACCGTGCGCGCCGCAACCGAAGCAGTGGTAGAACTGCTTGTCGACACTGACGGTAAACGACGGGGTCTTTTCCTCGTGGAACGGACAGCAGGCCTTGTAGTCCTTGCCGGCCTTCTTGAGCGGCACGTAGGAATCGATGACGTCGACGATGTCGCTGCGCGTCAGTAACTCGTCGATGAACTGCTTGGGGATGCGGCCGGCCATGCGGGTATTCTAATGCCGTTCCAACTTTAACTCCTATATTGACGGCCTTGAGTCCGCGGCAGCGACAAGCTGCGCACCGGGAGGATGTCACACACGTCAGCTGGAACGGCACTAAACAGGCCGGTGAAGCGCGGGAACGGAATGAATTGATGGCGCGGATTTACCGGGAAATAACGCGGTCCGGATCAGGCGGCGCCGAGCCTGGCTTTTATTTTCCCGCCGACCTTGCCCATGTCGGCCCGGCCCTGGAGCTTGGGTTTGAGCACGCCCATGACCTTGCCCATGTCCTTCACGGAACTGGCGCCGGTGGCGGCGACGGCCTCGGCGATGAGTTTGTCGATCTCGGCGTCGCTGAGCTGCTGCGGCAGATAGGTCTGAAAGACGGCGATCTCGCCGGATTCCTTGTCGGCCAGTTCCTGGCGCCCGCCTTTCACGTACTGCTCGATCGATTCGCGCCCCTGCTTCACGAGCTTTTCGATCACGGCGATGACCTGCGCATCGTCGAGCTGGATGCGCTCGTCCACCTCGCGCCGCTGGATCGCGGCGCTCAGCATGCGCAGCGTGCCCAGGCGCGACTCGTTCTTGTCGCGCATGGCCTGCTTGATGTCGTCTTTGATTTTTTCCTTAAGGCTCATCGCCCAAGGGAGGAAAGAAAATCAGGGGCGGGTGCTGGTGGCAGCCGGCGCGGGCGGACGCGGGTTGCTGCGACGCATGAGCTTCTTGAGCTCGCGCTTGCGTGCCGCGGCGGCCTTGCGCTTGCGGATTTCGGTCGGCTTCTCGTAGTGCTCGCGGCGGCGCATTTCGGTGAACACGCCGGCTTTTTCGCACGAGCGCCGGAAACGGCGCAGCGCCATTTCAAACGGTTCGTTGTCTTTAACCCGGACTGAAGGCATCTTTTTCCTCGCAAAATGGGCCAGCCCAACGGGCCGGTCGGATACGGAAAGGCGGCGATTCTATAGATTCCCGCCGGATTTGTACATCCAGCGCCCAGTGCCCGAGGCGAATGCTCTTTCGGCAATGGGCGCTCTAGCCGCAAAAGGCCATGTTTCCTTGGGCGCTGCTGCCGTCTCCGAAGGGGCCGCCACCGCCCGAGGCGCCAGCTCTTTCGGCGGTGGTGGGCCAGGCGACTCAAAGAGCTTAGTCCACTTGTGGCGGCCCGGCGTCCTCCCTTCGAAAAAGCTTCGCCTCGGAAGGGAGTCGCCCTGCGCCAACGGGATCCGGCGGCTAGACCCATAATGGCGCCCATTCCCTGTAAAATCGCCCCATGCGCGTGCTCGGAATCGAAACCTCCTGCGATGACACCGGTGTGGCCCTCTATGACTCCAGCCAAGGCCTGCTGGCGCACCGGCTGTTTTCCCAGACCGAACTGCACCTCGATTACGGAGGGGTGGTCCCGGAACTGGCCTCGCGCGACCACATCCGCAAGGCCCTGCCCCTGATCCGGGCGGTCATGCAGGAAGCCAATACCCGTCCGGAACAGGTCAACGGCATCGCCTATACCTCCGGCCCGGGGCTGGCCGGAGCGTTGCTGGTGGGCGCGGCGCTGGGGCGTTCGCTCGCCTATGCCTGGAACGTACCCAGCATCGGCGTCCACCATATGGAAGGACATCTGCTCTCGCCCATGCTCGAGCCGGATCCGCCGACGTTCCCGTTCACCGCCCTGCTGGTCTCGGGCGGGCATACGCTGCTCGCCGACGTGCAGGCGCTCGGTCGTTACACCATCCTCGGCGAATCGGTTGACGATGCCGTGGGCGAGGCATTCGACAAGACCGCCAAGCTGCTCGGCCTCGGTTATCCGGGTGGACCTGCCATCGCGCAGGCGGCGCGCGACGGTGACTCCAAACGCTTTCCATTCCCGCGCCCCATGACCGAACGGCGCAAGACCCAGGGTGCACACCCGGGACTCGATTTCAGTTTCAGCGGCCTGAAAACGGCGGTGGTTACCGTGGTGCAAAACCAATCGCTTACGACTTCGCTCATCGCCGATATCGCGGCGTCGTTCGAAGCCGCGGCGGTGGACGTGCTCGCCATCAAATGCGAATGGGCGCTGGAACAGACCGGCTCAAAGCAACTGGTGGTGGCCGGCGGCGTCAGCGCCAACCTGAAATTGCGCGAGCGTCTCAAGCAACTTTCTGAAAAACTCGGCGTGCGCGTGTACTTCCCACGTCCGGAATTTTCAACCGACAATGGCGCGATGATCGCCTACGCCGGTTACCTGCGCCTGACCTCGGGACAACACGAGCCGCTGGCCTTCGGCGCGCGGGCGCGCTGGCGCATCGAGGAAATCGGCGCGGCCGAAAACTAACGCCCGATCCTGGTCTCGGTGCCGGCGATCAGCTTGCGGATATTGGCGCGGTGACGGAAGATCAGGATCGCGCTCATGACGATCATGGCCGCCAGATAAGGCGTGCCCGGCGACAGCCACGCGACATACAGCGGCGCAAGCGCGGACGCGGTGAGCGCCGCCAGCGAGGAATAGCGGAACAGCGCCGCCATGAGCACCCACGTGGCGAGCAACGCCAAGCCGACCCAAGGATTGAGCGCGAACCACACACCGAGCGCCGTAGCCACTCCCTTGCCGCCGCGGAAACCGAAGAACACCGGAAACAGGTGACCGAGAAAGGCGGCGAAACCGCTGAGCGTGATGATCACGGCGTCCGCCGTCAGCACGCGGGCGATCAGCACCGGAATCACGCCCTTGAGGATATCCCCCACCAGCGTCAGCACCGCCGCGGTCTTGCCGCCGTAGCGCAGGATGTTGGTCGCGCCGGGGTTCCTCGAGCCGACCTCGCGCGGGTCCTGCAGGCCCATCGCGCGCGCGATCAGCACCGCGGTCGAAATGGAACCGAACAGATAGGCCGCCAGCGGCAGGAAGTAAATCAGCATGGGCGCTATTGGAATGGGTTTGCCCCGGCGACGTCAAGAGACAGCACCGGGCTTTTTGGTTATATTTCCGGGACAACAACGAGCCCGCCCATGGACATCATCTACCTCCACGACCTCAGGATCGAGTGCATCATCGGCATCTGGGAGTGGGAACGCCGCATCAAGCAAACCGTCATCCTCGACCTCGACATGGCCGCGGACATCCGCCGCGCCGCGGCCACCGACCGTATCGACGACACGATCAATTACAAGGCCGTCGCCAAGCGGCTGATCGACTACGTCGGCCATTCCGAATTCCAGCTCGTCGAGACGATGGCCGAGAAAGTCGCGGAAATCCTGCTCGCCGAATTCGGGCTCCAATGGGTACGCGTGCGCATCAACAAGAAAGGCGCGGTGCGCGGCGCCGGCGACGTGGGTGTGATCATCGAGCGCGGCAAGGCCTGACCGTGCCCCGGGTGTATGTCGGCATCGGCAGCAACATCGACAGGGAACACAACATCCGCGGCGCGGCGCGCGAACTGGCCGGGCATTTCGGCCCGCTGACCCTCTCTCCCGTCTATGAAAGCCGCGCCGTCGGCTTCGAAGGGGAGAATTTCTACAACCTCGTCGCGGGCTTCGACACGCCGGAGTCCGTCGCGCGCGTCAAAGAAATTCTTTCACGGATCGAGTCACGCTTCGGACGCATCCGCCGGGAAGACCGCTTCAGCGCGCGCACGCTCGACCTGGACCTGCTGCTCTATGGCGACACCGTGCGCCACGACGCCGAGGCCAATCTGCCGCATCCGGATATCCAACGCTACGCCTTTGTGCTGCGACCGCTCGCGGACATCGCGCCGGACTTGAAGCATCCGGAGACGGGCCAGACTTTCGCCGACATGTGGGCACAATTCGAAACAGGGGGAAAAGATATCTGGAAAACCGATTTTGAACTGCGGGCGTAATTCGACGATATTCTCTACATCACCACCCAGCGTCCGCCGTCCACCGCCAGCACCTGCCCGGTGATAAAGCCGGCATCGCGGACCAGAAACAGCGCAGTGCGCGCGACGTCGTCGGGATCGCCGGAGCGCTTGAGCGGCGTGCGCGAAATAATGCGCTGCTTCGACATTTCGTCGAGGTCGCTCTCGGGCCAGAGGATCACGCCGGGGGCGATCGCGTTGACGCGGATTTCCGGTCCCAGCTCGCGCGCCAGCGACTTGGTGAGCATGATCACCCCGGCCTTGGCAACGCTGTAAATGAGATAACCGATCAGCGGACGGTCGCCGTAGATGTCGGCGATATTGATGATGCAGCCGACGGATTTCTTCAGATGCGGCGCGGCTGCCTGCGCCAGAAAATACGGCGCCTTGAGGTTGGTGCCGACGATATCGTCCCACTGCGATTCGGTGGCTTCACCGACCGGGGTGGGATAGAAGCGCGAGGCGTTGTTGATCAGCACGTCAAGCCGGTCGAAGGATTCGACGGTTTCGAACACGAGGTTGCGCGCCAGGCGCTCGCCGTTGTTGAGATCGCCGCGCACCAGCATCACCGATTCCGGCCGGTTCCGGTGCAGTTCCTCCTGCAGGGCATGGGCGGCCTTTTCCGAGGTGTGATAATGAATCACGAGCTTCATGCCGTGGGCGTGCAGCATGCGCGCCACGGCCGCGCCGATGCGGTGCGCGCCGCCCGTGATCAGGGCCACCTTGCCTTCGAGGGGATTGTCCGGCATAACGTCCAGTATAGTTCCGGAACCATGACAATACCGATTACCCGAGCCCGCGCCAAGCCAACATGAAATCGCCCCGCCGCCACGGCCAGACGGCCGCCCCCGACCCGCGCGCCCTGCCTCCGCCCACCGTCGAGGAGCAGGCGCACAGCATCAATCTCCAGCGCCTCATTCAAGAGGAGATGACATCCCGTGGCGGGGAAATTTCATTTGCCCGTTTCATGGAACTGGCGCTGTATGCGCCCGGGCTGGGCTACTACGCAGCCGGCAAGCATAAATTCGGCGCCGCCGGCGATTTCGTCACCGCGCCGGAACTGGGCTCCCTGTTCGCGCGTTGTCTCGCGCGCCCCTGCGGATCAATCCTGGAGCAGGTCGGCGGCGATATCCTGGAAGCTGGCGCCGGCAGCGGCGCACTGGCCGCCGATCTGCTGCTCGAACTGGAAACGCTGGGCCGGCTCCCGGAGCGTTATCTCATCCTCGAGCTCAGCAACGAATTGCGCGACCGTCAGGCGGAAACGCTGCGGCGCAAAGCACCGCATTTGTTGAAACGCGCGCGCTGGCTCGACGCCCTGCCCGCCGATTTTCGCGGCGTGATGCTGGCGAATGAACTACTCGACGCCCTGCCCGTGGAACGTTTCAAGGTCACGAACAGCGGCGTGCGGCAACTTTACGTCGCATGGGAAAACGATCGCTTCGTCTGGCGTGAAAAACCGGCGGACGGGAAAATCCGCGCGCGCATCGAACCGCTCGCCCTGCCGCCGGGCTACACCTCCGAAATCAATTTCACGGCCGAAGCCTGGGTGCGCAGCGCCGCCGATGCCCTGAAACAGGGGGCGATGCTGCTGATCGACTACGGTTTCCCGCGCGCCGAGTATTATCATCCACAGCGCACCGCGGGCACACTCATGTGCCACTACCGTCACCGCGCCCATGACGACCCGCTCGTCCTGGTCGGCCTGCAGGACATCACGGCGCATGTGGATTTCACCGCCATCGCCGCAGCCGGGCGCGAAGCCGGCCTCATGCTGCTCGGCTACACCTCGCAGGCGGCGTTTCTGATCGGCAGCGGACTGGAACAACTGATGGCGGCCTCGGACCCGGAAGATACGCGCGTGCATCTCGAGCTAACGCAGCAGGTCAAGAAACTTACCTCGCCGCACGAGATGGGCGAACTCTACAAAGTCATCGCCTTCGGGCGCGGCATCCCGGAACCGCTGACCGGATTTTCCCTTCATGACCGCCGAGGACGTCTCTGAAAAATGATCAAGGCCATTGTCACCGACATCGAAGGAACCACCTCCTCCCTGTCTTTCGTGAAGGACGTGCTGTTCCCCTATTCGCGCAAGCACATGGCGGAGTTCGTACGCGCCCACGCGCAGCAACCGGCGGTGCACAAGGAGATTGAAGAGGTGCGGCGGCTGAGCGGGAAAAACCTGACCGAAGCGGAAGTCATTGAGCAGCTCCTCCGCTGGATAGCCGAGGACAAGAAGATCACGCCGCTGAAGAGCTTGCAGGGCATGATCTGGGAAGACGGCTACAAAAAAAGCGACTTCAAGGGGCACATGTACGAAGACGCCGTGCGCCATCTGCAAAAATGGAAGCAGGCCGGTATCCGGCTCTATGTCTTTTCCTCGGGCTCGGTCCAGGCCCAGAAACTGCTGTTCGCGCACACCGGCTATGGCGACCTGACGCCGCTGTTTTCAGGCTATTTCGACACGAATATCGGCAGCAAGCGCGAGGCCGATTCCTACCGCAAGATCGTGGAGGCCATCGGTATCGCGCCGCAAGACATCCTGTTTCTCTCCGACATCCGCGAAGAACTCGACGCCGCCCAGACGGCGGGAATGCAAACCATTTGGCTGGTAAGGGATGGGGCGATCGATCCCAAGGCGGCACACCGGCAGGCGCGGAACTTCAACGAGATCAAACTTTAAGCCTTCGCCCCCACAGGTCGTGCTCGCCGGCGCGGGTAACGCGGATCTCGCAGAAATCACCCGGCTTCAGACCTTTCGCGCCCTCGACATAAACCACGCCGTCGATCTCGGGCGCGTCGGCGCCGGAACGGGCCACGGCCTGGCCTTCCTCGATGCCATCGACAAGCACCGTCAGGGTCCTGCCGATCTTGCGCTGCAATTTTTCCGCGGAGATTTGCGCCTGTAATTCCATGAAGCGCGTGAGCCGTTCCTGTTTCACCTCCTTTGCGCCGCGCGCAGAAAATCGAGCAGCTCTTCAAATTCACGCTCCGTCTCGCCCGGGAAACCGACGATGAAGGTGGAACGCAGCGTGATGTCGGCGCAGATGGCGCGCCAGTTTTCGATGCGCGCCAGATTGTTCTCGGCGCTCGCCGGACGCTTCATGAGCTTCAGTATCCGCGAACTCGCGTGTTGAAACGGCACATCGAGATACGGCAGGATTTTCCCCTCCGCCATGAGCGGAATGATCTCGTCCACGTGCGGATAGGGGTAAACGTAATGCAGCCGCACCCATACACCCAGTTCACCCAGAGCGCGCGCGAGTTCGGTCATGCGCGTCTTCACCGGCCGCCCCTGCCAGAAACCAGCGCGGTATTTCACGTCCACGCCGTAGGCGCTGGTGTCCTGCGAGATCACCAGCAGTTCCTTCACGCCGCTCTTCACCAGGTTCTCCGCCTCCTGCAGAACCTCGCCGATGCCGCGGCTCACGAGATCGCCGCGCATCGAGGGAATAATGCAAAACGTGCAGCGGTGATTGCAGCCCTCGGCGATCTTGAGGTAGGCGTAATGCCGCGGCGTGAGCTTGATGCCGGCCGGCGGCACCAGATCGGTGTACGGATCATGCGGTTTCGGCAGATGCGCGTGCACCGATTGCATGACTTCATCGAGCGCGTGCGGGCCGGTAACGGCCAGCACCTGCGGATGGGTTTGCTTGACGATGTCGCCCTTGGCGCCGAGACAGCCGGTGACGATCACGCGGCCGTTCTCCGCCAGCGCCTCGCCGATGGCGTCCAGCGACTCCCCGACCGCGGCGTCGATGAAACCGCAGGTGTTGACCACGACGAGATCGGCGCCTTCGTAGTCGGGCGAGATCGCGTAGCCCTCGGCGCGCAGTTGCGTCAGGATGCGTTCGGAATCCACCAGCGCCTTGGGGCAACCGAGGCTGACGAACCCGACACGGGGCATGGTCAATGGGTTTACGCGTTTGGCGGGTTTGGATTTCATGGCTCGAGGAAACGGCTATCAGCAATCAGCTCTCAGCGGTCAGATTAACGAAACGCGCCATGGCTGAAAGCCGATCGCTGAGTGCTGATAGTTTACTCAACTTTCAGGTAGGCGAAGCCCTGGTGCTGCAGTTCCACGAGGCGCACCACGCCGGAGCGCACCAGCGTCACGCCCGGAATGAGCTTCTTTTCATCCAGCCCGATCTGTTCGCGGGTGATGCCGCAGACTTCGAGCTTCACGCCCTGCGTGTCGCGCAGCGTCGCCAGCCGCGCCAGCAGGTCCGCGCGCCGTTGTTTGAGAGCGTCGTCTTCGGCGAACGGCGTGCCGGCGAGTTTGTCCTGGGTCACGAAACGGATGCCCCAGGAGACGAACACGATGCGCACGTCATAGTCCACGAGCTCGGCCTGATAGGTCGAAACCATGTTATGGATGTTGGTCAGCATGGCGCTGAAGCGGCGCGGGTCGGCGAAATCGGCGTGGTACACCACCTTGACCACGTCATCTTTCGGTTTCGCGGCCGGCTGATCAGCCGCCACCGCATTCAAGGCGCCGGCCGTCCATAACACCAACATGGCCATGAACATCCGCGGCAATAGATTGGAAAATCTCTTAATCATGATTCACCTTCCTGATTACGTCCCGGACGGGCGAGAGGAATCTGATAATGATAACACTTGCCGGACAGCGGCGATGCGTGCCTCGCGGATGCGCGCGCCGATGTCGGGGCCGTTTCCGCCGGCAGCGGCAATGGCCGACGTATCGACTGCGCGCGCGGCGGCGAACACGCTCCGGAAAAGCCCGGCCTGGGGATAGGGCTTTTCTTCGCTGCCGTGGCGGCCGCGGAAGTCGGCCTCGCAGGCGGTGACGAACATATCCACCCGCTCCGGCCGGCGAAACGCGTCCATGGTCTCCAACGAATCGACCACGGTCGCCGGGCGCAGCTCGGCAATCCTGTGGCAGTGTGCGTGGTAGCGTGCCGCGATCAGCGCCAGATCGCGGTGCTCGTTCGGCACGCGGAAGCGCTGGCAAAAGTTTTTGACGAGTCCGACCCCGCGTTCTTCGTGACCGATGTGCTGCGGCCATTCTTCCCTGGGCGTGTTGCCCTTGCCGAGATCGTGCATCAACGCGGCGAAACGCACGCGCGTATCGGGCGAGAGTTTCGCCGCGGCGTCGAGCACCAGCATGATGTGCACGCCGGTATCCACTTCCGGATGATGCTTTTCCGGCTGCGGCACGCCGAACAGCGCGTCGATCTCCGGGAACAGACGCTGCAAGGCTCCGCAGCCGCGCAGCACTTCAAAAAAGCGCGACGGCTTGTCCTCGCCAAGCGCGCGCTCGAGTTCCGTCCACACGCGTTCCGCCACCAGATGATCCACCTCACCGGATTCAACCATCCGGCGCATAAGCTGGTTGGTACCGTGCGCCACGTGGAAACCCCATTTGGCGAAGCGCGCGGCGAAGCGCGCCACGCGCAGGATGCGCACCGGGTCTTCGGCAAACGCATCGGATACGTGCCGCAACACGCCGTTGCGCAAATCTTCCGCGCCACCGAACGGATCGATCAGCTGGCCCTGCTCGTCCTCGGCCATGGCGTTGATCGTGATATCACGCCGCCGCAAGTCATCTTCCAGCGTCACGTCCGGCGCGGCATACACCTTGAAACCCTTGTAGCCGTGGCCGGATTTGCGCTCGGTACGCGCGAGCGCGTACTCCTCCTTCGTTTCCGGGTGCAGGAACACGGGGAAATCCGCGCCCACGGGCTTGAACCCCCTGGTGACCATGTCATCAGGCGTGCTGCCGACCACGACGTAATCCCGGTCCTGGACCGGGAGGCCGAGAAGCTTGTCGCGCACCGCGCCGCCGACGAGATAGATTTTCATAACGGCATGCTAATGTGTGGACGCCACCGACGCCAAGCAGGATTTATGAAATATTCCCTTCGCCCGCTCGCACTGTTACTGGTGCTCGTCATTCTCGGCGGCTGCGCCAGCCCGCTCTATTACGCCCAGGCCGTGTCAGGACAGATGGAGATACTGACGAAACGCCGCCCCGTCGAGGAGGTGCTGGCCGACCCCGCGACCACGCCGGAGACACGCCGCCAGCTCGAACTGGTGCGGCGCCTGCGCGACTTCGCCAGCCGCGAGCTGCGGCTGCCGGACAACCGCAGTTACCGCAGCTACGCCGATCTGGAACGGCCGTTCGTGGTGTGGGACGTGTTCGCCGTGCCGGAGCTGTCGCTGGAACCGAAGCAGTGGTGCTTCATCGTCGCCGGCTGCGTACCCTACCGCGGCTACTTCGCACGTGACAAGGCGGAACAATTCGCCGCGAGTCTCAAGAGCAAAGGCTACGACGTTTATGTCGGCGGCGTGCCGGCCTATTCCACGCTCGGCTGGTTCGACGACCCGCTGCTCAATACCTTCCTCCACCGCTCCGAGGCCGAACTCGCCGGCCTGCTGTTCCACGAGCTCGCGCACCAAAAAATCTACGTCAGCGGCGACAGCGCCTTCAACGAATCCTTCGCCACGGTGATCGAACTCGAAGGCGTGAAGCGCTGGTTTCGGCAAAGCGGCGACGCCAAGGAAGCTGAAGCCTACCGGCTGAAAATCCGGCGGCGCGAGGAATTCACCGCGCTGGTGCTGAAACACCGCGCACCCCTCAAGGACATCTACGCCTCAAACCTGAGCGATGCGGAGAAACGCGCCGCGAAAGCGCGGGTGTTCGAGGAACTGCGAGGCGAATATGCGAAACTGAAAACGAGTTGGGACGGCTATGCGGTATTCGACAACTGGTTCAAACAGGACCTCAACAACGCGCATCTAGTCGCGATTGGTTTGTACAATCAGTACGTCGCGGCGTTTCAGAAACTGCTGGCGCAACAGGGCGACGACCTCATGGCTTTCTATCGTTCGGTAAAAGAAACGGCGAACCTGCCGAAAGATGAACGCGATTTGGCCTTGCAAAAGTTTTGATCCCCATCCCGTTATCCTGTGAATCCTGTCCCTTCTGTTTTTATTTCCGAAGATAACCGGGCGCGATTTCCTCGAGGCTCGCCGGCGTGATCCCGAACACTCCGGGAAAACCTTTCTCGCACACGCTGTCGATTTGCAACGAGCGGTAATTGTCGAGCGAGAACGGTTTGCCGGGGGCGAATTCGAGCACCGTGGCCTGGAGAAACGAAAGCGTGTCGTTCAGGCCGACGATACACACGCGCTTGTCGATCAGCTTCGCCACGTATTCCACGATCTCGCGCAATGTGTATACCCTGGGCCCGCAGAGATCGTAACGGTTGCCGAAGGTATGGTGATTGTCGAGCGACGCCACGAACGCGCGCGCCACGTCCTCG
>JACQER010000038.1 GCA_016200465.1 Gammaproteobacteria bacterium | reverse complement strand
TACCGCGGTCGCAAGCTTCGTGCCGAGGCAGACGGAGGAGGAAAGTCTGCTTAATGTTCTGCGATGACAAGATCGGCGACGCGATCGACGTCATACAGCACGCCGGGATCGTTCACGTCGATTTGCCGCAGTTCATTTCCGTATCGGGCGAGGATGTCGCGCCCGCCGCGGTCGCCGCGGAGCGACATGAGGTCTTGCCGGAAGCGGCGTGCAAAACCGATCGGATGACCGCGTTGTCCATGATAGACGGGCGCGGCAAGTGGCGCGCCCGCCGCGAGAGCCTGGGCGACGGCAGCGATGGTCTCAAGCCGAATGGCCGGCATGTCGGCGAGCGCGATGACCCAGCCGTCGGCCTCGGTCGCGGCGACGCCACAGGCGAGGCTGCCGCCCATGCCGTCGTCGGCGTTCGGATTGACGACGATGCGCAAACCTTCGGCCGCGAGCAGCGACGCGAGGATTTCATCGCCGGGACGCAGCACCGCGACGGAATCGGGCAAGGCGTCGATGAGGTGCCGCGCCGTCGCGACGGCGATGACCGTATCGTCGCGCCACGGCGCAAGCAGTTTATTTCCGCCGAACCGCGCGCCGCGCCCGGCCGCGAGCAGCACGCCGACGATGGGGGAGTTCGTTTCCGGCATCGTGCGTCAGCCGCCGGCCTTGAGTCGCGCCGGCGCGTCCTGTGTCCCGGTTTCGAGCACGATGCCGTGGCGCGCGGCGGTGACGCCGGCGAGCACCGCAACCGCGACCTCCGCCGGCGTCTTGCTGCCGATCGGCAGGCCGATCGGTCCATGCAGCCGCGCGAGATTTTCGCGCGGCACGCCGAGCGTGGCGAGACGCGCGCGGCGCTTGTCGTTGTTGGCCCACGAGCCGAGCGCGCCGACATAAAATGCCGGGCTGGCGAGCGCCTCGAGCAACGCCATGTCGTCGAGTTTGGGGTCATGTGTCAGCGCGAGCACCGCGCAGCGTTCGTCGGCGAGTACGCGCACGGCGTCGTCCGGCATGCCCGTGTCCAGCGTAGCGCCGTTTACCTGCCACAGGCTCGCCAGCTCCTCGCGTGGCTCGCAGACGATCACTTCGTAGTCGAGCGCCTGTCCCATCTGCGCGACGAAGCGCGACAACTGTCCGGCGCCGATCAGCAACAGGCGCCAGCCTGGGCCGAACAGCTTGCGCAGGTTTTGCCCGTCGTAGAAAAATTCCTCGCGATCCACGGCCGGATGCAGGCTCGCCTCGCCGGTGTCGAGGCATACGCGCCGCAGTACCTGCTGGCGCGCGTCGATTTTCTCCAGGATGCTTTTCAGCGATGTCGCGCTTTCCAGCTTTTCGAGCACCAGTTCCAGTTTGCCGCCACAGGGCAGGCCGAAACGCTGCGCTTCCTCGCGCGTGACGCCATAGGTGATGATCGCGGGGAATTTTTCCGGCAGCCGGCCATTGCGCAGCCGCGTGACCAGGTCGTCTTCCATGCAGCCGCCCGACACCGAACCGGCGAAACGGCCGTCGGCGCGCAGCACCGCGAGCGAGCCCGGCAGGCGCGGCGAGGAGCCGAAGGTCCTGGCGACGGTGGCGAGATACACCGGTTCGCCTGTCGTCAGCCAGTCGACGGCGGTGCGCAGGACTTCGTGATCGGCGGTTTCCATCAAAGAACCTCCTTGATTATGAAACCATTAAAGAAAAGAATCGGACAGGATTTACAGGATTAAAAGAATGATTAACAGGATTTCTTATTGTCAAAATCTTTAATCCTGTGAATCCTGAAAAATCCTGTTAATCCTGTCTATTGTTCCCTAGCATCTGTTGCTCATATCTTTATCGGCAGGCGCCGCACCGGTTTGCCGGTGGCGGCGAACACGGCATTGGCCACGGCCGGGGCGATCGGCGGCACGCCCGGCTCACCGACGCCGGTCGGCTTGGCGCTGCTCGGCACGATGTGCACCTCGATCTTCGGCGTCTCGTTGATGCGCAGGATCGGGTAGTCGTGGAAGTTCGACTGCACCACCTGGCCATCCTTGAGTGCGATCTCGCCGTACAGCGCCGCCGACAATCCAAAAATTATGCCGGACTCCATTTGCGCACGCACCATGTCTGGGTTGACCGCCACCCCGCAGTCCACGGCGCACACCACGCGCTCGACCTTCGGCTTGCCGTCGGCGAGACTGATCTCCGCCACCTCGGCGACATACGAATTGAACGACTCGTGCACCGCCACGCCGCGCCAGCGCCCCTTCGGCAGCGGCTTGCCCCAGCCGGCCTTGCGCGCCGCGAGGTCGAGCACCGCGCGATGGCGCGGATGATTCTTGAGCAGGGCGCGGCGGAACACCACCGGGTCCTTGCCGGCGGCGATCGCCAGTTCATTGATCATGACTTCGGTCGAGAACGCGGTGTGCGTGCTGCCGACGCTGCGCCACCACAACACCGGCACGCCGACCTGCGTGGTGTGCAGGTCCACCAACATATTAGGTATCGCGTAAGGGAGGTTGGCAGCGCCTTCGACCGAGGTGACGTCGATGCCGTCCTTGATCATGCCCGCGAACGGGGTACCGGCGAGGATGGACTGTCCGACGATGCGGTGCTGCCAGGCCACGGGCCGGCCGCGATCGTCGAGACCGGCGCTGATCGTGTGCACATACAGGGGGCGGTAGTAGCCGCCGCGGATGTCGTCCTCGCGCGTCCACATCAGCCGGATCGGCGCGTTCAGCGTGCGCGTGGCCTTCGCCACCGCGACACCCTCGGCGATATAGTCAGCCGTGGGGTTCGCGTGCCGGCCGAAGCTGCCGCCGGCGAGCAGCGTGTGGATCATGACCTGTTCGGGCTTGAGTCCCGCGATCCGGGCGGCGGTAGCCTGATCGAACGTCTGCAACTGCGAACCGGCCCAGACCTCGCAGGCGTCGTCGCCCAACCGCACCACGCATGCCAGCGGCTCCATCGGCGCGTGCGCCAGATACGGAAATTCGAACGTGGCCTCGATTTTTTTCGTGGCGCCATTCAACCCCCCGGCGATATCACCGGCCCGGTGCGCGACGGCACCGGATTTTTTGGCCAGTTCCAGATATTGCGCCAGCAGTTCGTCGCTCGAACGTTTTTCGGCGGTGCTGTCGT
>JACQER010000030.1 GCA_016200465.1 Gammaproteobacteria bacterium | reverse complement strand
GGTGTTTTCAAGCCCCCGTAGCCGCCGCCGAGCATCGCAGTCGGCCATCGGGGTTGTCGCGTGCCTCGTGTTTGAGCCCGAGCCGTGTTGTGGACGGCCGGCGAGTTGGGGCACGCGCCGATGGCTGGCGAGAAGCGCAAGAGGTATTCGGCGGCTCCGGGCGTGCTTTCTTTCGGTTACCTTTCTTTGCACGAGCAAAGAGAAGTCACCCAGGGTGCCGGGGCGGAGCCACCCGCAATTAGCTTTTCATCGTCGGCGAAGCCGACACAACAGATCATTCGGCGGGTTACGGCAAAAAGCGCCTAACCCGCCCTACATTAACTAATCTGGATTCCCGCGCATGCGGGAATGACAATAGCCGCCATGGATATATCGCTCTTCAGCCGTCACTCGGAACACGAATGGGAAATCGCCCCCCACGGCGCCATGCGCGTGCCGGCGGTGATCTACGCGGACGAAGCGTTGATCCGCGCGATGGATCACAAGGTGTACGAACAGGTGTGCAACGTCGCCACCCTGCCCGGCATCGTCAAGGCTTCCTATGCCATGCCCGACGCGCATTGGGGCTACGGCTTTCCCATCGGCGGCGTGGCCGCCTTCGATCCCGCGGATGGCGGCGTGGTGTCGGCGGGCGGCGTGGGCTTCGACATTTCCTGCGGCGTGCGCTGTCTGCACACCGGATTGAACAGCGAAGACGTCATCGCGGTTCAGAAATCGCTGGCCGATACCTTATACAGGGAAATTCCCGCCGGCCTCGGCAGCACCGGCGCGATACGCCTGAACCAGTCCGAAATGGACGCCATGCTCTCCGGCGGCGCGGCCTGGGCGGTGAAGCGCGGTTACGGCAGCGCGTCGGACCTCGAACACATCGAGGAGCAGGGCCAGATGCGCGGCGCGCGCCCCGATTGCGTGTCCGAACACGCGAAGAAACGCCAGCGCGACGAGATGGGCACGCTCGGCTCGGGCAATCATTATCTCGAAGTGCAGAAGGTCGCAAAAATATTCGACGCGAACGCGGCGAACGTCTTCGGCATCCGCGAGAACGACGTCGTCGTCAGTATTCATTGCGGTTCGCGCGGACTCGGACACCAGATCGGCACCGAGTTCCTGAAGGAAATGGTGATCGCCGCCTCGCGCTACGGCATCATGCTCCCCGATCGCGAGTTCGCCTGCGCGCCGATCAACTCCCCGCTCGGCGAGGATTATCTCGGCGCGATGCGCGCCGCGATCAACTGCGCGTTTGCCAACCGCCAGATCCTGACCCATCTGGTGCGCGATGCCTTCGCCATGGTACTGCCCAAGGCGCGCCTGCCGCTGCTTTACGATGTATCGCACAATACCTGCAAGGTCGAGGAACATGTCGTCGACGGAAAATCCCGCCAGCTCTACGTGCATCGCAAGGGCGCGACGCGCGCCTTCGGCCCGGGACATCCGGATATTCCCGCGATGTTTCGCGCCGTGGGCCAACCGGTGCTGATCGGCGGCTCGATGGGCACCGGTTCCTATATTCTTGCCGGCGCCGAACAGGGCGAAGCGCTGTCATTCAGTTCCGCCTGCCATGGCGCCGGGCGCGCCATGAGCCGGCACCAGGCGTACCGGACCTGGAAGGGGCGGCAGGTGATCGACGAACTGGCGGCGCGCGGAATATTGATCCGCAGTCCTTCCGGACGCGGCGTGGCCGAGGAAGCGCCGGGCGCGTACAAGGACGTGTCCGCGGTGGTGGACGCCGCCGACGCCGCCGGCTTGGCGCATAAGGTGGCGCGGCTGGAACCGCTGGTCTGTATCAAGGGATAATCGTCTGATCGGGCTTCGCAACACCTGTCTTGGCAATCGTCAATCGCCGACCGTGAGGTACAGATAAATGAAACGCGCACACCCCAAATCCTGGTTCACCCGCTTCGCAAACTGGACGGCGCGCATCGCCGGCAGGCCGCCGGCGTTCGTGCTCGCACTCACGGTGATCGTGGTATGGATCACGACCGGCCCGCTGTTCGGATTCAGCGACTCCTGGCAACTGGTGATCAACACCGGCACCACGATCGTCACGTTCCTGATGGTCTTCCTCATCCAGAACGCGCAGAACCGCGATGCCGAGGCGACACAGGTGAAGCTCGATGAACTGATCCGCGCGATCGAAGGCGCGCACAACGCGCTCCTGGACCTGGAAGAGCTGGAGCAGCAGGACCTCGATCGCATCCGCGCGAGCTACGAGAGACTCGCCCGACACGCCCGCGCCGACCTGCGCCTCGGCAAGGGTGACACCGGGATTCCGGAACTGGAGGGCAAAGGTTCGGCCTGACGTCGTCCTGCCCAGGCTGCGATACCCATTCAGGAAAACGAATGACCGGACATGCTTACATCGGCACCAGCGGATGGAACTACGATTCCTGGCGCGACGAGTTTTATCATGGCATTCCCCGCAAGAACTGGCTTGGTTTCTGCGCCGGGCGTTTCACGGGCATCGAGGTCAACGCCACCTTCTACCGACTGCAAAGCAAGGAAACATTCCGTCGCTGGCGCAACGAAACGCCGGCGGATTTCCGCTTCGCCATCAAGGGCAATCGCTTTCTGACGCACAACAAGAAACTCGCCGACCCGCTGTCCGCGATCCGCATCGAACGCGATCGAGCCCGCGGCCTGGGCGACAAACTCGCCATCGTGGTCTGGCAGCTGCCCGAGCGGTTCCATAAAAACATGGAACGGTTGCGGGGCTTTGCCAACGCGCTCAAACACTGGCGCGCCGTGCGCCACGCCATCGAGTTCCGTCACGACTCCTGGTTCGACGCGGAAGTCGCGGAGTGTCTGCGCGCGCATCGTCTGGCCGTATGCCAATCGGACGCCGCCGACTGGCCGCTGTGGAATGTCGTGACCACCGACATGGTGTACGTCCGGTTGCACGGACACACCGTCACCTATGCCTCGGCTTACGGCACGAAGGAGCTGCGACAGTGGGCCATACGCGTACGCCGCTGGCTCAGGGAGGATCGCGACGTCCATGTTTACTTCGACAACGACGTTCTCGGCGCCGCCCCGCGCAATGCCCTGCAGTTGATCGGACTGGTGGGAGGAAACTGACCGTGCCGGTTCACAACGCCGACATCGCCACGCTGTTCGAGGAGATCGCCGACCTGCTCGAGATCGAGAACGCAAATCCGTTCCGCGTGCGCGCCTATCGCAACGCCGCGCGTCAGTTGCAGGGCATGGGCGTGCCGGCGGCGGACATGGTGGCGAAGGGCGAAGACCTCACCGAACTGCCCGGCATCGGCGACGACCTCGCCGCCAAGATTCAGGAGATCGTCGAGACCGGAAAATGCCGGTTTCTGGAGAAGCTGCGCAAGCAAACCCCGCCCACGATCACCGAGCTGCTGAAAATACCGGGTCTCGGTCCGAAGCGCGTGCGCGCCCTGTACCACGAACTCGACGTGCATACGCTGGAGCAGCTGGCGCGCGCCGCCCGCGACGGACGGATTCGCGAGCTGCCGGGCTTTGGCGCCAAGACCGAGCAGACGATCCTGGAAGCGGTCTCCGCGCACGCCGAGAAACAAACCCGATTCAAGCTGGCGGTAGCGGCGCAATACGCCGAACCGCTGAAAAAATATCTGGAAAAAATCCTGGGCGCCAGACAGGTCGTGCTGGCCGGTTCCTACCGTCGCTGCAAAGAGACGGTGGGCGACATCGACATTCTGATAACGACGACCGATCCTGAAAAAATCATGAACCGTTTCGTCGCCTACGACGAGGTCAAGGACGTGCTGGCCAAGGGTTCGACGCGCGCGACAGTGATACTCAAGTCCAGGCTGCAAGTGGATGTGCGTGTCGTGGAGCAGGATTGCTTCGGCGCCGCGCTGCAGTACTTCACCGGCTCCAAGGCGCACAACATCGAGATCCGCCGGCTGGCGCAGGAACGCAAGCTCAAGATCAGCGAATACGGGGTTTTCAAAGGTGACAAACGCATCGCCGGCGACACCGAGGAGTCGGTCTATCGCTCGGTGGGCCTGCCGTGGATTCCGCCCGAACTGCGCGAAAACCACGGCGAGATCGAAGCCGCGCGTGCCGGCAAGCTCCCGACGCTGGTGAAGTTGGCCGACCTCAAGGGCGATCTCCATGCCCACACCAAAGCCACCGACGGCCACCACAGCCTGCGCGAGATGGCCGAGGCCGCGCGAAGCCGTGGCCTCGAATACCTCGCCATCACCGAACACTCGCGCCGGCTCGCCGTGGCGCACGGACTCGACCCGCAGCGGCTGCGCAAACAGATGAACGAGATCGACAAACTGAACGGCCAGCTCAAGGACATCACTTTATTAAAAGGTATCGAAGTGGACATCCTCGAGGACGGCGCTCTCGATCTGCCGGATGACGTCCTGTCCGAATGCGATCTCGTGGTCGGCGCGGTGCACAGCCAGTTCCATCTGTCGCGCGCCAAACAGACCGAGCGCATCCTGCGCGCCATGGATCATCCGCATTTCACCATCCTCGCCCACCCGACGGGCCGCCTGCTGGATACGCGCGAGCCCTACGACGTGGACATGCTCAAGGTCATCCGCCGCGCGCGCGAGCGCGGCTGTTTTCTCGAGCTCAACGCGCACCCGGAGCGGCTGGATCTGCTCGATATCTATTGCCAGATGGCGCGCGACGAGGACGTGCTCGTAGCCATCAGCTCCGACGCTCACAGCGCCCAGGACTTCGACAACCTCGTTTACGGCGTGGGCCAGGCGCGGCGCGGCTGGCTGGAGAAAAAGGACGTGCTCAATACCCGGCCGCTCAAGCTGTTAAAGCCGCTGCTCAAGCGTACAATGATCTGACCGCCGAATTGGAGCCGACACCAATGCCGTGCGGCTCAATTCGGCGGAATACAAAGAGCGAGAGATGCTCTCATGAGCGAACGGATCGAGTCGCAAAACGGTGACGCACTCGTCGTGGTTGACGTGCAGAACGACTTTCTGCCCGGCGGGAGCCTCGCCGTTCCGGACGGGGATGCCGTGGTGCCGGTGCTGAACCGCTATCTCGCCGAATTCGCCGCGCGCGAATTGCCCGTCTACGCCACGCGCGACTGGCATCCGCCGAACCACTGTTCGTTCAAGGCCCGGGGCGGCCCCTGGCCGCCGCACTGCGTCGCGGAAACCTGCGGCGCGGAGTTTGCCGCGTTGTTGAAACTTCCCTCCGGCACCTTCGTCATATCCAAGGCCACCCAGGCGGACAAGGACGCCTACTCCGGGTTCGAGGGAACCGAGCTCGATGCGAGCCTGCGCGCGCGAAAAATAAAACGCTTGTTCGTCGGCGGACTGGCCACCGATTACTGCGTGCTGAACACGGTGCGCGACGCGCTCGGTCTCGGCTACCGGGTCTGCCTGCTCACCGACGCGATCCGCGCGGTCAACGCGAAGCCCGATGACGGGCGCAAGGCCGAGACGGAAATGCGGCGCCTCGGCGCCGAAACCGTCACCCTGTCGGCGCTCGGCGTATGATCGATCTCCGGAAAAGCGCGCTGCTCACCGACCTCTATCAGTTGACCATGCTGCAGGCGTACTTCGCGCAGGGCATGAACGACATCGCCGTGTTCGAGTTCTTTGTGCGGCGGATGCCGCCGAACCGCGGCTTCCTGATGGCGGCCGGACTGGAGCAGGCGCTGCAATTCCTGGAAGGTCTTCGCTTCACCGAGGAAGAGCTCGACTGGGTACGCCGCAGCGGGCGCTTTGGCAGGGAATTTCCCGACCAGCTCGCCGACCTGCGCTTTACCGGCGACGTGCATGCCATGCCGGAAGGCACGCTGTTCTTCGCCGACGAACCGATCCTGCGCGTCACGGCGCCCATCGCCCAGGCGCAACTCGTCGAAAGCCGGATCATCAACCTGCTGCATTTCCAGACGCTGGTAGCCTCGAAGGCCGCGCGCGTGGTGTTGACCGCGCCCGGCAAACTGCTGGTGGACTTCGGCATGCGGCGCGCGCACGGGGCGGAAGCGGCGCTGTTCGCGGCGCGCGCCGGTTATATCGCCGGATTCCATGGCACTTCCCACGTTCTCGCCGGCGTCGAATTCGGCATTCCCGTCTTCGGCACCATGGCACATTCGTTCATCGAGGCGCACGATTCCGAGGCGCTGGCTTTCGAGAATTTTTCCCGCGCTCAGCCGGAAAACGTGACGCTGCTCATCGACACGTATGACACGGAGGCCGCGGCACACAAGGTGGCGCAACTGGCGCCGCGACTGAAGCAGGCCGGGATCGGCGTCAAGGCGGTCCGCCTCGACAGCGGCGATCTCGCGCTCCATGCGCATAACGTGCGCCGCATCCTGGACGAAGCGGGGCTGAAAGATATCGGCATTTTCTCGAGTGGCAGTCTCGATGAATTTTCGCTGCGCGACCTGCTGTCACGCGGCGCACCGATCGACGGCTTCGGCGTCGGCACGAGCATGACCACCTCGGCCGATGCGCCGTTTCTCGATTGCGCCTACAAGCTGCAGGAATACGCCGGGCGCGCCCGGCGCAAGCGCTCCGAGGGCAAGGCCACCTGGCCGGGGCGCAAGCAGGTTTATCGCGCCCATAAGACAAACGGCATCATGACAGGCGACGTCCTCACCCTCGAAGACGATCCGCAACCGGGCAGGCCGCTGATCCAGCCGGTGATGCGAAACGGGAAACGCCTGCATGCTCCGGAGACACTCGATGAAATCCGGCGCCGCGCGGCGGATGAACTCGCGCGACTGCCGTTGCCGTTGCGCCAACTCGAGCACGCGCCGCCCCACCTCGTCGCCGTCGCACCGGCGCTGCGCGAACTGGCGATGGCAGTGGACCGCGAACTGATACAGAATTGACTCATCATGGCCGACGACCCTTTCATTACCGAGATTTCCCGTCATATCTGGGACAGCAAATACCGTTTCCGCGACGGCGACGTCGTGCACGACGAAACCATTGACGACACCTGGCGGCGCATCGCGCGCACGCTGGCGGGCGTGGAAAAGGACAACTGGTCCCGGTGGGAACAGGTTTTTTACGAAGCCCTGCGCGATTTCAGATTCCTCCCCGGCGGACGCATCCAGGCCGGCGCCGGCACCGGCCGGCGCGTGACGCTGTTCAACTGCTTCGTGATGGGCACGATCGAAGATTCGATGGACGGCATCTTCGACGGCCTGAAAGAGGGCGCGCTCACCATGCAGCAGGGCGGCGGCGTGGGTTACGACTTCTCCACGCTGCGGCCCCAGGGCGCGCAGGCGAAAAGCGTCGGCACCGTCGCCTCGGGGCCGGTGTCGTTCATGCAGATCTGGGACGCGATGTGCGCCACGCTGCTTTCCACCGGCGCGCGGCGCGGCGCGATGATGGCGACGCTGCGCTGCGACCATCCGGACATCGAGGCGTTCATCGACGCCAAGCGCGACAGCCGCGTGCTGCGGCATTTCAATCTCTCGGTGCTGGTCACGGACGCTTTCATGGACGCGGTGCGCCGCGACGACGACTGGGCGCTGGTATTCCCCGCGGAAGATGGCGCGAGCCCGAACTTCGAAACCGTCCAACGCGCCTGGTCGGGTCAGTCGGCGCCGGTACGTTGCCGCGTTTACCGGCACGTGCGCGCCCGTGCGCTGTGGGACCGGCTCATGCGTGCTACCTACGAATACGCCGAGCCGGGCGTGCTGTTCATCGACCGCATCAACCAGCTCAACAATCTCTGGTATCGCGAACAGATCAGTTCCAGCAACCCCTGCGGAGAAATTCCGCTGCCGCCTTACGGCGCCTGCGACCTCGGCTCCCTCAACCTGACCGCGTTCGTGCACGAGCCTTTCAGCGCCAGGGCGCGCCTCGATCTGGACGGCGTACGGAGTACCGCCGCCGTGGCGGCGCGCATGATGGACAACGTCATCGACGCGTCGCTGTTTCCACTCGAAAAACAGGCCGAACAGGCGCGCGGCACGCGACGCATCGGTCTCGGCCTCACCGGCCTGGCGGATACGCTCATCATGCTCGGCCTGCGCTACGACGAGGAACCGGCGCGCCAGCTCGCGGCCGACATCATGCAGGCGATCTGCCACACGGCCTACCGCACCTCGATCGCGCTGGCCAGGGAAAAGGGCGTGTTCCCGTTCTTCGAGCGGGAGAAACATCTGCAGGGAAAATTCATCCAGAGTCTGCCACACGACATCCAGAACGACATCGCCCGTCACGGCCTGCGCAACAGTCACCTGACCGCGATCGCGCCGACCGGCACCATCAGCCTGCTGGCCAACAATATCTCCAGCGGCCTCGAGCCGGTGTATCAATTCAGTCTCACCCGGCGCGTGCTGGAGCTCGACGGCCGTTACACCGAGCACCCGCTGACCGACTATGCTCTCCACCGATGGCGCGAACAACACGGCGGCGGGAAGCTTCCGGCCGCGTTCGTGGACACGCGCGCATTGACCCCCGCCGCGCATCTCGACATGCAGGCGGCGCTGCAACCGTTCGTGGACAATTCCATTTCCAAGACCATCAACGTCCCGCGCGATTACCGCTTCGAGGATTTCAAGGAAATTTACGCGCAGGCCAATGGTCTCGGCCTCAAGGGCTGCACCACTTTCCGCCCGAACCCGGTCACCGGCGAGGTGCTGCGCGGCGAAGGCGAGTCGGCGCCGCATTGCTGCACCGTCGAGCGCGAGGCGGACTGACGACAATCCCTGTTATCCGGCCGGCCATCCCGTTACAATTCGTCCACCAGCTTCAGATATCGCCATGAAAAAAGCCGTTGTTGGAAAAGCCGTCCCCGATACGAAACTGCAGGCCACCACGGGCAAGACTTTCCGCCTGCAAGACCTCAAGGGGAAATTCGCGGTGCTGTATTTCTATCCCAGGGACGACACCCCGGGCTGCACTCTCGAGGGGCAGGATTTCCGCGACCGCGCCGGCGAATTCAAAAAACTCAAAACTGCGGTGTACGGCGTCTCGCGCGACAGCCTCACCTCGCACGAAAAATTCAAGGCCAAGTTCAAATTCCCCTTCGAACTCATTTCCGACGCGGACGAAACCCTCTGCAAGATTTTCGACGTCATCCGCGAAAAAAGCCTGTACGGAAAAAAATACCTCGGCGTGGACCGCAGCACTTTCATTCTCGACCCGGACGGCGTCGTGTGCCGTGAATTCCGCGGCGTGAAGGTCAAGGGGCACGTGGACGAAGTCCTCGAGGAAATCCGGAAACTCCAGAAACCCGCCTCCAAGCGTCAAGGACGTTCTGGATGAGTATGATCAGCCCGCGGAATATAAGGCGCGTCATCATCCCGAATCGGGTTCCCATGTCTGTTGGTGATATGAATTATTCAGAACGTCCTCAATGACCGTCAAACGAAAGATTTTCGTCGTCGATACCAACGTCCT
>JACQER010000029.1 GCA_016200465.1 Gammaproteobacteria bacterium | reverse complement strand
GCTGCGCGCGCGCCGAGATTTCCGCCGGCTTCGCGCTGAAACCGACGCACGACGCCGCCCAATGGCTCAAGGAGCACGACCTGTTCGAGGACCGCGAGTGCCTGCTGCGGCGCGTGATCGAGGCCGACAAGCCTTCGCGCGGCTTCATCAACGGCCGGCCGATGCCGATCCAAATGCTGCGCGAACTGGGCGAATACCTGGTCGACGTGCACGGCCAGCACGAACACCAGTCGCTGCTGCGGCGCGACGCGCAGCGGCAGATTCTCGACGATTACGCCGGGCTGGACCAAGCCGTGCTCGCCCTCGGCGACCGGCATCGGGAAATGCAGTCGCTGCGCGAGCGTCTCGACGCGCTGAAACAGCAGACCGCGGACCGCGAGGCGCGCACCGAACTGCTGCAATTCCAGGTGCGCGAACTCGACGCGCTCGGGCTGGCCGCCGGCGAAATTCCCGCGCTCGAGGAAGAACATGCGCGGCTCGCCAACGGCGCCGAGCTCATCGAGGGCGTGCAGGCCGTGACCCAGGCGGTGCAGGAAGACGAGGAGTCGTCGGTTTCGCGGCAACTGGCGCGCGCGCTCGGCCGGCTGGAAACGCTGGCGCAATACGATCCCAAGCTCGGTGAGATCGTGACGCTGCTCAACGAAGCCGCGATCCAGGTTGACGAGGCCGGCGGGCGCCTCGCCCATTATCTCGACAGTCTCGAACTCGACCCGGCGCGCCTGCAGACGGTCGAACGGCGCCTCTCCACCGTGCACGACCTGGCGCGCAAGCACAAGATCAAGCCGGAAGAACTGCCCGCGCTGCACGCGCGGCTGCGCGCGGAACTGGACGACGTCGAGAATTACGACGTCAACCTCGGCAAGCTCGAGGAAAATCTGGCCGCGGCGCGCGCCGCCTATTTCAAGACGGCCAGGGATATTTCACGCAAGCGCGAAGCGGCGACGAAAAAACTCGCGCGCGCGGTCAGCGACGAGATGCAGGAGCTCGGCATGCCGGGCGGGACATTTGATGCAACGCTGACGCCATTAGCCGAAGGCGAGACCAGCGCCCAGGGCCTGGAGCGCGTCGAGTTCCAGGTCAGCGCCAACCCGGGCCAGCCGGCGCGGCCGCTGGCCAAGGTCGCCTCGGGCGGCGAGCTGTCGCGCATCAGCCTCGCGCTGCAAGTGGTGCTGGCCGGCACCGGGCGCATCCCGACGATGATCTTCGACGAAGTCGACGTCGGCATCGGCGGCCGGGTGGCCGAAGTGGTGGGGCGCAAGCTGCGGGCGCTGGGCCAGGCGCGCCAGGTGCTGTGCATCACCCATCTGGCGCAGGTCGCGGCCCAGGGAACGCAACACGTGCAGGTGCGCAAGCGCGCCGATGGCAAGACCACGGTCGCCGAGGCGGCGCCGCTCGACGAGCGCGAGCGCACGCTGGAGATCGCGCGTATGATTGGCGGCATGGAAATCAGCAAACAGACGCTCGCGCATGCCAAGGACATGCTCGCCCGTGCCTCAGCCTGATGCGCACGCGAGCAGGGAGCAGGGGCCCCGCGAAGCGGGGATGCGAACGCGGCGAGTCGGACGCGGCGCCGGAATGAACTGAGCTAACAGATGCCAATCAAGAAGCCTATGAGCAGCGGCACCGCTTCGCACGCCGGCGCGACACGCGCCGTCGCCAGCATCGCGCCAATCGTGCGGCCGGCGGCGATTGGCGACGTGCCGTACATTCACCACCTGCTCGAAATCTACGCCGCGCAGGGTAACCTGCTGCCGCGCACCATGAACGAGCTGTACCGTCATCTGCGTGATTTCTTCGTGATCGACGTGGACGGCAAGGTCGCCGCCTGCGGTGCGCTCGAAATTTTCACCGACAGCCTGGGCGAGGTCAGGAGCCTGGTGGTCGACGACGAATTCAAGGGCCGGGGATTCGGCCGGATGCTGGTGGAGCGCATCGCCGAGGAGGCGCGCGCTATCGGCCTGAAGCGCCTCATGGCGCTGACTTACGTGGCGCCGTTTTTCCACAAGCTGGGTTTCAAGACCGTGGCCAAGGACACGCTGCCGGAGAAGGTGTGGAGCGTGTGCGTGAAGTGTTACAAATTCAACAGCTGCGATGAAACCGCGGTGTTGCTGGAAATCAAATAGCCCTGCCCATGATGAAAAGAATCGCCCGATACTCGACCGGATGGCGCGCCTGGATGCTGGCGCTGTTCCTGCTGATCGTGGAAGCGGGCGCGCTCGCGCACGAGCTGGAACACCAGTTGCAGAACCTGGGATCGCCGTGCGCGCTGTGCCAGTTCTCGGATCATCTGGGCAAATCGCCCGTCGCCGCGCCGTTCGTCTTCTTCGCTCCCGACTCTTCCATTGCTTATCTTCCGGTTTCGCTGCCGGCGCCCCGCTCTCAGCCGGCCCCGGTTTTTTCAGCCCGCGCACCACCCCGCTTCTCCGACATCTGACGCCGTAACCAACGTGCCGGACCGCGTCCGCGCACGCGCCTTGCGTGAGCAAGGTTCGTTCTCTTTTCGATTTCGGAGGAACTATGAAGTTTTTCAGAAAATTTTTCGCCATGACCGCGCTGGCACTGGCCTTACCCGGCGCGGCGCTGGCTGCCTCGCCGGACACGGAACCGGTCAAAAGTACTGACCCGCAACGCCTGCGCTCGATCGAGGAACGCGTCGAACAACTGGAATCCAGACCCGTTACACCAACGACGGCCGCCGGCGCCAACAGTTTCAATCCGGAGATCTCGCTGATCCTGTCGGGGCTGTACACCAATCTGTCGCAGGACCCGGCGAACTACCGCATCACCGGCTTTCCCGTGCCGTCCGGTGTCGAGATCGGACCGGGCCAACGCGGGTTCAGTCTCGCCGAAAGCGAACTCGGCATCTACGCCAACATCGATCCGTATTTTTACGGCGGATTGAACTACGCCATGCATCCGGACGACACCGCCTCGGTCGAGGAGGCTTTCATCCAGACCACGGCGCTGTCCAGTGGCGTGACCGTCAAGGCCGGGCGCTTCTTCTCGGGCATCGGTTATCTCAACGTGCAGCACGCGCACGTCTGGGACTTCGTGGACGCGCCGCTCGCGTACCAGGCGTTTCTCGGCACGCAGTTCGGCGACGACGCGCTGCAAGTGAAATGGCTCGCGCCGACCGAGTTGTTCCTCGAATTCGGCGCCGAACTCGGCCGCGGACGGCCGTACCCCGGAAGCGATCGCGACAAGAACGGTTCCGGCGCCGGCGCCCTGTTCGCCCACGCCGGCGGGGATATCGGCGCGAGTCACAGCTGGCGCGCCGGGCTTTCCGTGCTCGAGACCGCGCCGCGCAACCGCGCGCTTTCCGAAACCAATCTCGCCGGCGCCGCCGTCACCGATTCCTTCAGCGGCGACAGCCGTTTGTGGATCGCCGACTTCGTGTGGAAATACGCGCCGAACGGCAACCCGGCCCGCACCAACTTCAAACTGCAGGCGGAATACCTGCACCGGCATGAAGACGGTCAGCTCACTTATGACACGACCGGCGTCGCCAACACGGCGGCCTACGACGCCCGGCAATCCGGCTGGTATGTGCAGGGCATTTATCAGTTCATGCCGCGCTGGCGCGCGGGACTGCGCACCGAGCAGCTCGATCACGGCACGGTCGACTACTCGTCCAACAATGCCCGTCTGCCGCGATCCGGTTTCAATCCGACCCGAAACAGCGTGATGGTCGATTTCAATCCGAGCGAGTTCAGCCGCATCCGCCTGCAATTTGCCCGCGACGATTCACGCCAATCCGTCACCGACAACCAGGCTTTCATCCAGTACCAGATGAGCCTCGGCGCCCACGGCGCGCATCAATATTGATTCACGGAGGAAACACATGAAAAACCTTCTCAAGCTGTTTCTGTCCGCGGCGACGCTCGCGTTCAGCCCGTTTGCCGCGGCGGCGCTCCATGTCTTCGCCTGCGAGCCCGAGTGGGGCGCGCTGGCGCAGGAACTCGGCGGCGATCGCGTCTCGATCTACGTCGCCACCAGCGCCTTGCAGGACCCGCACCGGATACAGGCCAAGCCGAGCCTGCTGGCGCAGGCGCGCCGCGCCGATCTGGTCGTGTGCACCGGCGCGGAACTGGAGATCGGCTGGCTGCCGCTGGTGCTGCGCCAGTCGGGCAACAACGCCGTGCAACCCGGCCGGCCCGGTTACTTCGAGGCGGCGAACTACGTGACGAAGCTCGAGGTGCCGACGCGGCTCGACCGCGCCGAGGGCGACGTGCACGCCGCCGGCAATCCACACATCCAGACCGACCCACGCAACATCGGACGCGTGGCCATCGCGCTCGCGCAGCGTCTGGCGGAAATCGATCCGTCCGGCGCGACGTCGTATCAGCAACGCCAGCAGGATTTCACGAAACGCTGGGACGCGGCGGTGGAACGCTGGACGAAACAGGCGGCGCCGTTGCGCGGCGTGCCGGTGGTGGTGCAGCACAAGGGCTTTCCCTATCTGGAAAACTGGCTCGGGCTGCGCGAGATCGCGTCACTGGAACCCAAACCCGGCGTCGAGCCGACCAGCGCGCATCTCACCGCGGTGCTGGAGCAGCTGCAACGGCAACCGGCCAGGATGATCCTGCGCGCCGCTTACAGCGACGACCGCTCCTCGGAGTGGCTCGCCGGGCGCGCCCGGATTCCCGCGCTCGCGCTGCCGTTCACCGTGGGCGGCAACGACAAGGCCGGGGATCTGTTCAGTCTCTTCGACGACACCGTGCAGCAGTTACTGGGAGCGCTGAAATGAACCTCGACGCACTCGATATCAGCATCCTCGGACCGGCGTTCGTCGCGGGCCTGCTGGTGCTCGCGACGCACGTGCCGATGGGCCAGCAGGTGCTGGCGCGCGGCATCGTGTTCATCGATCTTGCGATCGCGCAGATCGCCGGGCTCGGCGTCATCGCCGCCGACGGCATGGGCTGGGAGCCGCAGGGTTTCGCGGTGCAGATCGCGGCCGTGGGCGCGGCGCTGCTCGGCGCGCTGCTCCTGACCTTCACCGAGAAACGCTGGCCCGAGGTGCAGGAGGCGCTGATCGGCGTGCTGTTCGTGCTCGCCGCCTGCGCCGGCATTCTGCTGCTCGCGAGCAACCCGCACGGCGGCGAGCATCTGAAGGACCTGCTGGTGGGCCAGATATTATGGGTGAGCTACGGCCAGCTGCTGCCGGTCGCGCTGCTCACCGCGGTCATCCTCGCGCTCTGGTTCGGCATGGGTAAACATCTGGGCCGTATCGGCTTCTACGCGATGTTCGCGCTCGCGGTGACGGCGTCGGTGCAGCTGGTCGGCGTGTATCTCGTGTTCGCGAGCCTGATCATCCCGGCGCTGGCGAGCCGTTTTCATTCCGCGCGCCGGCGGCTGGTCATGGGTTATGCGGTCGGCATACTCGGCTACGCCATCGGACTGGCGCTGTCGGCGCTGCTCGATCTGCCCTCGGGGGCGGTGGTGGTCTGGGCGCTGGCGGCCTGCGGGATCGTGTTCGCCTGGAGCATGGGCGGCAAGGTGAAGCGGAGCTGAGAGGCTGAGTGTGTCGGAGAATGCGAGTTATGGTATGAATGCTACGGTGCTTTTATCATAGTAATGGCAGCTAGCCTCCATATGACCACTCCGGCCGCGACGAATAACAACGCCCAGAGGTCGTCGACATAAAGGCGCAGGATTGCTTTCGAAGTAATTACATTTACGACAGCAATCATAAGTACTGCGATACATAGATCAACACCAAACGAATAGAGTGATGGCAAAAGTGCCATTGAGGGTCTGGCGTCTAGCAATCGGAAAGCGACATACACAGCAACGATCAGTGCCACCGACCACAAGACGGCATAGAGAATGCCAATAATCGCAAAGCCGATGCCTTCGTTGTCTGACAGCGCATATGCTTTGTACAGATAAGCCGTGCAAATGGCGATTAAGACGGCTGAAAGGCCGATAGGAAGTGTGTATTTCATGAGCGCCTCAATATTTTGGTGGGCTGAAGAAGTTTAAAGGCAATGGTCTGTCGAAGCCCGGAAATGAGTTATTGGACGGAGCTGCCGTACTCGCATTAATTGCACGCAAGATACCAGCAGTATACGAGTTAGAGTTATATGTATCAGGGGGCAACTCTCCCGTGTTACTGAATCGACGCGGGTACCCATACGGGGCGTTGTTCCCATAGCTGGCCGCGAAATTAATTAAGTAATTAATTAACTCTGTATCATTCGGCGGATTCGCTCGGCAGATATTCGAATAGGTCAGTGATCCTGAAGCAGCCACCTCCCGATCGATGGTGTTCTCGCCCGGCAAATCGGAGGATCGGTTGCGTTCCCCAATCAGATTGCCGGGGTCGAAAGGATTCGAGGACGCAGGTTCTGCGCTAAGAACCGTGTACCACTTTCCATTCGCAATTCCGTCACCAGCATCGCCTTTGAGAAAACCAGGTCTACCAGCAAAAGTGTTTTGATCGTCGGGAATCAACAATAAGGCTGTATGCCACGAGCTTGTTGGGTAGATATGGTGGGAGGTCAGATATACCTTCAGTCCCAGTGGGTCGATAAACCTTAAGGGGTTGTTATAAACGTAACTATAGGTATTCAAACCGCCCCGCAACCCAATTGGATCACTGGTAATATACCGACCTATCTTCGGGTCATAATACCTCGCCCCGTTGTAATGCAACCCCGTCTCGGCATCGAAATACTGCGCTTGAACCTGTATGGTGCACAATGACAGCCCCGCGATTAATGACAGGTAGATACGTTTCATGATCTTCCCCTTATTTGCTGGGCCCGCTTGACGTTGTCAGGGTCGACGAATCCCAGCTCCTGAGCTTTTCGGGCATAGCGCTCGGCCTTTTCCCGGAAGGTTGCCGCCAAGTGTGGATTGACCCCACTTAAGTCGGTATAGATGATCCGCAGGTTGTCGT
>JACQER010000042.1 GCA_016200465.1 Gammaproteobacteria bacterium | reverse complement strand
TGATCGCGCTCTGCGCCTTCTGCTGGGCCACCTCGATGCTCCCGATCTGCGTTTCATCCATCCGCTCGAGGTAGACCAGGTTGCCCCCGTCATCCACGATAGCGATGACCATGTTCCACGTGTTCTTGGCCGCCTCGGCCTCCGCCGCCGCGGCCATCTGCTTGGCCACCTCCAGGGTCAGGGCCTTTTTGGTGGCGAGCTGCGCCGCCGTCACCGCCCCGCACCCGAGCGAAAGAGCCAGGCAAATGCCCGCCGTCTTCTCAAACCACAGCTTCATGAGTCTCCTCCTTAAGGTCGTTTATCGAAAGTTCTCCCCAACATCCGCTCGCTGTCCAGTAGCACAAAGTACCACGAAAAGGGGTGGGCTCCACAGTAAAGAGGTCCACGTCCACGTTCCACGATCCTTGACATTCTTCGGCTCTTTGCCTACTGTTTATTGCCATGACCGACCGCGCACCCATGGTGGGCTGGTACGACCCCGGCCAGCTCCTGCAAACCGCCCAGCAGGTGGTCGTCTCCACCATCCTCGGCCAGCAGGCCGACAACCGCCTGATGGAAGCGCTCGCCCAGGGAACCTACGAGCCGTTCGACTACGTCATCGGGCCGGACCGCCAGCCGCGCAGCGAGATCTGGATCGACTACGTGGCCGACACCGGCGACGGGTTCAACTCGACCTACGCCGTCGCCTACGCCGTGGCCCAGCCCGAGCTGCGGCTCCGCGATCCGCAAGGCGCCGAAGTCGTCACCCGCCGCGGCGACATCCTGGTCTTCGGAGGCGATGAGGTCTATCCCACGGCCAGCCGCAAGGGGTACAGACAGCGCCTGCTCGAGCCCTATCGCACCGCGCTCGAAAAAACCGATGAGCCGCATCCCCACGTCTTCGCCGTCCCCGGCAACCACGATTGGTACGACAGCCTGGTCTCTTTCACCCGCTTTTTCCTTTCCAAGGAGTGGTTCGCCGGGTGGCAGACGCCGCAAGAACGCAGCTACTTCGCCCTGCGCCTGCCGCACGGCTGGTGGCTGATCGGCACTGACGTCCAGCTCGGCTCGGACATCGACAAGCCCCAGGTCGAATACTTCCGCAAAGTCCAGAAGGAGATGCTTGCCGATCACCGCATCATCCTGTGCAACGCCGAGCCTTACTGGATCTATTCTCATACCTATAAGGAATATGATGCCGAGGTTTTCAACGAGAGCAATCTCAGGTTCCTGGAGGACGAAGTCTTCAACCACAAGATCGACGTGTACCTGGCGGGGGACCTGCACCACTACCGGCGCCACGAGGCGGCCGACGGACGGCAGAAGATCACCGCCGGCGGCGGCGGCGCGTTTCTGCATCCCACCCACGGCCCCGACGTCTCGGAGCTGGAGGGCGGTTACAAGCTGAAAGGGTGTTTCCCCGACATCTCCACTTCGAGCCGTCTGTGCTGGCGCAACCTCCTGTTCCTCCGCTACAACTTCTCCTTCGGCCTGTTTCCGGCGCTGTTGTACCTGCTGACCGCGTGGGCCATCATGGCCGACACCGGGAAGGCGGGACTGAGCGAGTTCGGCAAGGCAGCGAAGCTGACGCTGGCGGCCACGCTCGACAGCCCGATGGGCGCCTTCTGGGCGCTGCTCACCTTCTTCGGGTTCGTCCTCTTTACCGACACCCACTCCAAGGCGTACCGCTGGATCATGGGATCGCTCCACGGCCTCGCCCACGTGGCGGCAGCCTTCTTCCTGACCTGGGGGGCCAACTACCTGTGCGTGACGGTGCTGGGCTGGCAGTGGGAATCGATCCGGCAACT
>JACQER010000041.1 GCA_016200465.1 Gammaproteobacteria bacterium | reverse complement strand
TTGATCGAGGCCGAGGGGCTGGTCTGGGCCGAACCGAACAGCGCGGTGAGGGCTTCGTCGAGCTTCTTGGCGGTGAAGGCGTCCTTGGGCCAGTCGGCGGCCAGGGCCCGGTGGGGGCTGAGGAGGCCGGCGCCGCCGAGGGTGACGAGCACCGCGGTGGCGAGGGAGTTTTTCAGGAACGTGCGGCGGGGGTATTGGGTCACGGGGTCCTCCGGAAAATTAAAACGAAACAATGCCAAAATCGTGCATGCCTATAGACGTCATGTCCCGCGGCTTTGTTCCTTGCGCTCGAGAAATAAGTACAGCGCCGGGAAAAGAAACAGGTTCATCGGCAACGAAAGCAGCAATCCCGTCGCGACGGCGATGATCACCGGATGCAAAACGCTCGCGGCGCCGGCGGTGAACAGGAGCGGCATCATGCCCGAGAGCGCGGCAAAAGTCACCGCCAGCGACGGGCGAAATTGATCTGCGGCAATCCGTCGCAGCATTTGCCGCCGCGATGGCCCCTGCCCGCTCCGGCCGGCCGCTGACGCCACGAACTGCGACGTCTGTCCCGCCGTGACGCCGATCAGGATCAGACCGCCCAGCCACAGCGGCGGCGACAAGGTCATTCCGAAAATCCGCAACACCGCGCCCGTGACGACCAGCGTCAGGAACGCGCTGAACGTAATCAGTATCGCCGCGCGCAGCGAGCGGTGCAGCAAAATCTGCGCGACAAACAGAATCAGCAGCGCGAAACCAAACAGCGTGAACGCGCGACTCCACATCTCGTCCGGTGACGTGTAAGCCGGATACGACAACCGGTAACCGGCGGGCAATTTGAAATCACGCAAGGTCTCGCGCAGGCGCGCCCATGCCTGTTCCGGCGCAATGTTGCCCGCGGGCACGGCGGTAATCTCCACCACCGGCATGCCATCGCGCCGGCGAATCTGCTCCGGCGCGGAAACGGTTTCGATGACGGCGACATCGCGCAGATGCACCGCCGGACGGTCTTTCAGTTCGCCGAGCAGCAACAGCCGCCCCAGCGTCACGTCGCTGCCGGACTCCTCCGGTGGCAGGCGCAGGCGTATGTCATAACGATGCTCGGCGTCGCGCAGTTCCCCGGCCGGGATGCCGGTCAGCGCGATCGCCAGCGCCCGACCGGCATCGACGTCGTCGATGCCCAGTTCACGGGCGCGGTTTTCGTCCAGGCGCAGGTGTGGCTCCAGGTGCAAGGCCTGCAAACTGTGGCGGACATCACGCCATTCCGTCGTGGATCGCAAGCGCTGCGCGGCTTCGTCAGCCACGGCGGTCAAACGTTCGACGTCAAGTCCCTGAATGCGCACCATTACCGCGCCGGTCCCGTCAGAAGTTCCGACCGCGGGCTTCACCTGCGAGTACGCCGCCGTCACCAGGACGGCCGATACCAGTAACGCGATCGTCAACACGAGCACGGGTCGGCGCAGCACCGCGCTTAACCCGCGCGCATAGGAATGACGCAAGCTTGTGATGGCATGGCCGACAAAGGCGTGTCTCGCAAACGAACCACCGCGGGTACGTTTGTCGAACGCCAGGATCAGCCATGGCGCGATCAAGGCGGAGATCAACCACGCGCCACCGAAGGCAAAAACAAATTCGCGGAACAACCGCGCGGACTCACCGCCCGTGAAAAGGATCGGCAGCAGCATCGCGGGCAAAACAAGAGCCGCCGCGATCACCGAGCGGTAAGATATCGCCGTGTCGCCAACGGCACGCGGCGCGCTGTCGAACAGCATCAGGGCGCCGCCGGCGAACAGCCCCACACCCAGCGCCAGTCCGCCCAGAGTTATCCCGTCGAGCGTCAGCCGCGACAAGGCCATGGCCACGAACACCGCCTGCAATGAAACAGCAATGACGACTCCAAGAATCACGCATCGCCTCGCGCTGCCGAGCAACAGGTAAGCAACGCACAACACCAGCACGAAGCCGGCAGTCAGCGCCAGAGCGACCTGGCGCAGCGCGTGCCGCGCCTGAGTGAACCGCCCGGACAGAGGATGGATCCCGATGCCTTCCGGGATCAGCCGGTTCGCGCGCATCCATTCGAGATGCGACTGGATACGCTCGCTGACATCCGAAGCGGCCGCCGACGGTTGCCGGTAAACCGTCAGCTTGACGGCCTCGCCACCTTCGAAAAGAAAATGATCGGGCTGCGCGTCCTCGTTGAGCGCGATCGCGGCGACCTCGGAGAGCGCCACCGCCTCGCCGTCCGGAAGCATCACCGGCAACGCCGCCACGGCCGCGGCGCCGCCCGACAGCATCGGCACGTGCCGCCCACGACCCCTGGCCGACGGACGCCGGATCGGCACGTTCGTCTCGGGACCCTTCTGGATCGCTTGCAACAGATCGCCGAACGACAATCCGTATCCCGCCAGCCGCCGTTGATCCGGCTGCACCAGGATTTCGCGCACCGCGCCGCCATGCATCTCGATCGTGGCCACGCCCGCCAGCTCGCGGAGCTTGGCGGCGAAACCGTCCCGCGCCCAGTCACGCAACGCCAGCAGATCGCCGTCGCGCGAGGTGACGGCAAACTCCTCGACGACGGACGAAGCGTCGATGACGGAAACGCGCGGCGGCTCGGCCGCCGCGGGCCAGAACGACTTCACGCGCTCGAGACGGGCCGTCAAATCCTGCTGTGCGCTCATGATCTCGCGTCGATGACGCAACGACAAATCAATCACCGCGTTGCCCGAGGTGGTGACCGACTCGATGCCGGTCACGCCCGCGATTCCCGTCAGCGCCTGCTCCAGCCGGCGCGTGATTTTTTCCTCGATCACCGGCGCCGTCACGCCCGGCAGCGAAACCGTTACGCGCAATCGTGGCGTTTCCTGCGCGGGCCGCAGATCGACCGGCAGGCGGCCGAACGCGAGAAATCCCGACAGCAGGATGGTCAGGGTGACGAGGGCGATCAGGAAACGACGGCGCGAAGACAGGCGGGCGGCGGCTGGGAGCATGCGCCGCGTGCTCCTCAGTCCGGCGTGCGCACGGACGAAAGAAACGGTTCGAGTTCGGTCAGCGCGCGCTGGTAAACGTCACGTTTGAAACTGATGATGCGTTCCAGCGGACTCCAGTACTCGATCCAGCGCCACTCGTCGAATTCGGGCCGGTCGCACAGGTTGAGCCGCACGTCGTCGTCGCGCCCCAATAAAAGCAGCAGGAACCAGATCTGTTTCTGTCCCCGGAAAGCGCTGTTCGGATGACGGCGACGGTAGTCGTCGGGAATGTCGTAATGCAGCCAGTCGCGGGTGCGGCCCAGTATCTCGACGTGCGCCGGGTCGAGACCGACCTCTTCGCGCAGTTCGCGGTACATGGCGGCCTCGACCAGCTCTTTCGGACGGATGCCGCCCTGCGGGAATTGCCAGCCATCCTGCCCGCAGCGCCGCGCCCAGAACACCTGGTTGCGGCGATTGCACAGGACTATGCCCACGTTGGGGCGGTAACCGTGTTCGTCTATCATTACAATCCCGCCAGAACCAAAGACCGCGAGAACGATTAGTGTTGATTTTTCCACGAAGCCGCGACGGCGGCAATCCCGGACGCAACATCGGATCGCGTATCCGCATGGTACTGCTGGCGGGCGCGCTGGCTGTCTCCGGCTGCGCCGTGACACCCCGCATTCCGGCCAACGTCATTCTGCGCGACGCGCACAACAACGGCTACGTTCTGGCTTTTGACGACCGCTCGGAAACCCTGGCCAGCGGAGGATCGGAGGGCCGCCTCCGGTTGTGGCATCTCCCGGACGGAAAGGAACTCGCTGGCTGGAAGGCGCACACCGATTCGGTGCAGGGACTTCAGTTCCTGGATCACGACCGCGAACTTCTTTCGGCTGCG